>JAIXXA010000108.1 GCA_027490975.1 Rhodospirillaceae bacterium
ATCGGCCTCGGCGAAGACGGGCCCACGCACCAGCCGGTCGAACATCTCGCCGCCATGCGCGTGATCCCCAATCTGTGGACCCTGCGCCCGGCCGACGCGGTCGAAACGCTCGAAGCCTGGCAGATCGCGATCGCGCGCGACGACGGCCCGAGCGTGCTGTGCCTCACGCGCCAGAATCTGCCGACGCTTCGCACCGCCTACACGGGCGAAAACCTCACGGCCAAAGGCGGCTACGTGCTGGCCGAGGCCGAAGGCGGCACGCGCCAGGCGACCTTGATCGCCACGGGCTCGGAAGTCGCCATCGCAATGGACGCGCGCAAACTGCTCGCGGCCGAAGGGATCCAAGCCGCCGTCGTGTCGATGCCGTGCCTCGAAGCCTTCGACCGCCAGACGGCCAAGTACCGCAAGGACGTGCTGGGGCCGTCGCGCACGCCGCGCATCGTGTGCGAAGCGGGGCTTGCCGCGGGCTGGGACAAATACATCGACGGCAAGGGCGCTTTCGTCGGCATGACGGGCTTCGGCGCTTCGGCCCCCGCACCCGAGCTCTACAGACATTTCGGCATCACCGCCGAAGCGGTCGCGGCGGCCGCCAAGAAATCGATCTAGCATGCGAACCGCGCTGCTTTTCGATCTCGACGGCACGCTGACCGATACGGACGCGCTGCATTTCGCCGCCTACGGCGAATTGCTCGCGCCGTTCGGCAAGTCGATCACGCTCGAGACCTACAAGCAGCGCATCATGGGGGCCGCCAACGCCGCGACGATGGCGTGGCTGCTGCCCGGCGAAGACGCCGAAGAAATGTCGCAGCGCAAGGAACGGCTGTTCCGCGCGCGCGTCGAAGAGCTGAAGCCGACCGCGGGGCTCGGACCTCTGCTCGCCTGGGCGGCGATGCGGGGCTTGCGCACCGCCGTGGTCACCAACGCGATGCGCCCCAATACCGAGCTGATGCTGAAAGCGCTCAAACTCGATGCACGCTTCGACACGATCGTCATCGCCGACGAGTTGGCGCGCGGCAAACCCGATCCGCTGCCCTATACGACGGCGCTCGAACGGCTCGGTGTGAGCGCATCGCAAGCGCTCGCCTTCGAAGATTCGCGGGCCGGCATTGCCGCGGCGGTTGCCGCCGGCGTGGAAACGGTTGGGCTCACGACCGGGCTCGACGCCGCCGCCTTGCGCGCGGCCGGCGCCCGCATCGCCGTTGCCGATTTTGCCAACCCGCAGCTTTCGACGCTGCTTGCCGACGCGTTCGGCTCCGCCCCCGCTTTACACTGAAGGAGACAATCGACATGGCCATCAAAATCGCAATCAACGGCTTCGGGCGCATCGGCCGCCTCGTGCTGCGCGCCATCGCGGAATCGGGCCGCAAGGACCTGCAGGTCGTCGGCATCAACGATCTCGGCCCGGTGAAGTCCAACGCGCATCTGCTCAAGCACGATTCCGTGCACGGCCTCTATCCGCACGCGATCTCGACCGGCGACGATTGGATGGATGTGGGCCAGGGGCGCATCAAGGTCACGGCCGAGCGCGATCCGGCCAAGCTGCCGTGGAAGGAACTCGGCGTCGACATCGTGATGGAATGCACGGGCATCTTCACCAAGCGCGAACAGGCCGCCAAGCACATCGAAGCGGGTGCCCGCAAAGTGCTGATCTCGGCCCCGGCCGACGGCGTGGATCTCACGGTCGTCTACGGCGTGAACCACGACAAGCTCGCCGCCGGCCACACGATCGTGTCGAACGCGAGCTGCACCACGAACTGCCTTGCCCCCGTCGCCTTCGTGCTCAACGAAGCCTTCGGCATCGAAAAAGGCTTCATGACCACGATCCACGCCTACACGGGCGACCAGAGCACGGTCGACACGCTGCACAAGGATCTGCGCCGCGCGCGCGCGGCCGCCCTCTCGATGATCCCGACCTCGACCGGGGCCGCCAAGGCCGTGGGCCTGGTGCTGCCCGAACTCAAGGGCAAGCTCGACGGCACGTCGATCCGCGTGCCCACGCCCAACGTGTCGCTGATCGACTTCAAGTTCGTGACCAAGCGCAACGTCACGGTCGAAGAGATCAACAACGCCGTGATCGCCGCGAGCGCCAACCGCCTCAAGGGCATCCTCGAAACCACGACCGAAGAGCTCGTGTCGAGCGACTTCAACCACAACCCCGCAAGCTCGACCTTCGACCTCACCCAGACGCAAGTGCTCGAAGGCAATTTCGTGCGCGTGCTGAGCTGGTACGACAACGAATGGGGCTTCTCGAACCGCATGTCCGACACCGCCATCGCGATGGCCAAGCTCGGCTGACGGATTCTTGTAACGCCGGATGACGGCGCGTGCCGGGCAAGGGCAAATCTGCTACCTTGCTCGGCATGCAAAACACCCCAGACGGTTACGGTGCGGTCGCCAAGGCCCTGCACTGGCTCTCGGCCATTTTGATTCTCGGCGGCTGGCTCCTGGGCCAGACGCTCGATCTGTTCCCCAAAACGATGGAAGAGGGCCTGAAGCTCGCCCATATGTGGTCGGGCCTGGGCGTGCTGACGCTGCTTGCGGCACGCCTTGCCTGGCGCCGGTCGGGGCCGCAGCCCGATCCGATCCCGAGCGCACTCGACCCGTGGCTGGCGCGTGCGGCGGCGGTGGGCCATCTCGCGCTCTATGCGCTGTTGCTGGCCGTTCCGGTTGCCGGCATCGTGCTGTCGTTCGCGCGCGGCGAGCCCGTCTCGCTGTTCGGCCTTTTCGAAATCGCCTCGCCCTGGGCGCGCGACCGTGCTTTTGCGCGCAGCGCGCGCGAAGTGCACGAACTGCTCGCCAACGCGATCATGTTCGTGGCGGCCCTGCACGCGGCGGCGGCCTTGATGCACCATTATCTGCTCGGCGACGCCACGCTGCGCCGCATGCTGCCCCGGGCTTTCCAAGGCAAGGGCACCGCCGCCTGACCCGGATTGCGCAAGCGGCCCATCTCGCGTAGTTTCAAGGCCATGGAACCGGTTCGCATCCAAGGGCTCGCAGATGCGCGCGAATATCTGGCGCGCGCCAAGGAACGCGGCGTGCGCGCCGTGCTGATCGCGCCTGCCGCCGCCGGCGTCGAATGGTGCGCGGAAATCGCCGCCTTGCTCGAACTCGAGTTTCCGGACGCGCTCGAGAGCATCGCGCTCGATTGCGGCCAGGACACGGCGATGGCGTTCGAAGCCCTGCGCGCCGACCTGCCCGCCATTTCCTACGACGGGCCGCACCGCCAAGCGGTGCAGGCGCTGGCCTTGCGCCACGGAACGCAGTTCTATGGCTGACATCTCGGCTGCGTGGTGGCGGCCGGATCGGTTTGCCAAGAAGCGCGACAATTTGCGCGTGCGCCAGGCGATGCTGCGCGCCACGCGCGCCTATTTCGAGAGCGAAAGGTTCGACGAGGTCGAAACGCCGTCTTTGCAGGTCTCGCCCGGCCTCGAGCCGCATCTGATGGCGTTCCAGACCGTGCTGCGCGATCCGGGCGAGCGGCTCACCCGGCGGCTCTATCTGCACACGAGCCCCGAATTCTCGATGAAAAAGCTGCTGGCGGCGGGCGTGCCGCGCCTGTGGCAGATGGCGCGCTGCTTCCGCAATTCCGAACGCTCGGCCACCCACCATCCCGAATTCGCGATGCTCGAATGGTACCGGGCCGCAAGCGACACGCGCGCCTTGATGGCCGATTGCGAAAACCTGCTGCGCGCCGCCGCCGCCGCGGCCGGCGTTGCGCGCTTCGTGTGGGGCAATGCGTGGGCCGATCCGAGCGCGCCGTTCGAGCGCCTGTCGGTCGCCGAGGCGTTCGCGCGCCATTGCGGGCTCGACATTCTGGCCGCAAGCCCGGATCCGAGCGACCCCGAGGACGCGCCGCGCGCCCTCGACCGTTTGGCCGCCGCCGCCCGCCCGCTCGCCCAAGTGCCGCACGAAGGCGACCGCTGGGACGATTTTTTCTTCCGCCTGTTTTTCGAATACATCGAGCCCAAGCTCGGCCGCGAACGGCCGACCTTCCTCACCGACTATCCGATCGCGATGGCGGCCCTCGCGCGCGCCAAGCCCGGCGATGCGCGCGTGGCCGACCGCTTCGAGCTCTACGTGTGCGGGCTCGAGCTTGCCAACGCGTTCGGCGAGCTCACGCAGGCGGGCGAACAGCGCCGCCGCTTCGAGGCCGACCAGGCGCTCAAAGCCAAGCTCTACCGCGAGCGCTATCCGATCGACGAGGATTTCATGGCCGCCCTCGAACACGGGCTGCCGGACTCGGCCGGCATCGCGCTCGGCTTCGACCGGCTCGTGATGCTGGCCACGGGTGCGACGCAGATCGAAGACGTGATCTGGGCGCCGGTCGCACGGGCAGGTTTCGGCGAACCGGGCGTGCTCTGATGGACGGCAACCAGCCCCGCACCTTGCGCAGCCTGTCCGATCTCGCGCGCGACGGCCTGATCGGCGCCGACGCCGCCGCCGACGCTGCTTTGGCCGAAGTCGCCGCACGCTACGCGATCGCGATCACGCAAGACGTGCGCGACACGATCGACCGCGACGACCCCGCCGATCCGGTCGCACGCCAATACGTGCCCGACGCGCGCGAACGCGAAACGCAAGACGGCGAAAACGCCGATCCGATCGGCGACGATGCGCACAGCCCCGTCAAAGGGGTCGTGCATCGCTACAAAGACCGCGCCCTCCTGAAGCCCACGCATGCGTGCGCGGTCTATTGCCGCTTCTGCTTCCGGCGCGAGATGGTCGGGCCCGGCGGGGCCGCACTCGATGCGGCCGAAACGCAAGCCGCGCTTGCCTATATCCGAGCCACGCCGGCGATCCGCGAAGTGATCCTGACGGGCGGCGATCCGCTGGTGCTGAGCCCGCGGCGCTTGGGCGAATTGCTGGCCGAGCTTGCCGCGATCGACCATGTCGACTGGCTGCGCATCCACAGCCGCATTCCGGTCGCCGATCCCGCCCGCGTGAGCGATGCGGTCGCGGCGGCGCTCAAACAGCCCAAGGCCGTGTGGCTCGCCGTGCACGCCAACCACGCCAACGAATTTTCGCCCGCCGCCATCGCGGCCTGCGCCAAACTGGCCGATGCGGGCATTCCGCTGGTCGGCCAGACCGTGCTGCTGAAGGGCGTCAACGACACGCCGGAAGCGCTCGAAGCGCTGTTCCGAACGATGGCCAAAAACCGCATCAAACCCTATTACCTGCACCATGCCGACAAAGCGCCGGGGACCGCCCATCTGCGCACCGACCTTGCGACAGGCCAGAGCCTGATGCGGACCTTGCGCGGGCGTTTGTCGGGCTTGGCGCAGCCCGTCTATGTGCTCGATATCCCGGGCGGGGCCGGCAAAGTGCCGGTGGGGCCGAGCTATCTCGGTGCCGACGGCATGGTCATGGATCCATCCGGGCACCAGCACGCCTATCCGAACGGGTAGGCGTCGTTTCAATCGATATGGCGGTGGCCGCAGTGCCGCGCGGCCCGCATCGTCGCCCGCCTCGTTACGGCTGCTTGCCGCCCTGGGTGGCGGCCAAGTCGGCCTCCAGCAGCACAAGTGCCCGCTCCAGAGCTTGCACCAGCGACATATCGTGCTGAGCGCACAAAAGCTTGTAGCGTCGGCGAACTTCGGGCGTAACCGAGAAGTTCAACCCAACCTTTTTTTCGGATTTATTCATTGTTTCAACATGAGATTATCTGCCTTAACTTTGGATTTGAAGGATTCTAGATTATTGCAATTGATCAAGGCAACAGAAAAAACTATGTAAGTTCATGGCGTTAGTGCTGGTTTCGATTATTTCTGTTATTCTGGTTTTTGGGTTTTTAAGCTTTTACAACTTCGTCACGGTTATTTGGGCGATACGCGCCGACAATTCAAGCTCCGCGCCCCCGATGCGCCATAAACGTGTAAACTAGAAAACCAAATAACCAATAATCTGCTTTCTTAGATAGTATTCTTTCTATTGTTTAACTTTGAATTTAGGATTGTCCGACACATTCGCAAAACACCCCCTGCGATGAGGTTCAGCGATGCCCGGTCTTGCCTCCACGATAACCGACGCGAAAATCGGCGCGAAAATCGCCTGCGCCGTCGGAATTCTGTTCCTTGCGATCGCGCTCACCGGCGGTTTTGCGCTGCGCGGCATCGACAAAGTCTACAGTGTCGCCGAAGAAGTGAGCCGCGACTGGCTGCCGAGCGTCCAGGAGGCCGGCTATCTGCGCTTCGCGCTGGCGCGCCATCGCACGCTGGTGGCACGGCATATCCTGATCGCCGAGCCGGCGCAAAAAGCGCAGACCGACGCCGACATTGGAACGATGCTGGCGCAGATCGCAAAACATCGCGCGGCCTACGAGCCGCTGATTTCCTCGCCCGAAGAAAAAACGCTCTACGAGGCGTTCGCCCAGGCCTTTGCCGCCTATGCCGCCTCCGCCCCGGAGTCGCTGGCGCTTTCGCGTGCCGGCGACGCCGCGGCGGCCGCCGCGAACTGGGCGTCGAAGATCGCAATCTTTTCCGAAGCCGACCAGGCGCTCGGCAAGATCGTCGAAATCAACGAAGCGGGAGCGACCCGGTCGACCCGCAATGCGGCCGACACGATGGGCATCGTGCGCTTCCAGATCGCGACGCTTGTCGGCTGCGCCGTCGCTTTCGCGATCGCGGGCTATCTGTTCCTCGTGGCAACGGTCAGCAAGCCCATCGTCGCGATGACGGCGGCCATGAAGCGGCTTGCCGACAAGGACATGGACGCAAGCATCCCCGCCCTTGGCCGCAAAGACGAGATCGGCGCGATGGCCGCAGCCGTGCAGGTGTTCAAGGACAGCATGGCGCGCGCAGACCGGCTGGAAGCGCAGGCGGCCCAAGAGCGCGCGGTGCGCGAGGCGCGTGCGGCCGCGATCGCCAAGCTCACGCAAGCCTTCGACGCGAGCGCGCGCAGCGTGGTCGCGAGCCTGTCGAACTCGGCCGAAGCGCTGCAGGCGAACGCCGCCGCGATGACGCAGACGGCCGAAACCACGAGCCACCGGGCGACTGCCGTCGCCGCCGCATCCGAGCAGGCCTCGACCAACGTGCAGACCGTGGCGTCGTCGGCCGAAGAGCTGTCGGCCTCGATCCTGGAGATTTCGCGCCGCGTGGCCGAGTCCGCCACCATCAGCAAAACGGCCGTCGATCAGGCCGACAAGACGACCGCAACCGTGCAGACGCTTGTCGCCGTCGCCGCCAAGATCGGCGACGTGACGAAACTCATCAACGACATCGCAAGCCAGACCAATCTGCTCGCCCTCAACGCGACGATCGAAGCGGCACGCGCGGGCGATGCCGGCAAGGGCTTTGCCGTCGTCGCCTCGGAGGTCAAGAACCTCGCGAGCCAGACATCCAAAGCAACCGAGGAGATCTCGGGCCAGATCGCGGCCATCCAGCAGGCGTCCGGCGAAACGGTCGACGCGATCGGCGCCATCTCCGGCACGATCCGCACGCTCAGCGAAATCGCCGCCGCGATCGCCTCGGCCGTCGAAGAGCAGGGTGCGGCCACGCAGGAGATCGCGCGCAACGTGCAGCAGGCGGCAGCCGGTACGGCCGAGGTGTCGTCGAACATCGCGGGCGTGACCAAAGCGGCTTCCGACACGGGCCACGTGGCAACCCAAGTGCGCGGCGGCGCGGCCCAGGTCACCGACCAGGCCGCACTTCTCAAACGCGAGGTCGACGGCTTCCTCGACGGCGTGCGCGCGGCGTGACCGGGCAGGTCGCCCCGGCCCCGCATCGGCCCCCGCCTGCGCGCCGCGCAATGTCGCTGCGCATGTTCCTGCGGCTGACGGCGACGTTCGTGGTCGCCTTCGGCGCGGCGTATGTTCTGGCCGCCGAATTCCGCGAGGCGGCGAACGCGCTGCGCCAGCACACGACGCTGGCCGCGTTCCAGGCGAACCGGAGCCTGCATCTGACGATCGAAAGCGTGCGCGCCCATCTCGATTTCGTCGCCGACAATATCGACCTCGTCGCCGGCACGCTGCAGCCCGATGCCGCGACCGATCGCGCGATCGACCGCGCCACGGTGCGCAATGCCACCGTTCGCGGCGCGATGGTGCAGGACGCAAACGGCACGATCGTCGCCGCCGGCGAACCGCGGCTTGCGGTCGGCCAGTCGTTCGGCGAATACGATTTTTTCAAGGCCCTGCGCGCGGATGCCTCGCTCGCCTACAGTTTCGGGGCACCCTTCCGCTCGCGCATCCTGCAGACGACGGTGATTCCCTTCGCACGCGCCATCCGCGACGCCGACGGCGGGTTCGCCGGCGCCGTGGTCGTCGGCGTGCCGCTCGAAGCGCTGCGAACGGCGCTCGCCGCCGATGCGGCGGCACCCAAGGTGCGCATATATCTGTTTCGCAACGACGGCCGCCTGTTGGCCGACGACGACGGCCGAACGGACGAAGACGCGCAGGACGTGCGGGATATCTGGGCGCAGCGGCGCCTGCAAGCGCGGGCGAATTTCGGCACCGGCGACCTCGGCGGCGATCCTGCCGGCGCGCCGGCGCGCATCGTCGCCTGGCATGCCAATTTCGGCTTTCCGCTGACCGTCGTCGCGACGGCCTGGCGCGAGCCGTTCCCGTCCGCAATCCGCCTGACGGTGCTGGCCGCCCTGCTCGCGTTCGCAGCGCTGACCGGGCTCATCTGGACGACCGCGTATCTGGCCGACCGCGAGCTGCGCCGCATCAACGCGGTCGCCGCCGAACTTGCCGTCGCGCGCGACGCAGCCCAGCACGCGCGCACCGTCGCCGAGCATGCGGCGCACGCCAAAACGCTGCTGCTCGCGCGCTTCAGCCACGAATTCCGCACGCCGCTCAACGCGGTGATCGGCTTTGCCGACATGACGCGGCTCGGCTACGGCGGCGCCATCCCCGAACGCGCGCGCGAGAATCTCGCCATCATCCACCGGGCGGGCGACCATCTGCACCGCATGATCGGCACGCTGCTCGATCTGTCGCGCCTCGAACTCGACGGCAAAGCGCTCGCCAAAGAGAGCAGCGACCTCAAACAGATTCTGCGCGACGCGGTCGACATGGCGACGGCGGATGCGGCGGCCAAATCGGTCGAAATCGAACTGCACCTACCGACCGAGCCGTGCCGCGCCGATTGCGACCGCAGCCGCCTTCTGCAGGTGCTCGTCAATCTTCTGTCGAACGCGGTGCGCAACGGCCCGCACCGCAGCGTGGTTGCCGCGACGCTGCAGATGGGCACCGAGGGAGCCGGTTTCCGCGTGCTCGATCAGGGGCCGGGCATCGCGCCCGAACGGCTCGCGACGATCTTCGAACCGTTCGGCGGCACGCATCCCAACGCCGTGCGCCCGGCCGGCGTGGGCTTGGGTCTTGCGATCTCGGCCCAGATCATGGCCGCCCATGGCGGCAGCCTGACGCTCGAAAACCGCCGCGAAGGCGGGCTGTGCGCGACCGCGATCCTGCCCGGCGGCGCGGCACGCGCCGCTTAGGCGAAATCGTCGCCGCCGCCGAAGCTGCCGCCCCCGAAGCTGCCGCCATCGTCGTAGCCCGCATCGTTCGAGGCGACGTCGTGGTAGCCCGGATCCTCGTAGGCCGGCTCGGACGCCTGCGCCATTTCGTTCGGGGCCATTTCGGCCGACGCCGGAGTCTCGGCAGCCGGGCTGGCGGCCTGCGCCGATTGCTGGAAAGCCCCGCCGGGCTCGCTCGCCATCAGCCCGCGCACGGCTTCGAAAAGCATGAGCCCGCCCGCCACACCGGCGGCCGTCGCAAAAGCCGAGCGCAGAAAAGAGCCGCCTTGTCCGGCACCCTGGGGGGCCGCCGCCTGCGCACCGGCATTCTGGCCGAACATGCCGGGGCGCACCATCGGCTGGGCGCCCGCACCTGTTGCGGGCACCGAGCCTTTGCGCGCCCACGGCGAATTCGGCAGCAGCCCGTCGAGGAAGCTTGTTTTGGCGGGCGCTGCGGGTGCATTGGCGGCGGGCCCGAGCAGGGCTTCAAGCTCGCGAATGCGTTCGTCGGCGAGCTTGAGCGCGTGCTCCTGCACGAGCGCCATCTGCGTAAGCGTATAGGCGGCGCCTGCATCGCGCTGCACCGCCTCGCGGATGAACGCTTCCGCCGCGCGGTCTTTCTGCGCGGCCGGTTCCTGGTTCTTGGCGATGCGCTCGAACAGCTCGCCGATCATTTTCTTTTCGTCGGGCGTCATGGCAATTCACCTTTTCGCGGAGGAATTTCGACCGCAAGTATGCCACAGCGCGCACGACAAAACGAATCGCCCTGCGGCGCGCTACGCAGGCTCCGCCACGAACTCGGCAAGGTCCTTGGCGAGGTCGGCGACGGCCGCATCCCACAGACGCTGGCCCGCTTCGATCGAAGCAAGGTTGGGGTTCGAGCCGATGCGCCCGTCGGGAAAATTGCGCCGATAGTCGGCCGCATCGGTGAAGCTGCCGCGCGGGGCGATCTCGGGCTCGAGCTTCATGCGGCGCACGGCCTCCGGATAGACGGCCCATGTCAGCGACACTTCCGACGGGGTCGCATGGCTGCCTTCGGCACCTGCATAAAGCTCGCGGCTGATCTCTTTGACGCGCCCCGAATCGTACCAGTTGCGCAGACGGCAGCGGACATTCGGGCGGTTCGAGGCGCGCATCAGCGACGCTTCGGCGTAGATCTCCGAGAACGCAGCGCTGAAGGGCGCCACGTTGCCGCCATGGCCGTTCACGAAATAGAAGTGCGAAAAACCGTGGCGCGCCAGGCTCTCGACATTGTCCTTCACGACCGCGATCAGGGTCGACGGGCGCAAGGTCATCGAGCCCGGAAAGGCCAGATGGTGCTGCGCCATGCCGACCGCGATCGTGGGTGCCACCAGCGTGTTCGTGGTCTCGCCGAGTTTGCGGCCCACCGCCTCGCCGCAGATCGCGTCGGTGCCGATGAGGCCCGTGGGGCCGTGCTGCTCGGTCGAGCCGATCGGCACGATGATGGCGGTCGAGCGCTTGAGATAGGTTTCGACCTCGGGCCAGGTTTGCAGATGCAGCAGCATGAAGCGTTTCCTCCGGTTTTCGGGCGGGGATCATGCGGCGCTTTGGCCCTCTCGACAAGACGGGCCGACGCGGGCTAGAAGCCCCCCTAGTCTATCGATTGTCTATTCGTCCCCGATCAGGAGTGCGGCCCCGTGAAGATCACCCAGAAGGTCAAGAAGATCCTCGCCAACTACGAAAGCGACAATCCCGGCACCAAGGCCAATCTCGCGCGCATCCTCTCGACCGGCAAGCTCGCCGGCACGGGCAAGCTCGTGATCCTGCCGGTCGACCAGGGATTCGAGCACGGCCCCGCGCGCTCCTTTGCCCCCAACCCCGACGCCTACGATCCGCACTACCACTACCAGCTCGCGATCGACGCGGGCTGCTCGGCCTACGCGGCCCCGCTGGGCCCGCTCGAGGCGGGGGCGGACACGTTTGCGGGTGCGATCCCGACGATCCTCAAAATGAATTCGTCCAACAGCCTTGCCACGATCAAGGACCAGGCCGTGACCGCGTCGGTGGGCGACGCGTTGCGCCTCGGCTGCTCGGCCATCGGCTTCACGATCTATCCGGGTGCCGAAGACCAGTTCGCGATGATGGAAGAAATCCGCGAGCTGTCGGAAGAAGCGAAGTCGGTCGGCATCGCGACCGTGATGTGGAGCTATCCGCGCGGCGGCAAGCTCGACAAGGCCGGCGAAACGGCCCTCGACGTGACGGCCTATGCGGCGCACCTCGCGGCCCTCTTGGGGGCCCACATCATCAAGGTGAAGCCGCCCACGAACGTATTGTGGCAGCCCGAAGCCAAAGCCGCCTACGAGAAGGCCAATGTCGATATCTCGACGCTCGACAAGCGCATCGCGCATGTGGTGCAGAGCTGCTTCAACGGCCGCCGCCTCGTGGTGTTCTCGGGCGGCGAAGCCAAGGACGAAGCCGCACTGCTGGCCGAAGTGACGGCCTTGCGCAACGGCGGGGCGACGGGCTCGATCATCGGGCGCAACGCCTTCCAGCGCAAACGCGAAGACGCGCTCGCACTGCTCGGCAAGATCATCGACATCTACAAGAGCTGAGGACCGCAAGCTTGCCCGCACGCACGGCACTCTATCTGATCACGCCGCCCGAACTCGATCCGGCGAAGTTCGCACCCCTGCTCGACGAAGCATTGGGGGCTGGCGACGTCGCCAGCTTCCAGCTGCGCTTGAAGGGGGCTTCCGACGCCGCGCTCGCCAAAGCGGTCAAGGTTCTGATGCCGATCGTGCACAAGCACAATGTGGCGTTCCTCATCAACGACCGGCCGGATCTTGCGACCAAGCTCGATTGCGACGGCGTGCATATCGGCCAGGAAGACGGCACGCTGGCCCAGGCGCGCGCCATCGTCGGCAAGGACCGCATCTTGGGCGTCACCTGCCACGATTCGATGGATCTGGGCTTCGAAGCCGCCGACGGCGGGGCCGACTACGTCGCCTTCGGCGCCTTCTTCGCGTCGAAGACCAAAGAAAAGCCCAAAGGCCAAGCGACCGTCGATCTCATCGAAGATTGGGCCGCGACGATCACGGTCCCGTGCGTGGCGATCGGCGGTATTACGCCCGAAAATTGCGGGCCGCTGGTGGCGGCGGGGGCGGATTTCCTCGCGGTCAGCGACGCCGTATGGAACCACCCGAAGGGCCCCGCTGCGGCGATGAAAGAATTCGCCGAAGCCATCAAGGCGAATACGCCGAGCGACGGCTAGGCCGCGCGCCGCCCCAGATACGCGGCTTCGTAGACCAAGCTTCCTGCGACGAAGGTTGCCGCGACGCGCGGCAGTGCGCCCGACACGTCGACGGCGATGCAATCGGCGCGTTTGCCGGCTGCGAGCGTGCCGCGGTCGGTAAGACCGGCGGCGCGCGCCGGGTTTTCCGAAATCAGCGGCCAGAATTCGGCCAAACCCGCCGCCCCGCCGCCCAAACGCCACGCGGCCTGCAGCAAAGCCGGATAGTAGTAGTCCGACGCCAGAATGTCGCACAGGCCTGCGCGCACCAACGTTTCGGCCGAGACCAGCGACAGATGGCTGCCGCCGCGCACCACATTGGGCGCCCCCATGATCACGTGGTCGCCCGCGCCCTTTGCAGCCTCGGCGGTGGCGCGCGTCAGCGGAAATTCCGATATGCGGCACCCCATCGTGCGGAATGCGGCGCGGTCTTCGGGCGTGCGGTCGTCGTGGCTGGCGATCGCAATGCCCGCAGCGCGCGCGGCCGCTGCGAGCCGCAGGTTGGCGGCTGCAACGTCGGGCGCGAAGCCCGCAATTCGATCGAGGAGCGACGCATACTCTTCGGCCTTCAAACCCGTGCGCTCCACGACCTTGGCGGCGTGCGCAGGCCCGCGCGCCGCTTTCAGCATGCCGGTCGTGTGGTCGTTGAAGGCCAGCAGCGCCACGCGACCGCTGCCGAGCCACGTTTGCGCCGCGTCGAGCGCGTCGAGATTGAACGTCTCCCAGCGCAAATGGAGTTTCGTGTCGCACGCCAGATGCGGCCGGATGCGGTCGAGCGTATCGACGAAACGCTGCGCGCGCTCGGTGCTGCGCAAGCCCGGCTCCCACGACCAGGTCAGCGCGTGGAACGCCGTCGTGATGCCGTTGGCGACCAGTTGCCGATCGGTCTCGAACAGCGCGATGTCATCGGCGAAAAAGACGCCCGGCCGCGGCATCGCCTGGCGCTCGAACGCGTCGCCGTGGATGTCGACGATGCCGGGCAGCAGCAGCAAGCCGCGCGCATCCCATATCTGCGCGTCGGCGCCGGCGGCGCCGAATCGGCCGTCGATCATTTCGATCTCGGCATCGACCGGCGCTCCGTCCGGAGCGGGAATGCGGGCATTGACGATACGCGTCGCGTGCATGTGTGGGTTCCTCGGATCGGATCGCATGTTCCTAGCGGCGGAAAGTTACGGTTTTTTGCTTGCCCCGCGCGAAGGTCACAAAATACTCACGGATACGTCACGCCGAAGCAACGCCCCGGCGCGATGAACGGCGGAATAACTGCACCGTTCCGGGAGGACCGAACATGATCCGCCGCCATTTCCTGGCCCTTGCCGCACTCGCCGCCATCGCGACACCCGCCGCAGCGCAGGCGCCTGCCGAACTGCGTTTTGCCGTGACCGACGTCGTCGGCCTCGAGAATCTGCAGCGCGAATGGGGACCGTTCCAGAAAGCCCTCGAAGCGCGGACCGGCCTCAAGATCTCGTTTTTCGCCGTCACTAACCGCACGGCGGCGGTCGAGGCGATGAACGCCAGGCGCGTCGATCTCGTTTTCACCGGGCCTGCCGAATACGTGGTGTTCCGCACCCGCACCAACGCCGTGCCGGTCATCGCGCTGCAGCGCACCGACTACTACGCCAACGTGGTCGTGCGCGCCGACAGCGGCATCACCGAAGTGGCCGAACTCAAGGGCAAGAAGGTCGCATTCGGGGCGATCGGCTCGACCTCGCGCCATCTGGGGCCGATGCAGGTGCTGGCCGATCAAGGCCTCAATCCGCGCGAAGACTTCCAGATCACGCATGTGTCGGCCAATGTCGGCTTCGAAGCGCTGAAGCGCGGCGACGTTGCGGCGATGGGCATGAACTACACCGACTTCCAGCGTCTCGTCGAACGCGATCCGGCCACGCCCTATTTCGTGATCGCGCGCGGCCGCGACCTGCCGCTCGACCTCATTCTGGCGGGCGCGCATGTCGATGCGTCGGTCGTCGAACGCCTGCGCAAAGGCATCGCCGACAACGCGGCCGAAATGACCAAAGCGATCCTGGCGGGCGAAGGCGACAACGTGAAGTTCAAGGGCATGTCGTGGGTGCCGTCGATCCGCGACGCGGACTACAACTACGTGCGCAAGATGTACCGCACGATCGGCCAGACCCAGTTCGGCGAATTCGTCGGAAACTGAGCCGATGCTGCTGGATGCCGAACGCGCAGCGCGGCTGCAGCAGCCGCCTGCGAGTCCGGCGCCCGATCCGTCGGCGGGCGTCCAGTCCGCGACCGTTCTGCAATCGACCGGCCTTGCCAAGCGCTTCGGCGCCGACAAGCCGGTTTTCTCGGACGTGTCGTTTGCCGTGCGAAAAGGCGAGTCCGTTGCCCTGCTCGGCGCCAACGGCGCCGGCAAATCGACGCTGCTGCGCTGCTGCCTGCGGCTGATCGAGCCCGATGCGGGGTCGATCAAGCTGTTCGGCCGCGAACTGGTCGGTGCGCCGGCTTCGGCGCTGCGCGAACTCCGCGCGCGGGTCGGCTTTGTTTTCCAGCGCCACAATCTGGTGCCGCGCCTCAGCGCACTTTCGAACACGATCCACGGCGCGCTGGGCCGCAGCGAGTCCGCCAGGCTCTGGCCGCCGCTTCTGTGGTCGCAGGCACTCGCCCCCGATGGCTTGCGCGCCGAAGCCCTCGCGTGCCTCGCACGGGTGGGGCTGGCCGATGTCGCATCCCGGCGGGCCGACCGGCTGTCGGGCGGGCAATCGCAGCGCGTGACGGTGGCGCGCGCCCTCATGCAGCAGGCCGAGATCGTTTTCGCCGACGAACCGGCGGCAAGCCTCGATCCGGCGGCCGGTGCGGAAGTCATGGCGCTGTTCGCCGATCTCAACCGGCGCGAGAAGCTCACCTTCGTGTACACCACGCACAATCTTGCGCATGCGCTCGAGTTTTCCGACCGCGTCGTCGCGTTGCGCGCGGGCCGCATCGAAATCGACGCGGCCACGCACAGCCTGCGCGCCGAAGATCTGAAGGGCCTCTATGGTTGACCGCAGCGTCTCGGCGCTGCCGCCGCGCTTCGAACGGCCGGGCTTGCTTGCCTTCGTGCTGTGGGTGGCGGCGGGCGCTTTGTTCGTGTCGGCCCTGCGCGGGACCGGATTTTCGGCGACCGAATTCGTCCAAGGCATTCCCAATATCGTGCGTATCGTGGGCGAGATGTTCCCGCCCTCGCCCGACCGGCTGGCCAAGGTCGGCTGGGCGCTGCTGGAAACGTTCCAGATGGCCCTGGTGGGGACGGCGGCCGGCGTGGTGCTGAGCCTGCCGCTCGCGATCCTCGCCACGCGCCATCTGACGCCGCACCCGGTTTTCTACCATGCCGCGCGCGCCCTGATCGCGCTGTTCCGGACCGTGCCCGACCTTGTCTGGGCTTTGGTTTTCGTCGTTGCGGTCGGGCTCGGGCCGTTTGCGGGCACGCTTGCGATCATGATCGACAAGATCGGCTTCTGCGGCCGCTTTTTCGCCGAAGCGATGGAAGAGGCGGACCGCAACCCGCAAGAAGCGCTGCGCGCGATCGGGGCAGGCCGCGTGTCGATCATTGCGGCGGCCGTGCTGCCCGCCGCAATGCCCTCGATGGTCAACACGTCGCTGTTCAGCCTCGAAAAAGCCACGCGATCGTCGGTCGTGCTGGGTCTCGTCGGGGCAGGCGGTATCGGCATCGAACTGCAGGTCTCGATGGAGCTGTTCCGCTACGCCGAGGCCTCGACGATCATCATCGCGATTTTTGTCCTCGTCATCGCGGTCGAGCGTTTCAGCGCGTGGCTGCGCCGCCGCATGATCTGACGCACCGTTTTCAGATCTCCAACCCGAATAGCCGCGCCACGACGAGTGCGGCAAAAGCCGCCAAGCCCGCCGCGCAGCCGAAATTGAGCGTGCGCCACAAAAACGGCCCGATCATGCGGCGCGTGGCGGCGACCAAGCCTGCGCACACGAAGCACCACAGCAGCGACGACGCCATGAAGCCCGCCAGAAACACGGCAAAAGGCTGCCAGCCTGCGTGGCCCGGCGCGAGCACGGCGATGGTGCCGCCCAAGCCCGCCCAATAGGTGATGTTCATCGGGTTCGACAGCGACATGGCCGCCCCCACCGCGATCCCGGTTTTGTCGGCGACCCCTGCGGGTTCGTTGGGATCGAAAACGGGAACCGGCGCCAAGCCGTCGCGCACGCTTTGGGCGGCGAGCCACAGCAGCAATGCCGCACCGGCAAGGGCCAGCGGCGTTTCCACATGCGGCAGCGCGAACAGGGCGCCCGCGCCGGCCAAGCCCAGCACGGCCCAGGTGAAGTCGCCCACGAGCGAGCCCACTTGCACGGCAAAGGCCGGGCCGTAGCCGCCGCGCAGGCCGCGGCGCAGCGTTTCGGCGAACACGGCACCCGGAACGACGTTGAACAGCAGGCCCAGAAAAAACGCAGCAACGAAAAGTTCGCTCACGCAGGCAACTCCGCCGCCAAGACTTGGCCCGTATCGGAATCGGTCAGATACAGCGTGCGGCCGTCGGGGCACAGCACGGCGTTGGTGATCGCGCGGCCGCCGCAGCTCACAAGCCGGAACAACGGCTCGCCCCACTTGCTCAGCACCCACGCGCAAGCTTGACCCGGATCGCACACGATCACGCGGTCCTGGCCGTCGACCGCGAGCCCGTCGGGGCCCGACACGCCGCCGGGCAGTTGCGCAAAAAGCTGCGTCTTGGCGCCGAGCGTGCCGGGATCGGCATTCACACGCCAGATCTGGCCCGCCCGCGTCAAGGCGACGTAAAGATGCGTGCAAGCCCGGTTGAAGGCGAGGCCGTTGGGGCTCGGGCAATTGCCGAGAATGCGCGCGAGCGCCCCGTCCGCCCCAAGCCGGTAGACGCGGCCCGAGGGATCGTGCAGACCGGTCTGGCCTTGGTCGGTGAACCACACCGACCCGTCGGGCGCCAAAGCGAGATCGTTGAGGCCCTTGAAACTCTCGCTGTGCTGGGTTGCCATCACGGTTTCGACAGCGCCGGTGCTCGCGTCGATCGCAACGAGGCCGCGGCGATAGTCGGCGACCAGCAACGTGCCGTCGGTACGCACTTTGAGGCCGTTGGGCCAGCCTTCGTACTGGACGACGACGCGCCAGGCGCCTGCCGGCGACACTGCGAGCACGCGCCCGAACGGAATATCGACAAGATAGAGCGTGCCGTCGGCGGCAAGGCACGGGCCTTCGAGAAAAGAATCGACCGCCTGCCCGCCTTTGTTGGCGTCGGCCCAGGCCGTGCGCTTGGCTGCACGCAGGCTTTCGGGCAAGCGCGCATGCACCTTGGTGTCGATGTCGCGCGGACGGGCAAACCAGCTCACAAGCGCTTCCTTTTGATGCCGGGGTTTCCCGGTTGCCAAGCGGGCGAACCCACGTTAGTTTCCCGGCCCTTCCCGAACCCTGGACATTTCGGCGGATATTAGAATGAAGATCATCGGCAGCGCCATCCGTGCGGGCAACGTCATCGAAGTCGACGGCAAGATGTGGCGCGTCATCAAGCACAATATCGTGAGCCCGGGCAAAGGGGGCGCCTTCAACCAGATCGAAGTGCGCGACGTCAAAACCGGCACCAAATCGAACATGAAGTTCCGCTCCGACGAAACGTGCGAATTGCTGCGCGTCGAGGAGAAAGATCTGCAGTATCTCTTCAAAGAAGGCGAACAGTACACGTTCATGGACAACCAGTCCTACGAACAGGTCACGCTCGTCGAAGAGATGATCGGCGATCCGGCGGCGTTCCTCACCGACAACATGGTCGTGTCGGTGCAGTTCATCGAAGGCATTCCGGTCGGCGTCGAGCTGCCGGTCACGGCGATCTGCACGATCGTCGAGGCCGACGCGGTCGTCAAAGGCCAGACGGCGTCCTCGTCCTACAAGCCCGCTCTGCTCGACAACGGCGTCAAGATCGGCGTGCCGCCCTTCGTTGCGGCCGGCGAGCGCGTGGTCGTGAACATCGCCGAGCGCGCCTATGTCGAGCGCGCCAAAGACTAAATGCGCCCGACCGCCCGCTCAGCCCTCTACAACGTGATGGAACGCGCGGCGCGCAAGGCCGGGCGCAATCTCGTGCGCGATTTCGGCGAGGTCGAACATCTTCAGGTCTCGGTCAAGGGACCGAGCGACTTCGTGTCGACTGCCGATCTCGGCGCCGAACGCACCTTGCGCAGCGAGCTTGAGAAGGCGCGGCCCGGCTATTCGTTCCTGCTCGAAGAGGGCGGGGCGGTGGCGGGCAAGGACCCCGACCATTGCTGGATCATCGATCCGCTCGACGGCACGACGAACTTCCTGCACTCGATCCCGCATTTCGCGATTTCGATCGCGCTCGTCCACAAGGACGAGATCCTGGCCGGGCTCGTGTTCAACCCGGTCACCGACGAGCTTTATTTCGCCGAGAAGGGCCGCGGCGCTTTCTTGAACGACCGCCGCCTGCGTGTCTCGGGCCGCCGCGATTTGGGCGAAGCGCTGATCGGCACCGGCGTGCCGTTCCGCGGCGTGGGCGACCATCCGCATTATCTGAAGCTGCTGGCCGCCACGATCGCCGAGACGGCGGGCGTGCGCCGGGCCGGTGCCGCCGCTCTCGATTTGGCTTACGTTGCAGCCGGGCGACTCGACGGGTTTTTCGAAATCGGCCTCAAGAAATGGGACATCGCGGCGGGCCTGCTGCTGATCAAGGAAGCCGGCGGTTTTGCCGGCGACATCGACGGCGGGCCGGATGCGCTGGCCACCGGCAATGTCGTGGCCGGCAATGCCAAATTGTTCGACCGTCTTGGCAAATTGCTTCGCGAAGCGGGTGGGTCGAGTTCTCCCCAGGTTTGAGCCCGCGCGGCGCGCAAAGCCGTTGTTTGCCGCCGCTGCATCGGGGTAAGGTCAGGCCCTTATGAGCGCACATCCGATCCCCCGCACCTTCATCCCGACTTTGGGCATTCCGGCCATAAGCGCCTTGGCTTTGGGCCTTGCCGTCGCCGCAACGCCGCTGGCCGCCCAACAGCAACTGCGCCAGCCGCGCCCGAGCGTCGAGGTCGATTGGTCCGTCCTCGACGAAATGCCGGTCCCCGGAACCGAAACGCCGCAGTTGCGCTTGCCGCGCGGTGCCACTGGCCCAAGCGCCGCAGGCCCCGCCGCGGCCGCCGGCCTCACGCCGCCGCGCGCGCCCCTCGTCAATCAAGCGCCGACGCCGCTTGCCGCCGCCCCGACGACCCCGGTTACGCGCAGCCCCCTCGTGCCGCCCCCCGCCGACGGCTTCGTGCCGCCCGCGGCACCGCCCACCTTCGGCGACGCCCCGCCCTCGACCGCGATCCCCGTACCCGCCACGCCGGCCAACCCGCTCGGCACGCCACCCGCACCGCCGCCCGCAACGGCTGCAGCGCCGCAGGCCATCGCACCGCCGCCGGCCGCAAATCCGGCTGCGAATACGGCGGCAAGCGGCACTCCGCGCCCGCCCGCGCCGACGCTCAATTCTTCCACGCCAGCGCCGGCCGCAATGGCGAGCGCCCCGCCGCCGCCGCCTTCGGCCAATGTGATGCGGGCACCGCAGACGATCGTACCGCCCCCGGTTGCCGCGGCGCCGAGCGCACCGGCGCCCGCTGCCATCGCGCCGCCGCCGGTTGCGATCGCTGCGCCGGCTCCGGCTCCGGCACCCACGCCCCTGGCAGCTCCGGCACCCGCCCCGACGCCTGCGCCCGTGCCCGTGCCCGTAACGGCTCCGACCGCACCGGCACCCGTGGCAACACCCGCCCCGGCACCGGCGGCACCCGCGCAAGTCGCCGCGGCACCGGCCGCTCGCGCTGCGACCGATCCGGTCGCGCGTCTGGGTTTTGCTGCCGGCGGAGCCGAGCTTGCGGCCGATGCGCGCCCGTCGCTCGCGCGCGTGATCGACGAAATGCAGCGCGATACGGGTGCACGCTTGCAGCTGCAGGCCTTTGCCTCGGGCGGCGACGACCAGGGCGGCCAAGCGCGGCGCCTGTCGCTGTCGCGGGCGCTTGCCGTGCGCGGCTATCTGATCGAGCAGGGCATCGCCTCCACGCGCATCGACGTGCGGGCCCTTGGCCGGGCAAGCGACGGACCGCCCGACCGCGTCGATGTGCTGCTGATCCGCCGCTAGACGCCGAGACCTGAAAAGCGAGCGCCGCGATGGACCAGCCGATCGGCCGCCCGACACGTTTTCTGGTTCGCACCTTGCTGTTCCTCGCCGCCGTCGGCGGCGTGGTCTATCTGCTGTTCGACGGCATTGCCGAAGCCTTCCAGCATCACCTCGCGCTGAACGGCCTGATCCTCGGCGTGCTGGCACTCGGCATCCTGTTCAATTTCCGCCAGATCGTTTCGCTGAACGCCGAGATCGCGTGGATCGACAAGTTCCGCGCTAACCGCCCGGCCCTCTCGAACGAAAAGCCGCCGCGCCTGCTCGCCCCCATGGCCAAGATGCTGGGCGAGCGCACCGGGCGCTTCAGTCTTTCGACCGCCTCGATGCGCTCGCTGCTCGATTCGATCGGCAGCCGCATGGACGAAAGCCGCGACCTGTCGCGCTATCTCGTCGGCCTGCTGATCTTCCTGGGCCTGCTCGGCACGTTCTGGGGCCTGCTGCAGACCGTGGCGGCCGTGGGCGGCGTGGTCTCCACGCTCTCGGCCTCGACCGATACGGCCACGCTCTTCAACGATCTGCAGGCCGGCCTCAAAGCGCCGCTCTCCGGCATGGGTACCGCCTTCGGCACGTCGCTGTTCGGCCTTGCAAGCTCGATCGTGCTGGGCTTCTGCGATCTGCAGGCGGGCCAGGCGCAGAACCGCTTCTACAACGATCTCGAAGAATGGCTGTCGGCGCAAACGCGCCTGTCGTCGGGCGCGATCGGCGGCGGCGAAGGCGGGGAAACCGTGCCCGCCTTCATCCAAGCGCTGCTCGAAACGACGGCCGACAATCTCGAGAATCTGCAGCGCACGATGGCGCGCGCCGAAGACGGGCGCGCCGCGGCTGCGGGGGCGAGCCTGCAGCTCATCGACCGGCTCGGCGCACTCGCCGACCAGATGAAGGCCGAGCAGCAATTGCTGCTGAAACTCGCCGAAGGCCAGATCGAGCTGCGCACCGCCTTCGTCAAGATGGCCGAAGCGCCGCGCGGCTCCGGCGGAGCCGCGATGGACGAGCCCACGCGCCTGCATATCCGCAACATGGATCTGGCGCTCGCGCGCATGGTCGAGGAAAGCAGCGCCGGCCGCCTGCAGATGACGCAGGACATCCGCAACGAGATCCGGCTGTTGGCGCGCACCATCGCCAACCTCGCCGAAGAGCCGCGGAGCTAGCGGCCCGATGCGCGGCGGCTCGCGACGGCACGTCCGCACGATCGACGTATGGCCGGGTTTCGTCGATGCGCTCGCGACGCTCGTCATCGCGGTCGTGTTCGTGATGATGGTGTTCGCTGTCTTCCAGTTCTATCTCAAGGACGTGATCGCCGGGCGCGACGACCAGCTGGCGCGCGCGTCGGCGCAGATCTCGGAGCTTGCGGCAACCCTCGCCCTCGAACGCCGCCAGACGCAAGACATCCGCGCGCGCTTCGACTCCGTCATGGCCGAATTGCAGGCGAGCCTTGCCGAAACCGACCGGCTGAAGGCCGAAGCCGCGGCCGCAACGGCACTGTCGGCCGAACGCGCCAAGGCGCTCGAAGACGCCAACAAGACGATCGAAGCCGACCGCGCCAAGGTCGAGATGCAGTTGCGCGAGCTTGAAGCGCTCGCTTCGATGCGGCTCGAAATGGAGCGGCGCCTGGCCGCCGCCGAAGAATCCGCGACGGCCGAAAGGCGCGTCTCGAGCGAAGCGCAGGCGCAAGTCGCCCTGCTCAATCGCCAGACGGCCGAACTGCGCGAGCAATTGCGCCGCCTCGAAGCGATCCTCGCCGAGTCCGAACGCAAATCGGCCGAAGCGCAGGCGCAGATCGTCGATCTCGGGCGGCGGTTGAACTTGGCGCTCGCAAGCCGCGTGGAAGAACTGAGCCGCTACCGGTCGGAGTTCTTCGGCCGCCTGCGCCAAGCGCTCGGCGACCGCGCCGAAGTGCGCATCGTCGGCGACCGTTTCGTGTTCCAGTCCGAAGTGCTGTTCGCCTCGGGGGCCGCCACCATCGAACTCGACGGCGGGCGCCAGCTGCAGCGTCTGGCCGAAGTGCTGCGCGACACCACATCGCGCATCCCCAAGGAAATCGACTGGGTGCTGCAGGTGACGGGCCATACCGACCGCCGGCCGATCGCCACGCGCGAGTTTCCGTCGAACTGGGAATTGTCGTCGGCGCGCGCGATTTCGGTCGTGCGCTTCTTGATGGCCAACGGTCTGCCGCCCGACCGGCTGCAGGCCGCCGGCATGGCCGAATTCCAGCCCATCGACGAGCGCGACGACGAGGTCGGCTGGCGGCGCAACCGGCGCATCGAATTGCGGCTCACGAATCGATGAAGCGGCCGATGCCGCGGCGGCGCTTCTTGGTCGCGGGTGCCTGCTTTCTCGGCCTCCCGGCCGCAGCGCAAACCCCGGCCTTCGATGCGGGCTTCGCCGAATTCCGCCGTGCGCGCGGCCTGCAAGTCACCGCACCCGACACGCGCCTCGTGGCGGTCGCAGCCGCGATCGCCGCCGACAACGAGGCGCGCGGCCGCCTCGACCATCGCGACGGGCAAGGGCGCGATCTCGGCGAGCGGGCGGCAGCCACGCGCACGGCGTGGCGCATCGTCGCCGAAAATCTCGCGGTGGGTGCCGCCGACGAAAGCGAGGCGCTCGATCTGTGGGTCGCCTCGCCGCCGCATCGCGCCAATCTCGAACTGCCCGCGATTTCGCGGCACGGGCTGGCGCGGTCCCGCCGCTATTGGGCGCTGATCGTGGCGGGCTGACGCGGCCTACAGATTGACTTGCGTGCCGATCTCGACCACGCGGCCGGCCGGGATCCGGAAATAGTCGGTCGCACCGGCCGCGTTGCGGTTGAGCAGAATGAAAAGCCGGTTCTGCCACAGCGGCAACGGGCTGTCGGCTGCAGGCTTCAGCGCGCGCCGCGACACCAGGAACGACGTCGACATCGCGTCGAAATCCCAGCCCAGCGGCGCGCACAGCGCGAGCGCGCGCGGCACGTTGGGTTCGTCCATGTAGCCGAAAGTCAACGTGACGGCGGTGAAGTTGCCGCTCAGCCGCACGAGCTTGACGCGGTCGGCATCGGGCACGCGCGGCACGTCGGCCGTGGCGACGGTCAAGATCACGTTGTGCGCGTGCAGCACCTTGAAGTGCTTGAGGCTGTGCATCAGCGCGACGGGCGCCATGTCGGGATGCGCCGTCAGAAACACCGCCGTTCCCGGCGTCTGGGCAGGCGGGCGCCGCTCGAGCATGGCGAGCAGGTCGGCCAGCGGCATCTCGGCAGCGCGATCCTTCTGCGCCAGCAGCTGCGCGCCCTTGCGCCATGTGCGCATCGTGACCAGCACCAACACCGCGACGAGAATCGTCGCATAGCCGCCTTCGAGCACCTTGACCAAGTTTGCCCCCAAGAAAACCATATCCACCGCCATCAGCGGCGCGAACAGCAGGGCCGCGCGCCACAGCGGCCAGCCCCAGCCGCGCACGGCGACGGTGGCGGCCAGTATCGTCGTGAAGAACATCGTGCCGGTCACGGCGATGCCGTAGGCGCTGGCAAGCGAAGACGAGCTGCCGAACGCCAGCACCAGTGCCACGACGCCAACGGCGAGCAGCGCGTTGACGAGCGGCATGTAGATCTGGCCCGCTTGCTCGTGCGACGTGTGCAGCACGCGCATGCGCGGCAGCAGTTTGAGTTGGATCGCCTGGCGGGTCAGCGAATAGGCGCCCGTGATCACCGCTTGGCTCGCGATGATGGTCGCCATCGTCGCCAGCACCACCATCGGGATCAGCGCCCATTCGGGATAGAGCAGAAAAAACGGATTCTCGAGCGCTTCGGAATTCTGCAGCACGAGCACGCCCTGGCCGAAATAGTTCGTGACGAGGGCCGGGAACACCGCGAACAGCCAAGCGGTTTGGATCGGGCGGCGGCCGAAATGGCCGAGGTCGGCATAAAGCGCCTCGGCCCCGGTCACCGCCAGGAACACCGCCCCCAGCACGACGAAACCGACCGCGCCGTTGCGCACAAGAAAGCCTGCCGCATGCGAGGGATCGGCCGCGGCCAGGATTGCCGGATCGTCGACGATGTGCACGAGGCCGCCCGCGCCCATCGCCAGGAACCAGACGAGCGTGATCGGCCCGAACCAATCCGCCACGGCGGCCGTCCCCCGGCTCTGCACGGCGAACAGCGCCAGAATGATCGCAACCGTCGTCGGCACCACGAAGGGCGCCAGTTCGGGCGCGATCAGCTTGAGGCCTTCGACCGCCGAAAGAACCGAGATCGCGGGCGTAATCAGCGCATCGCCGTAAAAGAGTGCGGCCCCAAGGGCGCCGATCACGAAGACCGCCGGAGCGGAACCGCCAAGCGCGCGTTGGGCAAGGGCAACCAGCGACAAAGTGCCGCCTTCGCCGCGATTGTCGGCGCGCAGCAGCACGAAGACGTATTTGAGCGTGACGACGATCACGAGCGCCCACACGATCAGCGACAGAAGCCCCAGAACCTGTTCGCGCAAGGCCGCAGGATCGGCGGTGCCGCCCGAGGCCAGGATCGCCTCGCGGAACGCGTAGAGCGGCGAGGTGCCGATGTCGCCGTAGACGACGCCGATCGATCCGAGCGTGAGGCCCCAGAACCCCGCCGGCGTCGCGGCGGCGGTGGAAACGGCGGAGGTGCGATTGGCGGCATTCATGGCGGCTCCCTGCGCCCGGGAAATGGCGGGCGACGATCCGCAAGATCGCCGGTGCGGCGTAAAGATTCGATGCGGATTGCCTGGCGCGTGCGTAAAGAACCCGTAAAGAAGGTGGACAAAGCAAGCGCCCCTGCCGCACACAAGATGCCGATGCGCAGCCTTCCCTCCCCTCTGTCCGCTGTCGGGGCAGCCGCCGCGATCGTCGCCGCCGTCACGGCGCTGTGTTCGATCGCCTCGGAATTCCTGCCGGCCGCAAGCCTGCCGCTTCTGTTTCTGCTCGGCGTGCTGGCGGCTTCTCTGCAACTCGGGCTGTCGGGCGGCATCGCCGCGTCGCTCGGCGCGTTCGTCGCCTACAATTTCTTTTTCATCGAACCCGTGCACACGCTGCGCGTCGCCGCACCCGCCGATTTGCTGCTGCTGGCCGTCTTTCTGTTTGCCGCCGCGACGACCGGTTGGCTCGCAAGCCACGTGCGCGCCGAAGCCAAGACGGCGGCGGCGCGTGCCGCAGCCCTCGAGCGGCTTGCCGCCTTCACGGCCGAAATCGCCGCTTCGCGCGACGCGAGCGAGATCGAACGCCTGACGGTCGCGCATCTCGCGGCGGCTGCCGGAGCCGCCGTCCTGCTGCGCTGGCGCGACGACCGGCTGGCGGTCGTGCACCGCATGCCGGAAAACCTGGCGCTCGACGCGGTCGAGATGCAGGCCGCCGACCGCGCGTGGCGCCACGGCACGCGCGAAAGCCGCACCGTGCCCGGATGGGCCGGCAACGCGTTCGTGTTCGTGCGGCTCGCCGAAAGCGATGCCGTGGTCGGATTTCGCCCCGCGAACGACGCCCCCGACGCGGTGCTGGAAGCCATGCTGCTGCAGGGCCAACTTGCCGCCGCGCGCGCGCTTCTGGGCGAAGCGGCGCGCAGCGCCAAGGAAGAGGCCGAAAAAGCGAATGTGCGCGCGGCCATGCTCGCATCGCTGTCGCACGACCTCAAAACGCCGCTCGCCACGATTCTGGGGGCCGCGTCGAGCTTGCGGGAACTCGACAGCGGACTATCGGGCGCCGCGCGCGGCGAACTCGCGGCGGCGATCGAGGAGGAGGCGGGACGCCTTGCGCGCTACGTCGCCAATCTGCTGCACATGACGCGGCTCAAATCCGGCATCGAACCGAACGTCGATTGGGCCGACGCCAACGACATCGCGCAAGGGGCCATTGCGCGTGCGCAATACGCCTTCCCCGCCGCGCGTTTTGCGTGCACCTCGGCGCACGCAGCACCGCTGCTGCGCACCGACGCCGTGCTGCTCGAACAGGCGATCTTCAACGTGCTTGAAAACGCGGCGCGCGTGTCGCCCCCCGGTCGGGCGATCGCGGTGCGCATCTGGGCCGACGATACGAAGTTGCGCATCGCGGTGGCCGACGACGGACCGGGCATTGCGTCCGGCGATATCGAGCGCGTCTTCGATCCGTTTTTCCGCGGTGCCGATGCGCGGCCGGGCGGAACCGGCCTTGGCCTTACGATCGCGCGCGACATTGCGCGCGCGCTCGGCGGTACTATCGACGTCGAGAGTCCCAAGGCCGACGGCGTCGGCACGCAGTTCGTGTTCGCGTTCGCGGCCGCCGACCCGGCAGGTGTCCCTTGAGCGCCGCCGTTCTGGTCGTGGACGACGAACCGCAGATCCAGCGCTTTCTGCGCCACGCGCTGGAGGCGGCCGGCTACCGCGTCGTTTCGGCCGAAACGGCGGCGGCCGCTTTTCGCGCCGTCAAAGCTGAATCCCCCGACATCGCGATCGTCGATCTCGGCCTGCCCGATACCGACGGCATCACGCTGATCGGGCAGATCCGCCAGTCCTCGATGCTGCCGATCATCGTGCTGTCGGCGCAGGACGACGAAACGCGGAAGATCGCGGCGCTCGACATGGGTGCGGACGATTTCGTGTCCAAACCCTTCGCCATCGGCGAACTGCTTGCGCGCTTGCGCGCGTGCCTGCGCGCGCGCGCGGCGACGGGGCAGGTCGCAGGCGCGCTGCGCCTGGGCAATCTTGCCATCGACGCCGCCGCCCACGACGCCGCGCGCGATGGGCAAAAGCTCAAACTCACCCCCAAACAATTCGAACTTCTGGAATTGCTGGCCCGAAATGTCGGCCGCGTTCTGACGCATCGCCAGATTCTGACGCGGATATGGGGCCCCGCACATGTCGAAGACGTCGCGTATCTGCGCGTTTTCGTAAGCCAGCTGCGCCAGAAAATCGAAACCGATCCGGCACAGCCGCGTCTGATCGCGACGGTGCCGGGCGTGGGCTACCGGGCCGAAGAAGGCTGACGCGCCGGCATCGGACCTAGCAGCCCGCCGCCCCCGACAGGACTTCGCGCACGCACGACGAGGTCAGCATGCCGCGCAAGCTGCCGTCGGCGCCGCGCGCAATGCCGCTGCGCACGCCCGCCGGAGCCCCGCCGATGAAGTCCGCAAGATGGCGCAGATGCGTGCCCAGCCGCTCGACGCGGGTCCGGCCCTGCGCCATCGCCTCGCAGCCGCGGTCGGTTCCGTCGCTTTCGCGCTCGGCACGCAGCAGCAGCATGTCAGACGCCGCATATTGGGTCGCCATGTCGCGCGGGAGCTGGCCTGCCGCATAGGCCGGGGCCACCACCGTGCCGTAGGGCCACAGCTGGTAGCCCGCACAGCGCTCGCGCTCGACGGGTGCGAAAGGTGCGTCGGCGCGCGGCGCGCGCTTGTCGTCGAAATAGAGATGGGATTCGGGCGACAGCACCACGTAGCGCACGCGAATGCCGGCCGCACGCGGGGCCGCAAGCCCTTTGGCGACGGCGGCATAAAGCTGGATCAGCCGCGCGCTCGCCCCGTGGCCGACGAGCTGGATTTCCTCGAGATCGGGATATTGCTGGCGGTCGGCAAGATAGAGGAGCAGCGCGTCGAGCACCGAGAAGGACGAAACCGGCGTCCCCGCATCGCGCAGCGTCACGGGCCGCGTCGATCCGCCGACCATCCAATTGTCGATCGTCCAGCGCGCGAAATCGGGGCCGAGCTGGTGGCGGTCGATGTCCTGCTGGGAGAGGAACTGCGGCACCAGCAACGCCGCGTCGCCGCCTTCGCCAAGCCGCGGGCCCAGCGACGTTTTCAGCGCGTCGAAGACGGCAAAGGCGTCGCGCGTCGGCGTCTGGATCGCGATCGTGGCGCGCTTGATGCCGGGATGCGCTTCGACGAGCTTCACGTTCGAATAGACCGGCAAAAGCGTGGTGAGGCCGCTTTCGACGGGGACCGCAAAATCCTGGTCGGACAGGATCTCGGTCGGGCGCAGCACCTGGTTGCGCTGGCTCACGGTGGGCCCGCTGCTGCACGCCGCCAATACGGCGAGTGTTGCTGCGGCCAAAACTGCGCGCATGCGCACCGATTTCATGGCGCCACCTTGCGATAGTTGGACTTCGGATCGGCATCGATGGGGCCGATATCGACCGGCCCCACATTGAACTGCAGGGCGGCAAGCCGGGCATAGAGCCCGCCTTCGGCCGCCAGGCGCGCATGCGGCCCCTCGGCGACTTTGCGCCCGCGATCGAGCACGATGAGCCGGTCTGCGCGCACGACCGTGGCAAGACGGTGGGCGATCGCCACGACCGTGCGGCCCTGGCCGAGCTTTTCAAGCGCGGCTTGCACGTAGCGCTCGCTCTCGGCGTCGAGCGCGCTCGTCGCCTCGTCGAGCAGCAGCAAGGCCGGATCGCGCACAAGCGCACGCGCGATCGCGATGCGCTGGCGCTGGCCGCCCGAGAGGCGCACGCCGCGCTCGCCCAGATACGTGTTCCAGCCTTGCGGCAAACGCTCGGCGAATTCGTCGACATAGGCCGCGCGCGCCGCCGCCATCACCTCGGCGTCGCTCGCGCCCGCACGGCCGTAGCGGATATTCTCGACGACGTCGGCGGCGAAGATCGTCGGCTCCTGCGACACGAGGCCGATGCGCGCGCGCACGTCGGCAGGATCGGCCTTGGTCAGATCCACGCCGTCGAGCCGCACGGCGCCGATCTGCGGATCGTAGAAGCGCAGCAGCAATTGGAACACGCTCGTCTTGCCCGCCCCCGACGGGCCGACAAGCGCCACCGTCTCGCCCTCGCGCACCGCGAAAGAAAGATCTTCGAGTGCGGCGCGGTCGGGTGCGGACGGATACCGGAACGTGACGTTCTCGAACGACGCCGCGCCGCCGCGGCCGGCCGGGAAAATCGCGGGCGTTGCGGGCCGCGCAATGTCGGGCCGGCTGTCGAGCAGTTCGAACAGGCGTTCGGAGGCACCGGCGGCCCGCTGCATGTCGGCCATGAACTCCGAAATGGCGCCGAAAGCGCTTGCGACGACGATCGCGTAGAACACGAAGGCGCTGAGCTGGCCGACAGTGATCTCGCCCTTGAGCGCGCCATGGCCGCCGATCCACAGAACGAACCCGACGGCGCCGAAAACGAGCAGCATCACAAGCCCGATCATCGCCGAACGGGCGGCGGCACGGCGCGCGTTGGCGCCGAAGGCTTCTTCCACGCGCGCGTCGAATTTGTCGCCGTCGGCCTGTTCGCGGTTGAACGCCTGCACCGTGCGGATCGCGTTCAGCGTTTCGTCGATGTCCGCACCCACGTCGCCGAGCCGGTCCTGGCTTTCGCGGCTGAGCGCGCGCACGCGGCGCCCGAAGAAGATGATGGGAGCGACCACAAGCGGAACCACGAGCAGCGCCATCATCGTGAGCTGCGGCGAGGTGATCGCCATCATCGCAATGCCGCCCACCAGCAGCAGCACGTTGCGCAGGGCCATCGACGCGGTCGAGCCGACGATCGTCTGGATCGCGGTCGTGTCGGCCGTGAGGCGCGAGACGACCTCGCCCGTGCGCGTGGCTTCGTAGAAGGCGGGCGACAGGCGCAGCGTGCTTGCGAACACCGCCTTGCGCAGATCGGCCGTCACGCGCTCGCCGAGCCAGGTCACGAGATAGGAGCGCGCGTAGGTGGCCCCTGCGAGCAGCAGAACGAACCCCACAAGCCCGCCCAAGGCGGCATCGAGCAGGCCCGCATCGCCGCTCGCGAACCCTGCGTCGATGAGCCAGCGCAAAGCGCTGCCAAGCCCGAGCACGGAGCCCGCCGCAAGCGTGAGCGCCACGGCGGCGGCAACCATGCGCAGGCGATAGGGGCGCAAGAATCCGCCGAGCCGCAGGAGAATGCGGAAATTGCGGCTGACGGGGCGCGGGGCGGTGGAGGAGCGAGGATCGGCCATCGGATGCGCCACTCTAGCCCCCACCCCGAGCCAGGGCCACCGAATGTCCGACGCATTCGGCAAGGTCGGCGCCGAATTGCGCGTCGAGCGTCTGGGCCCCGCGCGTGGAGCGCCACGCGTCGGCGGCCGCGTCGTAGGCGTAGTGCGACGCGCCCGACACCGGCGACGACAGCCATATCTGGCGTGTGGGTTGGTGCTTGTTGGCGATGAAGGTGCGCCCGTCGGCGAGTTCGACCGTCAAGATCCCGTGCGCCAGATCGATGTCCGGATCGTCGGCATCGAGGGCGGTTTCGAGATTCTGCGCGAGCCGCACCAAGGTCCGGTCGGCCACAAGGGCGAATTCGCTGTCGTCCATGCGCGTATGCGGTCCCCCGAAAAAGATCAATTCGACCCGCGAATTAGCATGGCTTCCGCAAAAGGTCGAGAGGGGCTTGGCGGGGGCCGACGAACCCCGTTTTGCGTTGCCTTGCAAGCGGGCGGACAAGCCTGTATAAGCGCGCGTCTTGAAACGGGGTGCCCTTTGGCGGCCCCGGTCCTGTTTGGGGAAATCCCGGAGCGTTCCATGAAGGCCAATGTCCATCCTGACTACCATGAAATCAACGTCGTGATGACCGACGGCACGAGCTTCAAAACGCGCTCGACGATGGGCAAGGCCGGCGACACGCTGCGTTTGGACATCGACCCCAAGACGCATCCGGCCTGGACCGGCCAGCAGCGCATGATGGACACGGGCGGCCAGGTCGCCAAGTTCAACAAGCGCTTCGCCGGCATGGGCATGAAGGCCGGCCCGTCGGGCCCGTCGCCGACCGGCAAGGCCACGGCCGCCCCGGCCGCCCCGAAGGCCGCCGCAGCTCCGGCCGCCAAGGCTGCCGCACCGGCCGCCAAGAAGGCCCCCGCCGCCAAGAAATAAACCGCTTCGCAGAATCCTTGCGACGGTTGAAACGGGTGCTGGCAACAGCACCCGTTTTTGTTTGAGCGCCCGTCGGCGGCGGGATGCGTTCAGCTGTCGAGCTGGCGGTCGAGGCGCGCCACGCGCTCGAACAGCAAGCGGCTCTGCGCCATCAAGGCGCCGAGTTTCTTGCTGTTTGCGGCGACACGCGCGTCGGTGTCGGTCAGGCACAAAGCGTGCGCGCCGAGCCGATAGGCGTCGTGTTGGGCTTCTTCGCGCGTGATCTCGCCGGCGGCCAAGGCTTTCTGCGCCAGCAGCCACGCCATCACTTGCGCCAACCGCGTGGTCAAGCGCAGCGCCTCGCAATTCAAATGCAGCCGCTCGCCGGGTTCGATCTGGCTGAATTCGCCGGGCTGGACGTTGGCGACGTAGTGGCGCGCCGAAAGCAGCAGCCCCATCGTCTCGTCGTAGGTCCGGCCGAAAAACGGCACCGTGCGCTCGGGCTCGTTGAATTCGTTTTCGACTGCGGACATGGACAACCCCTTTCCACCTCAAAATCTTCGGCGCGATCGCGGGAAAACGCAAATGCGTTTTTGGGGCTTGAAGCGGCGCGGCGCATTCCTATCTTCACCTGCGACCGGGGATGCCCATTTGGGGTCGCCCGGCAAAACCGCAGAAATCCCATCGCTCACAGGAGGATAGGGTCATGACACAGTTCGATTTCGCGCCCCTTTTGCGCTCCACCATCGGCTTCGACCGGCTGTCGCGTCTGATCGACGAGCAGCTGCGCACCGCCGATCCCACGGGCTACCCGCCCTACAACATCGAAAAAACCGGCGACAACGACTATCGCATCGCGATGGCTGTGGCGGGCTTCGCCGACGACGAGCTCTCGCTCGTGCAGCAAGACACGCTGCTCGTGATCTCGGGCCAGAAGAAGCAGAACGCCGACCAGGCGGCTGCGTATCTGCATCGCGGCATTGCCCAGCGCGCGTTCGAGCGCCGCTTCCAGCTCGCGGACTATATCCGCGTGGTGGGCGCCAAGCTCGAAAACGGCCTGCTCTTCGTGGATCTCGTGCGCGAAGTGCCCGAAGCGCTGAAGCCGCGCCGCATTCCGGTCGAGGCGGCACCCGTCGCAGCCCGCACGATCGCGGCACAAGCCGCGTAGGTTCGCGCCCGGCTTCCTGCACGCCAGGTTCTTGCGCGGGCGCTTGCCGTCCGCGCAAGACTGGGCTTTAGTCGGGGCATGCTGTCGCTTTTCCACGTCGCGATCAAAACCGGCGATCTCGCCGCAACCAATCGTTTCTACAAAACGATCCTCGGCCTCGTCGAACACAAGCGCCCGGATTTCGGCTATCCGGGTGCGTGGCTCGGATCGGCCCTGCCCGGCGCGCCTGCGATCATCCACGTCTATGCGGGCGGGCCGGCTTTGGGCCCGAGCGGCCAAGCCCCCTCGGGCACGGCCGCCATCGACCACGTGTCGCTCGCCACGACCGGCTACCACGCCACGCGCGCGCGCATCGCCGCAGCCGGGCTCGATTGGCGCGAGTTTCTGGTGCCCGGCACCACGCTGTGGCAGATCTTCGTCTACGATCCTTCGGGCGTGCAGCTCGAACTCACCTTCGACGGGGCGTTCGAAGAAGGCCCGCCGCCCGACATGCGCCCGGGCCGCGCCTATGTGGCCGGCACGAATTTCTTCGACCCAGCCGCCTACGGAAAATTCGCAGCCTGAAAAAGACGGCGGCTAAGCGGCCGCAAAATGCGCCTTGATGCGCTGGCGGATGTGTGGATCGGCGCAGTTGTATTTGGCGGCGACCAAGCCGTCGGAAAAACGCACGATTTCGAGACTGGCTTCGAACCCGATCGAGATATAGGCGTTGCGCAGCAGCACCGTGGCACGCAGCGTCTGGCCGGGCGCAAGCAAGCCGGCAAACGGCCCGAACATCAGACCGGTCTCGCTCCAGTTGCGCAGCGGCACACGCTGGCCCATCAGCTGCACGCGGTCTTCCGGCCCAGCACTCATGCGCGGCGACATGCGCCGCCCGGCGACCTGGCCGAGATCGGCAAAAGCCAGGGCCGCCACCTCGCGGTAGCGCAGTTTGCGCATCTCGATCATCGCCGAAGCGCCCACCGCCTCGGCGACCTCGCCCACCAGTGCGCGCTTTTCGTCGTGCGCGAGGCCGGGTGCAAAAAACTCGTCCTTGAAATCGCGGCTTTCGACGAGGTTGGCCACCATCGCGTCGAGATGGCGCCGCGCGTTGGTATCGTCGATCTCGTTGTAGAGGCGCACGAGCACGAGCAGCTTGCGCCCCGTGCCCTGTTCGCGCGCCAGCAGCGGATCGAGGCTCTCGGGCACCACGAGGCGCGACATGCGCCGCGAAAGATTCTCGGCAAGCTGCGGTGCTGCCGCCAGCACCGGCAACACGGCGATCTTTCGGCGAAGGTCGCGCGTGGTTTTGAGTTCTTCCATCGGATCGCGCTCGGCGAGCTTTGCGGGCCCTGCCAGCGCCGCGTCGAACGTGTCGACGGCAGCAGCGGCCAAATGCGGCAGGGAATGCACGCCGTTGAGACGCGCGATCTCGGCGACGAACGAACTGCGGTTGGCGCGGATCGCGTCCGCGTCGCCGGCGATCGCAAGACAGGCGCGAATCTGGATCGCCAGCGCGTCGGTCGGCCCCACCAGCGCGGCAGCGGCGATCTTGAGGCGCAGCATCTGCGCCAACGTATGGTCGAGCAGGTCGACGGCGACCGGCGTGCGCACCCCGCCGAGCAGCTGGAAACAGATCGTGGCGCGTGCGGCAAAGTCGCCGGGGGGGGCCGACGCCAAGGCAAGCGCCAGGGCAATGCCGGCCTCGAGCGGTGCAGCTGCCGCAGCCGCGTCGAGCGCGGATGCGTCGAGGGCGGCCGCATCGGGTGCGGCTGCCTGGCGGCGACGCGCGGCCGCCTCGACCGCGCGCATGGCAGCATCGACCATGTCGAGCGTCTGGCGCATGCGATCGGCGACCGGCTTCTGGCTTTGCTGGCCCTGCAGGATCGCGACGCGCTGCAGATACTCCTGGAACTTGGTCGCGGCGTTCAGAATCTTGCGGTGTTCGCGCGGATCGAACATCAGTTCGGTCGCGGTCAGGCGAACCTGCTCGAGATAGGGCTGCGCCACGCGGAACAGCAATTCGCGCGCAGGGGTTTGGAACACGTCGTCGGGACTGTGGCACAGCATCGGGCTTAAACTTTAGCCGGTCGGCCGCGATTCAACCACTGCTATCGGCGCAAAACCACAAGGCAAGCGCGCAGTTTTTCCGGGATCGGTACCGGGCGCTGCGTGTCGCGGCGCACGAACACATGCACAAAATGGCCTTCGACCCGCGCCGTCGCTTCGCCCGGCTTGAACAGGCCGAGTTCGTAGCGCACCGAGCTCGTCCCCAGATGCGCCACGCGCAAGCCGGCCTCGATCGTGTCGGGGAACGCAAACGAACCGTGGAAGCGGCACATCGTCTCGACCGCCAGCCCGACCGTGTCGCCGTTGCGGAAATCGAGGCCGCCTTGCTCGATCAGCCAGCGATTGATGACGGTGTCGAAATACCCGTAGTAGACCGCGTTGTTGACGTGCTCGTAGACGTCGTTGTCGCGCCAGCGCGTCGGCACGTTTTCGAAATGCGGAAAAGCATCGCGCGACGCGGGCGGCGTTTTTTCCGCAGCCATTTTTCAGCAGATCCCGGCAAGCGCGTCGAGCACGTCGTCGGGCCGCTCGACCATCAGCATATGGCCCGTGGCCGGCAGCGTCTTGGCCGTCGCGTGTTCGACGGCGGCGACGAGGCTTTGCGCCGCCTTGGGCGGGGTCATGCGGTCTTGCGCGCCCAGCAGAAAAAGCGTGGGGCACGCCACGGCCGCAGCGGCGGCGGGTGCCTCGAGATAGGCGTTGCACGCGGCAAGGTCGGCGGCCAGCGCCCCCGGTTTGGCGCGCGCCAGCAATTGCGCCCCGCCGCCGGTCATCCACGCCCCCGGCGCTTGCGCGCCCCCCAATTGGGCATGGGCGCCGAAACCCCAATCGACGATCATGGCGGCAGCCGCAGGATCGTTGGCGGCAGCGGCGGCTAGCAATTTGGGATGCACGGGCATGGTTGCGGCCACACCCAGCAGCGCAAGCGAGGCCACCCGCGCCGGGCTGCGGGCCGCCGCATGCAGGGCCACGAGCGCCCCCATCGAATGGCCGATCAGGCTTGCTTTGGCGGCCCCCACGGCATCGATGAGACCGACGATGAAATCGGCCATCGCAGCGATCGTGGCGAGCGGTGCCCCGCCCGAGCGCCCATGGCCCGGCAGATCGACCGCCAGCACGTTGCGGCCATGATGGGCAAACCAGCGGGCCTGCAGCATCCACACGGTGTGGTCCATGCCGGCCCCGTGCAGAAAAACGCAGGTGGGCTGCGCGGCCGCAAAAGCCCGCCCGCCGGTGGCGGCAAAGATCCTGGTGCCCGCGACGTCGATCTCCATTGCCTAGCCCTTTGCCGACGCCTTGAGGGCAGCGGCCAAATCGTCCTGAAGGTCGGCCGCATCTTCGAGCCCGATCGACAGCCGGATCATTTCTTCGCCGATCCCGGCGGCCTTCAGCGATGCCGCATCCATCTGCTGATGCGTGGTCGAGGCGGGATGGATGACAAGCGACTTGGCGTCGCCGACATTGGCAAGATGGCTGAACAGCTGCAGCGCTTCGATGAAGCGCTTGCCGGCCGCTCGCCCGCCTTTGATGCCGAACGTGACGATCGAGCCCGCGCCCTTGGGCAGCAGGCGTTTGGCAAGCGCGTGGTCGGGATGGCTTGCAAGGTCGGGATGGTTGACCCAGGCGACTTGCGCGTGCGCTTCGAGGAAGCTTGCGACCGCGCGCGCGTTTGCCACATGGCGCGCCATGCGCAAGGGCAGCGTCTCCAGCCCCTGCAGCAGATGGAACGCGTTGGTCGGCGACAGACACGCGCCGAAATCGCGCAAACCCTCGGCGCGCGCGCGCATCGCAAAGGCCGCCGGCCCGAACTCCTCGGCGAAGTCGAGCCCGTGATAGCCCGCATATGGCTCGGTCAATGTCGGGAACTTGCCCGACGCTTCCCAATCGAAGCGGCCGGAATCGACGAGTGCGCCGCCGATGGCCACGCCATGCCCGCCGATCCATTTGGTCGCCGAATGCATGACGAGATCGGCGCCGTGTTCGAAGCCGCGGAACAGATAGGGCGTGCAGAAGGTGCAATCGAGCATCAAGGGCAGCTTGGCGGCGTGGGCGACTGCAGCGACTGCATCGACATCCATCACTTCAAGCCCCGGATTGCCGAGCACTTCGCCGAACAGCAATCGCGTTTCGGGGCGGATGGCGGCGGCAAACGCTTTGGGATCGCGCGGATCGACGAAGCTCGTTGTGATGCCAAAGCGCGGCAGCGTGTGCGCGAACATATTGTGCGAGCCGCCATAGATCGAGGCCGACGCCACGATATGCCCGCCCTGCCCCATCAGCGTGACGACGGCCAGATGCAGCGCCGCCTGGCCCGAGGCGGTGGCGATCGCGGCCACGCCACCTTCAAGGGCGGCGATGCGCTCTTCGAGCACGGCGACGGTCGGGTTCGAAATGCGGCTGTAGATATGGCCCGCGCGCTCGAGATTGAACAAAGAGGCCGCATGGTCGACGTCTTTGAACACGTAGGACGTGGTCTGGTAGATCGGCACGGCGCGCGCACCCGTGGCCGCATCGGGATGCTGGCCCGCATGCAGGGCCAGCGTGTCGAAGCGCGGAAACTTGTCGGCCATGGCGCTGCCCTTCCCTCGAAAAAAGAACCGCCCGGCGGCACTTTTGTGCGTCTTCCGGGCGGCTCCAAACCAGCATGCGCGTCCCTGTTCAACTCGCAGCAGACGCGAACCCTACCCAGACACCGGCGGCGGCGTCAATTGCCGAGATGAACGCCGCGCACGCCCAGAAACCGCGCGAGGCGCACTTCTTCTTCCTGCAATGCAGACTTGAACGCGGCTTCGCCGGGCGGGCGCCCGTTCGCATAGCCTGTCTGCACCTGCACGCGCCCGTCGCGAACGGCGACGTTCGCCCAACCAATCGCGTGGCCGCGCCACAGCATCGGCAGCGCATAGTAGCCGCGCACACGCTTGGCGGCGGGCGTATAGGCCTCGAAGCGATAGGCCCAGCCCCAGAATTTTTCGAAGCGGTCGCGATCCCACACGACGGGATCGAAAGGTGCGAGCAGGCGCAGACGATCGTCGCGCATCGCGTCGTCGGCAAAACGGCGGCTGCCGGGATTTTCGCCGGCCGGCCAGTACCAGCGCACGCCCTCGACCGTCGCCTGCGCGAGCCGCGCCTTAGCGCGCGCGAGAGCGGCCGCGCGCAAAGCCTGCCATTGCGGCACGGCCGACCGGCCCAGCCACGCAACAAAGCGCACGAGCGTGGATGCGGGCAGCGGCGCATATTTGGCGACGACGACGTCGATCAGCGCATCGAAGGCCGCATCCGGCGCCAAGGCATGTGCGGACGGACGCGCAAGCGCGTAGAGCCGCACGCCGCTTTCGCGCCGCGCCACGCGCAGCAGCCCGCGATAATGCAAACCTTCGAGCAGCTGCGTACTCGCGCGGCTGTTGCCGCCGAACCAGTTTTTGGTCGTGCCGTGATCGAACGCGGCATCGACCGCGCGCGGATGCACCACGCCGTTGTCGCGCACGAATTCGAGCACCGCCTCAGCCCGCGCCCGAAGCACTTTGGGCCAGCGTTCGCGCGCCGTGCGCGGATGCATGAGCGCATGCGTGGTGCTCGGCACGATGCCGTAATTGACGAAAAAATCCTCCTCCACCGCCAGACGCGGATAAAGCTTCTCGAGATCGCCCGCCCGGTACGCTTCGACACGCTGGCGCAGCATCAGATCCTGCGCGCGTGCGGGTGCGCGGATCGGGTCCATCTGAACGAAACCGAGCTTGGCGATCGCGCGCGCAAGCGTCGTCGGCCGGAACAGGCTGCGTGCGATCGCGTAGCGCCGCAGATGGTCAATCGTGGGAATCGCGGGCATTGCGCAACGCTAGCACCGGCGCCGCTTCTTTTGAGATCGCCTCTGGTTTTCTGAAACGATATTCCTTGTCCGAAGGCTATCGTTCCCATAATCGGCGCTTGGCAAAGGGCGTCGCGGTTGGCATTGTGCCGCACCAATTTCGAGACAGGCGGCCCGGCCCTACCGGTTTGGGCGGGCTTGGCCGGGAGACGCGCATGAAGGTTGGCATCCCCAAAGAACGCCGCGCATTCGAAGCGCGCGTGGCAGCGACACCGGACTCGATCAAGCGCATGAAGCCGCTTGGCTTGAGCTTTGCGGTCGAGGCGGGGGCCGGCCTCTCGGCGGCGATCCCGGACCAGGCCTTTGTCGATGCCGGGGCCGAGATCGTGGCCGATACGGCGAGCCTGCTCGCCCAATCGGACATTCTCTTGAAAGTCGGCCGCCCGCTGACGGCTGCCGAAAACGGCGGCACGGCCGAACTCGCCGGCTTGAAGCAGGGTGCGGTCGTTGTCTCGCAGCTCGATCCTTATCGCAACAAAGAGCAGGTCGCCTCGCTCGCGGCCCAAGGCCTTACCGCCTTTGCAATGGAACTCGTGCCGCGCATCACGCGCGCCCAGGCGATGGACGTGCTGTCGAGCCAGGCGAACCTTGCGGGCTACAAGGCCGTGATCGACGCGGCCGAACAGTTCGGCCGCGCCTTCCCGATGATGATGACGGCGGCCGGCACGGTCGCGCCCGCCAAGGTGCTCGTGATGGGGGCCGGCGTTGCCGGCCTGCAGGCGATCGCGACCGCGCGGCGCTTGGGCGCCGTCGTCTCGGCGACCGACGTGCGCTTGGCCGCCAAGGAACAGGTCGAAAGCTTGGGTGCGACCTTCGTGTTCGTGGACGACGAGGAAGCCCGCCAGGCCGAAACCTCGGGCGGCTACGCCAAGGAAATGTCCGACGCCTACAAGGCCAAGCAAGCCGCCTTGATCGCCGAAACGATCAAGAAGATGGATGTGGTGATCTGCACGGCCCTCATCCCAGGCCGTCCTGCCCCGCGCCTTGTGAGCGACGCGATGGTGGCCTCGATGAAGCCGGGTTCGGTCGTGATCGACTTGGCCGTCGAAAACGGCGGCAACTGCGAAGGCAGTGCGGTCGGCCAGATCGTGCAGGCGCACGGCGTCAAGATCGTGGGCTACGCCAACGTGCCCTCGCGCCTGGCGGTCGACGCCTCGGCGCTCTATGCGCGCAACCTCGCCGAATTCCTCAAGCTGATCGTCGCCAAAGACGGCACGCTTTCGATCGATCCCGCCGACGAGATCATCAAAGGATCGCTGCTGACCCGCGAGGGCCAGATCGTGCATCCGAACTTCGCCACCTGATTTCGCTTCCTAACGGAGAGCCAAAACCATGGCCGATTCTGCCCTTCTCGACCGGGCTGCACAGCTTGCGACCGACGCGGCTTCGCTTGCCGCCAAGGCGCGCGAGCTTGCCGCCCAAGCCGCCATGTCGCCCGAAGTCGGCGCGAATGCCGGCCCCGATGCGCTGACCATGGGTTTGACCGTGCTCGTGCTCGCCACCTTCGTCGGCTACTACGTCGTGTGGCGCGTTACGCCCGCGCTGCATTCGCCGCTGATGGCCGTCACCAACGCGATCAGCTCGGTCATCATCGTGGGCGCCCTGCTCGCGGCCGGGGCTTCGGCCGTCGGCTTCAGCCAGGCGATGGGGTTCCTTGCCGTGGTGCTGGCTTCGGTCAACATCTTCGGCGGCTTCGTCGTGAGCCAGCGCATGCTGTCGAAGTTCAAAAAGAAGCAGAAATAGGCAAAGGGGATATCAGCCATGGGTGCCAATGCCGCTTCGCTTCTGTATCTGTTCGCGTCGATCTGCTTCATCATGAGCTTGCGCGGCCTGTCGAGCCCGGAAACGGCGCGCGGCGGGAATATGTGGGGCGTCGTCGGCATGGCCGTGGCGATCCTCACCACGCTCGCTCTGCCGCAGACCAGCTCGTTCGGCCTGATTCTGGCCGGCATCGTCATCGGCGGCGCCATCGGCACGTTCGTGGCGCTGCGCATCGAGATGACGGCCCTGCCGCAGCTCGTGGCCGCGTTCCACAGTCTCGTGGGCCTCGCCGCCGTGTTCGTAGCGGCCGCAACGCTCTATTCGCCGCAGAGCTTCGGCATCGGCATTCCGGGTGCGATCAAGGCCGCGAGCCTCGTCGAGCTTGCGATCGGCACGGCCATCGGTGCGATCACCTTCACGGGCTCGCTCGTGGCGTTCGCCAAGCTCCAGGGGCTCGTGTCGGGCGCGCCCCTGCAGTTCCCGATGCAGCATCCGTTCAATGCGCTGCTGGGCGTGCTGATCGTGGCCAACATCGTGTGGCTGTCGATGACCGGCAGCCCGGCCGCGTTCTGGTGCTTGGTGATCCTGTCGCTGGCCTTGGGCTTCCTTTTGATCCTGCCGATCGGCGGGGCCGACATGCCGGTCGTCGTGTCGATGCTGAACAGCTATTCGGGCTGGGCTGCGTGCGGCATCGGCTTCACACTGCAGAACTCGCTGCTGATCGTGACGGGCGCCCTCGTCGGCTCGTCGGGTGCGATCCTGTCCTACGTCATGTGCAAAGGCATGAACCGCTCGATCTTCAACGTGATCTTGGGCGGCTTCGGCACCGATGCGGCGGCGGGATCCGCTGCGGGCGGTGTCAAAGAACAGCGCCCGGTCAAGCAGGGCTCGGCCGACGACGCGCTGTTCATCATGAAAAACGCGTCCTCGGTCATCATCGTGCCGGGCTACGGCATGGCGGTGGCGCAAGCCCAGCACGCGCTGCGCGAAATGGCCGACATGCTGAAGAAAGAAGGCGTGTCGGTGCGCTACGCGATCCATCCGGTGGCCGGCCGCATGCCGGGCCACATGAACGTGCTGCTCGCCGAAGCCAACGTGCCCTACGACGAAGTGTTCGAGCTCGACGACATCAACCGCGACTTCGCGCAGGCCGACGTTGCCTTCGTGATCGGCGCCAACGACGTGACGAACCCGGCCGCCAAGACCGATCCCAAGAGCCCGATCTACGGCATGCCGATCCTCGACGTCGAGAAGGCCAAGACCGTGCTGTTCATCAAGCGCTCGATGGCGTCGGGCTACGCGGGCGTGGAGAACGAGCTCTTCTTCCGCGACAACACGATGATGCTGTTCGGCGACGCCAAGAAGGTCGTCGAAGACATCGTGAAGGCGATGAGCGGCGGGCACTAGACATTCCGCATCCTCGTCGAACCTATCCAGCCCCCGGCCGCATCGCACACGATATGGCCGGGGGCTTTTTCATGCGCGCTCGATCGCGTCTTGGTTTGACCGCCGCGCGCAGCAAATGATATCATCCGTGATATCATTGGAGATATCCCCATGCCGGACATCCTCGTACGCGGCGTATCCGAAAAGACCGCAAAAGCGCTGAAGCTTCAGGCCAAGGACCAAGGCGTGTCGGTCGCGGATCTCGCGCGCAAAGCGCTCGACGAGGCGGCGATGCGGACCGAGCGGCACGCAGCCTTGGCGCGGATCGAGGCGCTGGGCGTCGAAATCGCCAAAACCTGGAAGGGCCCGACGTCGCTCGAAATGCTGCGCGAAGACCGCGATCGCCGCTGATGTCGGTCGTCGATGCCAGCCTCTACGGCAGGCTTCTTTTTGGCGAAAGCGGCCATGCCGCCGTTCGAGAATTGCTGGGAACAGGCCGCATTTTCGGTCCGCCGGTGCTGCGGATCGAGCTTGCGAATCTCGCGCGACGCGCTGCAAAACATCGCGCGCTCGACGCGGCCGCTGCAGCAAAGCTTTTCGGCGATCTGACGACGGGCGTGGAGTTCGTGGCCGACGACGCAGCACTGGGGCAAGCCACGTTGGCCCTCGCCCTTGAACTCGATCATGCGGCCCAAGACTGCGCGTATCTGGCCGTGGCGCGCGCGCTGCGGCTGCCGCTGGTCACGGCCGATGCCGTGTTTGCGCGCAAGGCCCGCCGCAAGGGCCACGCGGTCGAAACGCTCTGAACGCCAAAAAGCCGCCGGGGCATCCCCAGGCGGCTTTGGCGGCAACCCGCAAATGGAACGGACGCTTAGAAGCCTTCGCGCTCCAGGCGCTTGCGCTGCAGCTTGCGCAGGCGACGCACGCCTTCGGCCTTTTCGCGCGCGCGCTTTTCCGAGGGCTTCTCGAAATGGCGGCGCAACTTCATTTCCCGAAAAATTCCTTCGCGCTGCATCTTCTTTTTGAGCGCGCGCAGGGCCTGGTCGACATTGTTGTCGCGAACGATGACTTGCACGGGGGCCGTGCTCCTTTCCATAACCGTTTCAAGAGGTTGGGCGACGATCCCGACTGCCTTGCGGCAGCTCTGCGACCTTGCATCAACCGAATGAGCCGGGGCTTATAACATAGGGCTCACGGGCTTGCAAAGCCTCGATTGGCCCCTTTTCGGCGGGCACCCCACGTGCCATATGCTTGATCGACATGGCCATTCTCAAAATCGCCCGTATGGGGCACCCCGTGCTGTCCCGCGTCGCCGACCCGGTCGAAGACCCGACCGATCCGGCGATTCGCGACCTCGTGGCCGACATGATCGATACGATGATCGACGCCCCCGGCACGGGCCTTGCCGCCCCGCAAGTCTACGTGCCGCTGCGCGTCGTCGTGTTCTTCGTGCGGCCGGAGCGCACGACCGGTATCGAAGGCGACACGCCGGTCGATCTGACCGTGCTGATCAACCCCGTGCTCGAGCCGCTGGGCCAAGCCGCCAACGCCGCCTTCGAGGGCTGCCTGTCGGTGCCGGGCCTGACCGGCAAGGTCAACCGCTTCACGCATCTGCGCTACAGCGGTTACGGCCTCGACGGCCAGCGCATCGAGCGCACGGTCGCAGGCTTCCATGCCCGCGTGGTGCAACACGAATGCGACCATCTCGACGGCATCCTCTATCCCCAGCGCATGGACGACCTCGCCGAGTTCGGCTTCGTCGAAGAAATGCGCCGCCGCGACCAAGCGCCAAAGCCAGGAGAACCCCGATGAGCTTCGACCGCGCCCTTGCCCGCGACCGCATCTGCGAAGCGGCCCTACCGCACATCGCGTTCGACGGCTGGACAGCAGCCGTTCTCGCGCGTTCGGCCGAAGATGCGGGCTACGATCCGCTTACGGCGTTGCGCGTGTTCCCGGGCGGCCCGGTCGAGGCGATCGCCCATTGGTGCGCCATGGCCGACCGCGCGATGGTCGAGGCGTGCACGGCCGACGAAAACTTCGCCGCGCTCAAAGTGCGCGAGAAGATCGCCGCCGCGATCCGCGCGCGCTTGGCGCCGCTCGGGCCCCATCGCGAAGCGGTGCGCCGCGCCCTTGCCGTGCTGGCCCTGCCCACCGGGGTTGCGGCCTCGCTGCAGACGCTGTGGCGCACGGTCGATGCGGTCTGGCACCTGGCGGGCGACCGCGCCACCGACTTCAACTACTATTCCAAGCGCGGGCTTGCCGCCGGCGTCTATTCGACGACGCTGCTCTTCTGGCTCGAAGACAAATCGGAAAACCAGGAAGACACGTGGCGCTTCCTCGACCGGCGCATCGCCAACGTGATGGCGCTGCCGAAGGCGATGGCGGGCGTCAAAGCGCGGCTCGACAAGTTCCCGAACCCGCTCGCCCCTTTGCGCGCCCGCTTCAGCCGCGCGCGCTAGCGCCCTTTTTCGCAAGCCACGTAACGTGGCCCATCTTGCGGCCGGGCCTGGGTTCGGCCTTGCCGTAGAGATGCACGATCGCTCGCGGATCGGCGAGCAGGGACGGTACCTTGCGCACATCGTCGCCGATCAGATTCTTCATGCGCGCGTCGCTGTGGCGCTCGGGGCAGCCGAGCGGCAGGCCTGCGACCGCGCGGATCTGCTGGTCGAACTGGCTTGCCGGGCAGGCGTCGATCGTCCAATGGCCGGAATTGTGCGGGCGCGGGGCAAGTTCGTTCACGAGCACGCGCCCCTTGCGCGTGACGAACATCTCGACCGCCAGCACGCCCACGAGCGCCAGTTTGGCCGCGACCAGATGGGCGATCGCCTCGGCCTGCTGGGCAACGGCGCGCGACACCGGGGCGGGTGCGATCGTCTCGTCGAGAATATGGTGCGCGTGGCGATTTTCGACCGGCACGTAGCTTGCGATCTGGCCGCGCCCGCGCGCGATCACGACCGAGATCTCGCGCTCGAAATCGACGAAGCCTTCGAGAATGCCTTCTTGCCCCTTGAGCACGGCCATCGCCGCGTCGATCGGCGTCTTGGGCCCGATCTTGATCTGGCCCTTGCCGTCGTAGCCCATGCGCGCGGTCTTGAGCACGGCGGGCCGCCCGAGATGGGCAAGGGCCGTTTCGAGATCGTGGCGGTTGCGCACGCGCGCGAACGGCGCGGTCGCAATGCCGATGCGGTTGAGGAACGTCTTTTCCGCAAGCCGATCCTGGCAGATCGCGAGCACTTTGGCCGACGGGTAGAGCGGCGTTCTGCCCGCCTGTGCGACGCCCGCCAGCGCATCGAGCGGGATATTCTCGAACTCGTAGGTCACCACGTCGCACGCGGCGAAAAAGGCCTTCAACGCGGCCTTGTCGCGATAGTCGCCGACCGTGGCAAGGCTCGAGACATGGGCGGCCGGGGCGTCGGCCTCGGGCCCGAACGAATGCGTGCGATAACCGAGGCGGGCCGCGGCGAGCGCGGCCATACGCCCGAGTTGGCCGTTGCCCAGGATCCCGATCGTTGCCCCGGGCGGCAGACGTTTCACGCTCATTTTGCAGGCTTTTGTTTGATCTTGGCGGTCTGGGCCGCGCGGAACCGGTCGAGGGCGGCCGCGATTTTTGCGTCGCCGAGCGCGATCACGGCGGCGGCCAGCAGGCCTGCGTTCGTCGCCCCCGCTTTGCCGATGGCAAGCGTGCCGACCGGAATGCCGGCCGGCATCTGGGCGATCGACAGCAGCGAGTCGAGGCCCTTCAAGGTCCGCGATTCGACCGGCACGCCGAACACCGGCAGGCGCGTCAGCGACGCCGCCATGCCGGGCAAATGGGCAGCCCCGCCAGCGCCCGCCACGATGCAGGCAAGCCCGCGCGATGCGGCACCGCTTGCATAGTCGTAGAGACGCTTGGGCGTGCGATGGGCCGAGACGATGCGCGTTTCGTGCGGCACCCCCAGCTCGGTCAGAATTTCGGCAGTATGGCGCATGGTTTCCCAGTCCGACTGGCTGCCCATAATGATCCCGACCAGCGGCTTTTTGGCCATGAGCGTGTGCTGTCCTTTGCGTTGCGTCTTGCGCGGTGTCGGCGCCACTATAGGGAGCCAGGGTCCGCCTGGGGAAGAACGATGCGTTCTTTTTCCGGCGGCTGTGGTATTTCAAAGACTCGGCAGCTTAATTCTGCGGCAAGCGGATGAAAATCGGCGATCCCACCAAAATCCAGGGCCCCGGCCCGGCAACGCCGGTCAAACGCGCCGACCCGCCCGCCCGGCTTGGCGGTATGCCGACGGGTGCGGCCGTGGGCTTGCGCACGCCGGTCGACATGGCGCAGGTGCTGGGCATCCCGGAGGCCGAGTTCACGCCCAAGGTCCGCGACGCGATCATGCGGCTGATGGCCGAGGTCGACAAGCTCCGCCGCGAGGCGGCCCAGGCCAATGCCCGCAGCGCCCATCTCGAACGGCTCGCCGACCAGGACAGCCTCATTCCGGTCTTCAACCGGCGCGCCTTCGTGCGCGAATTGGGGCGCATGCAGTCGTTTGCCGAGCGCTACGACCAGCCTTCGAGCCTCGTCTATTTCGACGCCAACGGCCTCAAGAACATCAACGACACGCACGGCCACGCGGCGGGCGACGCGTTGCTGGCCCACATCGCGCGCGTACTCGTGGCCAATGTGCGCGATACCGACGTGGTCGGCCGCCTCGGCGGCGACGAATTCGGCGTGATCTTGACCTACATGGACAAGCCGCTCGCCGACGAAAAGGCCGCCTTCCTGGCCGGCCAAGTCGAGGCGAGCGCCCTCGACTGGCGCGGCGTGTCGATCCGCCCGTCGGTCGCGTGGGGCGTCTACACGTTCCGCGGCGGCGACGACATTTCGCGGCTGCTCGAAAGTGCGGACCGCGAAATGTACGAACGCAAGCGCGACGCCAAACGCGGGCCCGCCTGACTTAAAGCCGGACCGGGCGCGCTTACGCGATGATGTCGGGCAGCAATTGGCTTTCGAGGCGCGCGATCTGGTCTTTGAGCGCCAATTTGCGCTTTTTGAGACGCTGCACCTGCAGCATGTCGACGGGCCGATGCTCGAGCAGGCGGGCGATGACGTCGTCCAGATCGCGATGCGCGCTTTGCAACTCGGCGATCTGGCGGCGGATTTCTTCGAAAAGCGGATCGTCCATCGACGGCGGGGCCGGAGAAACTTGATGCCAAAACGGAAATCGACTGTAGCAGCAAAACCGCCTGCGCGAAACGACGCTCTGTGGGACTTCGCGTGCGCGCTCTACGCCCGGCCGGGCGTGGCGAATGCGTGCCTTTCGCTGCAGGACGAATACGGCGCCGACGTGCCGCTGCTGCTGGCGGCACTCTGGCACGGGGCAACCGGGCGGGGGGTCCTTTCGGCCGCGCGCGCCAAGCGCTGGAAGCGAACGGCGCGAACTTGGCGCACCGGGATTGTGGGCAAGCTGCGCGAGGCGCGCCGGGCGCTCAAGACGCACGAAGCCGCGGCAGACCTCTACGCGGCCGTCAAACGCGCCGAGCTCGCGGCCGAAAAGCTGCAGCTCGACGCCTTGGAACGCGATGCGGCTGCGCGCGCGACGCGCCCGCCGCGCACGCGCAGCGCCGACGCGCGCACGAATGCGCCGATCGTGCTGCAGCGCGGCAAAAACGCGGCTCCGTTGCGCAAAATTTTTTCGGCTCTGCGCGAGGCGCCTTGAAATCAAGGGCATGAACCGCGCGCGCGTGTGCCGTTGCAACCTTCGGCGATGCCTGCATAACCCCGTACGCTTGCGCGCGCGTCGAACGAGGCATAGGCTTCGTGAAGGTCTCGTGACAAAACGAGACGCTCGCGCAAGACGAAGGAGGTTGGGGCCATGCCAAAATCCGATCGCATCCGCTCGCTGCAAGCCAAGCATGCCAAAATCGACACCGAACTCTGCCACGAAGAAGCGCGGCCGATGCCCAACGACGGCGTCGTCGCCACCCTCAAGCGCGAAAAACTCCGAATCAAAGACGAAATGGCCCGCATGTCGGGCTAGCAGCCCGATCCTGCCGCGCCGATCTCAGCCGGAAGCCGGCAGGCGCCTCTTGGCGTAGTGGATCAGCATCTTGACCATCACGTCGATGAAGGCGTCGCCGGTCTTCATGCGGTCCGAGTTTTCGATCGCCGGAATGAGGGCCGCAATGCGCTTGGCGCGCGAATCCATCTCGGGCGGCGCTTGGCCTGCAGGCGGCTTCACCCAGATCGGCGTTTCGCGGATATAGCCCGCGAAAAACTCGAACAGTTCGCGATGCGTGGGCGTGAGATTCTTGAGCTTGGCCACGAAACGCGCGCGGTCGACGACCACGATCTCGGTTTCCGTCGCCCCTGCGCGCGCCGTCGCCATGCGCGGGCTGCCGTCGAGCAGGGCCAGCTCGCCGAACATATGGCCCGGCGGCAAGGTCGCGAAGGGCGGCACGTTCGGCGTCGCGAGTTTCAGCAATTCGATCTGGCCGGTTTTGACGAGGCACGCGTAATCGCCGGACTCGCCCTCGCGGAACACGATCGCGCCGGGTCGGAATTTGCGTGTCTGATCGCTCACCGCAGCACCTCGATCGACTAGATTTCCGACTTCGCGCGCGCGCGAAGCAGAAACTTCTGGATTTTGCCCGTCGACGTTTTCGGCAACGGACCGAACACGATTTTTCGCGGAACCTTGTAGCCCGCAAGATGTTGGCGTGTGAACGCGATGATGTCGGCTTCGCCGGCGGACGAACCTTCTTTGAGGGCCACGAACGCGCACGGCGTTTCGCCCCATTTTTCGTCGGGCCGCGCCACCACGGCGGCTTCGAGAATGTCGGGATGGCGGTAGAGCGCGCTTTCGACCTCGATCGTCGAGATGTTCTCGCCGCCCGAAATGATGATGTCCTTCGAACGGTCTTTGAGCTCGATATAGCCGTCGGCGTGCATGACGCCGAGATCGCCCGTGCGGAACCAGCCGCCTTTGAATGCCTTGTTCGTCGCGTCCGGATTCTTGAAATAGCCCTTCATCACGATGTTGCCCCGCATGAAGACCTCGCCCATCGTCTGCCCGTCGGACGGCACCGGCTTCAGCGTTTTTTCGTCGGCGACCATCAGCCCTTCGAGGACCGGATAGCGCACGCCCTGGCGCGCCTTGCGCACGGCGGCTTCGGCGGGCGGCAGCGCGTTCCATTCGTCGTGCCATTCGCACACCACGGCGGGCCCGTAGACTTCCGTAAGCCCGTAGACATGCGTGATGCGGAAGCCCATGCGCTCCATCTTTTCGATGACGGAGGCGGGCGGCGGGGCCGCCGCCGTCATGATGCGCACGGGCTGGTGCGGATCTTCGCGCATCGCCTCGGGCGCGTTGATCAGCATGTTCATGACGATGGGCGCACCGCACATGTGCGTGACGCCGCGCTCTTTGATGGCCGCGAAAATCGCGGGGGCCTCGACGCGGCGCAGGCACACATTGGTGCCCGCCATCGCCGCGATCGTCCAAGGGAAGCACCAGCCGTTGCAGTGGAACATCGGCAGGGTCCACAGATAGACCGGATAGTGGCCGAGATCCCAGACCATGACGTTGCCGACGGCGTTCAGATACGCCCCGCGATGGTGGTAGACGACGCCTTTGGGATTGCCGGTGGTGCCCGACGTGTAGTTCAGCGCCAGCGGATCCCACTCGTCGCGGACCTTCACGGGCGAAAAATCGGGATCGCCGCCGGCCAGGAAATCCTCGTACTCGGCGGCCCCCAGCCGCTTGCCGCCGGGGCCTTCGGGATCGTCGATGTCGATCACCAAAGGCTTGCGTTTGGCTTTGGCGAGCGCTTTGGCGATCACGGGCGCGAATTCGGTGTCGGCGATCAGCACTTTCGTTTCGCCGTGGTCGATCTGGAAGGCGAGCGTGTCGGCGTCGAGCCGCACGTTCATCGCGTTGAGCACGGCTCCCGCCATCGGCACGCCGAACGCGCATTCGTAGGCGGCCGGAATGTTGGGCGCCATCAAAGCGACCGTGTCGCCGCGGCGCACGCCCGCGCGCGCGAGCGCACTTGCCAGGCGCTTGCAGCGCAGATGCGTCTGCGCCCAGTTGCGCGAAATGCGCCCGTGCAGAACGGCCGTGCGCTTGGGCCACACGGATGCGGCACGCGCGAGAAACCCGATCGGCGACAAGGGTTCGTAGTTGGCGGCATTGCGCCCGAGATCGCGCTCCCACTTGCCGGGTTTCTTGATCGCCGGCTTCTTTTTCGCCGTTTTCTTCTTGGCAGCCATCTATTTGCGCTCGTCTTTTTCGAGGGATTTGCGGAAGCGGCGCAAGCCCAGCCACACCGCGACCGCGACGACCGGGATCGCGACGCCGGTCGCGATGTCCTTGTCGATATGCAGGCCTGCGGTTTCGAGGGCGCGCGCGCCGTAGGCGGCGAGTGCGACCGTGTAGTAGGTGATGGCCGCAACCGACAGGCCTTCGACCGTCTGCTGCAGGCGCAATTGCAGGCGGGCACGCTGATCCATCGAGCCCAGCAGTGCTTGGTTCTGCGCTTCGACCGCGATGTCGACGCGCGTGCGCAGCAGGGCAACCGCGCGCGTGAGGCGCTGCGACAATTGCGTCAAGCGTTCGGCCGTCGACTGGCAGGTGCGCATGGCGGGGGCAAAGCGCCGCTCGAGGAATTCGCGGTAGGTCTGCAGACCTTCGATGCGTTCCTCGCGCAGCTCCTGCGTGCGGTGGCCGACGAGATCGGCATAGGCGACGGCCGCCCCGAAACGGAAGGCCGAAGCCGCCGTCGCCTGCTCGATGCGCCCGGCAAGCGCGCTCAAGCGGTCGAGCAGCGCGCGCTGCTCGGGCAAGGCTTGGGCATTGGGCATCGCGTCCATGATCGCCAGCAGATCGCCGTCGACCGTGCTGATCTTCGGTGCGATCTCGCGCGCCATCGGCAACGCCAGCATCGCCATCGTGCGGTAGGTTTCGATCTCGAGCAGGCGCTGCACCAGGCGCCCGCTCTGGCGCGTGCCGAGGCCGTGGTCCTGCACGACGATGCGCGCGAACCCGTCCGGGTGCAGGCGGAAATCGGTCCACGCGGTCGCCGCGCGCCCGGCCACCACGCTGCCGACGAGATAGTCGGCATGCAGCCATTCCCCGAGATCTTCGGGCGAAGGATTGTCGTCCGACCGCGCCAGCATGGCCACATGCACCGCCACAAGCCGCGCGCCCGGGATCGTTGCGACCCAATCGGGCGGGGCAAAGTCGATGGCGTTCTGCGCGAACGGCGTTGCGAAGGTGCCTGCCTTCAGGAAGGTCCAGGTGCAGAACTCGGTGTGCCGCTCCCATTTGAGGCGGTAGCCGTCGAGTTCGGCCACGAAATGATTGGCGCCCGGCGGCGGGAACGCCACGCCGTAGCGCTGGCACAGGGCCGTCAGATGCGCATGGTCGCCCGCCGCCCCCTGCTCGCCCGACGTCATGGCGAGGTGCGTCGCGCGCTCGGGTGCCGCCAGCGACAGGAACGGGCGCGCATGCACCTCGTTGGCAAGCGCCAGACGCAGCGGATGGTCGTTGCCCTGCAACAGGCCCTGCGACGGGCCCGGCGAAAGGACTGGCGAGGGGGCTTTGGGCGGCGTTTCCATGGTCTCTCGGGCGTTCGAGGGCATCCTTCAGAGTTATGCAATATCGCGGCTGGCGAGGCCAGCCTTGCCCCCGAACCTGTGGAAAACCGCGCGATTTGGAAATCTGCGCCAATACGCCTACATTCTTGTGCGTATCCCCGTTTTCCGGAGCTTCGACCCCGCCCATGAGCCATCTTGCCCGCACCGACGCGCTGTTTTTCGCCGACAGCAATCTCGACCTCGCGCGGACCCAAGCACAGACCAAAACGGCCCTGGCCGGCATGGACGACGGCGAGCTCTATCTCGAATACCGCCAGTCCGAGAGCCTGTCCTTCGACGACGGCAAGCTCAAAAGCGCTTCGTTCGACACCACGCAAGGCTTCGGCCTGCGCGCCATTGCCGGCGAAACGGCCGCCTATGCGCACGCGTCGGACCTGAGCCATGGCGCCATCGAGCGGGCCGCGCGCACGGTCGCAGCCGCCAAGGCCGGCCATTCGGGCAGCACGGCCGCCGACGGGCCCAAGGGGACGAACGCGCGCCTCTATGCCGACGACAATCCGCTCGAGCTCATGGCGTTCGCCGAGAAGACCAAACTGCTCGCCGACATCGACGCCTATGCGCGCGCCAAAGACCCGCGCGTGCGCCAGGTCATGTGTTCGGTCGCGGGCGAATGGCAGGCGGTGCAGATTCTGCGCGCCGACGGCGAGCGCCTGGCCGACATCCGCCCGCTCGTGCGTTTGGGCGTGTCGGTCGTCGTGGGCCAGGGCGACCGCCAGGAAAGCGGCAGCTTCGGCTGGGGCGGACGCTTCGCGTTCGGCCAGGTCGTCGATCCGGCCAATTGGCAGCACGGGGTCGACGAGGCCGTGCGCCAAGCGCTCGTCAATCTCGATTCGATTCCCGCCCCGGCCGGCGAAATGCAGGTCGTGCTGGGGCCGGGCTGGCCCGGCATCCTGCTGCACGAGGCGATCGGCCACGGGCTCGAAGGCGATTTCAACCGCAAAAAGACCTCGGCCTTTTCGGGCCTCATGGGCCAGCGCGTGGCGGCCCCCGGCGTGACGGTCGTGGACGACGGCACGCTGCGCGACCGGCGCGGCTCGCTCACCATCGACGACGAGGGCACGCCCACCCAGCGCACCGTGCTGATCGAAGACGGCATTCTGGTGGGCTACATGCAGGACCGCCAGAATGCGCGCCTGATGGGCATGAAGCCGACCGGCAACGGCCGTCGGGAAAGCTTCGCGCACCATCCGATGCCGCGCATGACCAACACGGTGATGGCGGCCGGCAGCCACGATCCGGCCGAGATCATCCGCTCGGTCAAAAAGGGCCTCTATGCCGTCAATTTCGGCGGCGGCCAGGTCGACATCACGTCGGGCAAATTCGTGTTCAACGCAGCCGAGGCCTATCTGATCGAAGACGGCAAGGTAGGCCCGGCCGTCAAGGGTGCCATGCTGATCGGGGCGGGCCCCGAAGCGCTCACGCAAGTGCGCATGGTCGGCAACGACATGAAGCTCGATCCGGGCATCGGCACCTGCGGCAAAGACGGCCAGGGCGTGCCCGTGGGCGTCGGCCAGCCGACCCTGCTGCTCGACCGCCTCACCGTCGGAGGGACGGCAGCTTGACCGCTGCCGGACCGCACGCGTAGAAGCGGGGCGCCTGTTCCGCCCCCGCCGATCCCGCACCCGCCTCCTCCTCCCCCCGAGGTTTTCCATGTCCGCCCCCCACGGTTCCCACACCGACGCATTGTCGGCGGTGTTTTTGCGCCTGCTCGATCCGGCGCGCGGGGCCTCGATCAGCTTGCGCGAAATGCTCGGCGAATTGGGCGAGCGCGGTTTCGGCGCTTTGATCGTGCTGCTGTGCGTGCCGAATTTCCTGCCTTTCTCGATCCCCGGCTTCTCGGCCCTCACCGGGCTGCCGATCGCGCTGCTGTGCTTGCTGCTGCTGCTCGGTGTCGAAAAACCGTGGCTGCCCGACAAGCTCCTCGACCGCACGGTCGACCGCGCGACCTATGCGAACGTCGTGCGGCGCTTTCTGCCCTATCTGCAGAAGCTCGAATCCGTCGTGAAGCCGCGTTTGCCGGTGCTCACCTCGAGCGGCGGCAAGCGCCTCATCGGGCTGTTCGGCATTCCGGTTGCGATCCTGCTGGCGGCCCCCATTCCCTTCGGCAACCCGCCGCCCGCGATCGCCCTTGCCTTGCTCGCGGTGGGCCTGCTCGAGCGCGACGGGCGGCTCGTGATTATGGGCTATAGTGCGGGGCTGCTCGCGTTTGCGATCGTCGGGGCGTTGGTGTTCGGCATGTTCAGCGCGGGCAGTGCCGTTCTCGGGAACTAACATAGGGATTTGGCGGCGATGGCATTGGGCGTCTACGGCGATGCGGTTCTGCTCGGAGTGGTCGAAGGGCTGACCGAATTCATCCCCGTCTCGTCGACGGGCCATCTGCTGCTCGGCAACGTGCTGCTCGGGTTCGAAGGCCCGCCCGGCCACACGTTCGAAATCGCCGTCCAGCTCGGCGCCATTCTGGCGATCCTGTGGGTCTATCGCGCCAAATTGTTCGGCGTGGCGTTGGGCCTTGCGAGCGAACCCGCCGACCGGCGCTTCGCGCGCAACGTGATCCTGGCGTTTCTTCCCGCCCTCGTGCTCGGCTTCACGCTGCACGGCTTCATCAAAGGCGTTCTGTTCAATCCGTGGGTCGTGTCGGTGGCGCTCATCGCCGGCGGCGTGGCGATTTTGTGGATCGAGCGCAATCTGCCGCAGCCGCGGGTGCACGAGATCGACCAGATCGGGCCGCTGATGGCGCTCAAGATCGGCGCCTGCCAAGTGGTGGCGATGATCCCGGGCGTGTCGCGCTCCGGTGCGACGATCATGGGCGCACTTCTTCTGGGCGTCGACCGCAAGACCGCGACCGAGTTTTCGTTTTTCCTCGCGATCCCGACGATGCTGGGCGCGACCGTCTACGACCTCTACAAAAACCGCGCGTTGCTGGGTGCGGAAGATTTCAACGTGATCGCGGTCGGCTTCGCGGCCGCGTTCGTGTCGGCGCTGCTCGTCGTGCGCACGGTCGTGGGCTTCGTCGCCCGCCACGGTTTTGCGCCGTTCGCATGGTACCGCATCGCACTCGGCACGGTCGCTCTTGGCCTGCTGATCGCCTATCGCTGAGCGAGGCTCAGGCCTTGGGCATGCGCGCCATCACGTATTCGGCGAGTTTGCGGTAGATCGCGCGCAGGAATTCGTTGTCGATCTTCGCAAAATGGCCGGCCGCCTCGGCCAGCACGCGCGAGACCTTTTCGCGGCTGATCTCGCCCGACAGGGCGGGCATCTTGCCGTCGGTCCACATGTCGCGCGGCGGCACCGCGCGGACATAGGCGAGCATGATGTGCAGCGCGTCGGCGACCACCCGCTCCGCCCCGTCGAGCTCGCGTTCGAAATCCCCCGCTTCGACGACCAGCACGACGACGGTGCCGATCGCGATCGCGGAAGCCGAGCGGTTGCGCCCGTCGATCAGCGCCATTTCCCCGAACACGTCGCCGGATTTGAGGCGCGCGATCGGCACGTGTTTGGCGGCGCCGCCCGGCGGCGCGTTTTTGACGATCGCGACTTCGCCGCTTTCGATCAGATAGGCCGCGTCGCCCGGCTGGCCTTCGAAAAAGATCGCCTTCTGCGCTTCGAAGGTCCAGCGCTGCTGCGCGCGCCCTTGCACGACCTTCACGTCGCGCACCTTGCCGAACGCATCGCGCGCCTGCCACACCTGCTCTTTGGCGAATCTGAACGGCGAGGACGTGTCGGGCATGCCGGCGAATTCCTTTGGCGCTGTGTTGTAATGCAACTTTTGATCAAAGCGATTTTGGCCGCTTGTTCGTCGAGTATGCGCATCGCGATGTCGATTTCGAAACAGATATTTCGAATAAGATCAGAGAGATAAATCCAATTTTGTAAGTATTTATTGTGCATTTGGCGGCGTTTCGCAAAAACGCCCGCCGACGGAAAATTGCGTTGCACAATGCAAAGACGTCACACTCGAAACCCGTTTCGTGCGGCCGCCGCTGCGGCGAGATTTCGCCGACACAACCAATGCGTTACTTCTTGCCCATGGTTGTGCGGCCCAGAAAACCAATTTCGGCCCGCCGGTTCGGTTGGCCTTTGGCGCTGGCGGTGGTCGGATACGCGTCCGCATCGGCCTTTGCGCAAACGCTGCCGCAGGGCGGCGCGGTTGTGGGCGGTGCGGGCAGCATCACGCAGACGGCCCCCAACCAGCTCACGATCAACCAAGCCTCGCAGAATCTTGCCATCGACTGGCAGAGCTTCTCGATCGGCGCCAACAATATCGTGCGCTTCGTGCAGCCGAGTACGAGTGCGGTTGCCCTCAACCGCGTGCTGAACGGCGATCCGTCGCAGATCTACGGCCAGATCCAGGCCAACGGCCAGGTCGTGATCATGAGCCCGAACGGCATCGTGTTCGGCCCGAATTCGCGCGTCGATGTGAACGCGCTGGTCGCCACCACGGCCAATATCAGCACGCTCGATTTCATGGCCGGCAAGCTGCTGTTCGACCAGGCCTCCGCCGACGCCAATGCGCGCGTGGTGAACCAGGGCGTGATCTCGGTCGCGCAAGGCGGCTTTGCCGTGCTGGCGGCGGCCAACGTGTCGAACCAGGGCCAGATCATCGCCAATGGCGGCACGGTGGTGCTCGGCGGCACCAAGACGTTTGCGATCGATTTCCACGGCGACGGGCTTTTGAAATTCGCCGCGACCGGAATGGTCGACCAGAAGCCCGCCGGTGCCGATGCGCTCGTCGAGAATTCGGGCAGCATCGAGGCCAATGGCGGGCGCGTGCTGCTGACCGCGCGTGCCGCGCGCAGCGTGCTCGACAATGTGATCAATACCTCGGGCATCGTCGTCGCCCACACGGCCGCGCTCGTGAACGGCGAGATCGTGATCGACGGCGGCGACAGCGGCATCGTGCATGTGGCGGGCACGCTCGATGCGTCGGGTGCGGCTGCGGGCGAAACCGGCGGTACCGTCAAGGTGCTCGGCGAAAAAGTCGGCCTGTTCGAAAACGCGCGCATCGACGCCTCGGGCAATGCGGGCGGCGGCACGGTGCTGGTCGGCGGCAACTATCAGGG
>JAIXXA010000174.1 GCA_027490975.1 Rhodospirillaceae bacterium
ACCCCAGCGAACGCGACCAGTACATGGGCAAGCTGCTCGATGCCGGGTTCGAACGCCGCGCCCCCAACATCGCGGTCGCCCAAGCGCCGACGCCCCCTGCGGCCGCGCGCAACCAGACGGCAACCAATGCGGCCAGACCCAAGCCTGCTGCCGCCAATGCCGCACCGGCAAGGCCGGCGGCGGCGAGCCAGCAGCGCACTGACGCTGCACCTGCGCAAGGCGACTGGGCCATCCAGGTCGGCGCTTTCAACCAACGTGTTGCCGCGCGCAAAGCCGCCGAAGACGCGAGCCGCATCGCCGCCCAGCATCTGGCGAAGGCCGAGATCCAGATCCTCGGGCCTGCCTCGGCGGCGCGCAACGCTGCCGCCCACCGCGCGCGCCTCACGGGCCTCACGCAAGCCCAAGCGCGCGCTGCCTGCCGCGCCCTCGACGCCAAAGACATGGACTGCATGATCGTGGGCCCGTCCGCCGAACGCCGCCAAAGCGGCTCGTCGGTCGCCAACGCCGGCTAACGCGGCGCCCATGGCTGGGTCTTGAGCGCGGCCATGAATGTTTTTTTGTGCCGGCGCACCCAGGCTTCGTAGTCCCAGGGCTGCGGAACGGCGACGAACTCGACCGAACCGTCTTCGACGAACAGAACCGCGTCGTGCGATTTGCCGCGTGCGTCGATCGCCGACACGATCGTGCGGCCGTAGCCGGGGCCTTCGTAGATGTCGAGCAAACGACCGGCCTCTTTGTCGAGACCGCGAGCCAGCACGCCGTCGATCGCCGCCGTGCGGTCCGGCCGTGCGATCGGAAAGCTTGCACCTTTGAGCGAAAAGCGCCGCCAGCCCGGCAGCGTGGCGGGCTCGACTGCGGCGGGTGCGCGCTCGCCCATCACGTGGCGGCGAATGTCGGGGTCGATCAGCGTGCCATAGAAGAAATAGCGCATCGCCGCCGACGCCCCGCCGTCTAGTGGCCGGACGCGGCGTCGTCGGGCAAAGCGAGCCCCGAGGCGGCAAGCTGGGCTTCGAGGGCGGCTTGGAGCCGCGCCAAGCCGGCCGCGTCCTTGGCCTCGCAACGGGCGACGAGCACGTCCTGCGTGTTCGAGGCGCGCAACAGCCACCAGCCGTCGGCGGTGGTCACGCGCACGCCGTCGACGTCGCTGACTTTGGCGCCCGCCGCCGCAAGCCGCGCTTTGACCTCGTCCACCACGCCGCGCTTGCGCGTGTCCGCACAAGGGAAGCGCAACTCTGGCGTGTTGAGCACGTTGGGCATGCGGTCGCGGAAATCGGCAAGCGACGCCTCGCCGCCGACGAGGATCGCGAGCAGCCGCAAGGCCGCGTACATCGCATCGTCGAACCCGTACCAGCCGTCGGCGAAGAAGATATGGCCCGACATTTCGCCGGCGAGCGGCGCACCCGTCTCGGCCATCTTGGTCTTGATGATCGAATGGCCGGTCTTCCACATCAACGGAACGCCGCCCATGCGCGCGATCTCGTCGAACAGTACCTGGCTTGCCTTGACGTCGGCGATGATCGTCGAGCCCGGCAGACGGCCGAGAATCTCCGACGCCAAAACGGCGACGAGCTGGTCGCCCCACAGAATGCGGCCCTGCCCATCCACCACGCCGATACGGTCGCCGTCGCCGTCGAAGGCGATGCCGAGATCGGCCTTCTCGGCCAACACGGCGTTCTGCAGCTGCACGAGATTTTTGGCGACCGTCGGATCGGGATGGTGGGCGGGGAACGTGCCGTCGATCTTTTCGTTGAGCAGAATGTGCCGACCCGGCAGGCGCTTGGCGACGGCAACGAGCACCTCGCCCATCGAGCCGTTGCCGGCGTCCCACACGACGGTGAGTTTTTTGCCGGCTTTCGGGAAATCGCGCAGCAGCCGGTCCACATAGGCCGCCTGCACGGCAAGATCGCCGACGCGCCCCGCACCCGCGACAAGTTCGCCCGCCGCGACGCTGCGGCCCATGGCCTGGATCTCCGGGCCCCAGAACGAGGCCTTGGCGCGCATCATCTTGAAGCCGTTGTAGTCGGCCGGATTGTGCGAGCCCGTGATCATCACGCCGCCGTCGAGATGGTTTTCGCGTACGGCAAAATAAAGCTGCGGCGTGGGCCCCAGCCCCGTGCGCAACACCTCGAGCCCGCTGTCGGCCAAACCCCTGGCCGTCTCGGCCATGAGCTCGGGCGACGACAGACGCCCGTCCCACCCTAGCGCCACGCGCTTGCCGCCGCTGCCTGCGATCGCCGAACCGTAGCCGCGCCCGAGCGCGTAGGCATCGGCCGCATGCAGCGTTTTGCCGACGATGCCGCGCACGTCGTATTCGCGCAGGATGGTGGCTTCGAAGGTGTGGCGGAAACTCATTCCTCGGCTCCGGAGCCGATGGCCGCCGCCGGCCGCCCGACCGAATGGTAGACGAAGCCCGCCGCCTTCATGTCGGCCGGCGAATAGACGTTGCGCAGGTCGACGACGACCGGCGATTTCAGCAGCTTCTTGACGCGGTCGAGCTGCAGCGAGCGGAACTGGTTCCACTCGGTGACGATCACGAGGCAGTCGGCCCCTTCCATCGCGGCATAGGCGTCGCTTGCCAGTTCCACGCCCGGCAGCATGTGCTTGGCTTCATGCATGCCTTCGGGATCGTAGGCGACCACGCGGGCACCCGCGGCCTGCAAGGCCGGCAGAATGTCGAGCGACGGGCTGTCGCGCATGTCGTCGGTGTTGGGCTTGAAGGTGAGGCCGAGCACCGCCACCGTCTTGCCTTTGACCGAACCGCCGCACGCGGCCACGACCTTTTCGGCCATGCGCTTTTTGCGCTTGTCGTTGATGTCGACGACCGTTTCGATGATGCGCAGCGGCGCGCCGTAATCCTGGGCCGTCTTGACCAAGGCGAGCGTGTCCTTGGGGAAGCACGAGCCGCCGTAGCCGGGGCCGGGATGCAGGAACTTCTTGCCGATGCGCCCGTCGAGGCCGATGCCCTTGGCGACGTCGTGCACGTCGGCCCCGACCTTTTCGCACAGATCGGCGATCTCGTTGATGAACGTGATCTTGGCCGCAAGGAACGTATTGGCTGCGTATTTGATGAGCTCGGACGTTTCGAGGGCCGTGAACACGATCGGCGTTTCGATCAGATAAAGCGGGCGGTAGAGCTGGCGCATCACGTCGCGCGCGCGCTCGCTCTCGGCCCCGATCACCACGCGGTCGGGGCGCATGAAGTCGCCGATCGCGGCGCCTTCGCGCAGGAACTCCGGGTTCGACGCAACGTCGAACTGCGCGTCGGGCCGCACGGCCTTGATGCGGCGGGCGACTTCGCGGCCCGTGCCCACGGGCACGGTCGACTTGGTCACGACCACGGCGTAGCCGGTCAGCGCGCGGCCGATCTCTTCGGCGGCGGCGTAGACATACGAGAGATCGGCATGGCCGTCGCCGCGACGCGACGGCGTGCCCACGGCGATGAACACGGCGTCGGCCCCCGGAACGGCGGCCTTGAGATCGGTCGTGAACGAAAGGCGGCCCGCCTTCACGTTCGATTCGACGAGCTTGTCCAAGCCCGGCTCGAAGATCGGTATGCCGCCGGCCTTGAGGCGCGCGATCTTGCCTTCGTCCTTGTCGACGCAAACCACATCGACGCCGAATTCCGAGAAGCAGGCTCCGGTCACCAGGCCGACATAGCCCGTTCCCACCATGACGATGCGCATGTTCGTTTCCTTTTAGGTGTAGCGCTTGATGACGGCTTGCGCCGCCGGCCCCAGATCGGCGCGCGCCAGCGCAAACGCGATCTGGGCTTCGAAAAAGCCGATCTTGTCGCCGCAATCGAAGCGCTGGCCTTCGAAGCGATAGCCGTGGAAGGGGCTGGTGCCGATCATCGGCACCAGCGAATCTGTGAGCTGGATTTCGCCGCCTGCGCCTTTGGATTTTTTGTCGAGATGGGCGAACACGGCGGGCTCGAGAATGTAGCGGCCGATCACGGCGAGCGTGGACGGCGCTTCTTCGGCCTTCGGCTTTTCGACGAGGCCGCGCACCTGCACGAGCCGCCCGTCGTCGCGCCCCGGCGACAGGATGCCGTAGCGCTGCGTGTGCGCCTTGGGCACGTCCATGACGGCCACCATGTTGCCGCGCACTTCGGGATAGATGTCGCACATCTGCTTCAAGGCCGGCGTCTTCGAAAGGATCAAATCGTCGGCGAGCAGCACCGCGAACGGTTCGTCGCCGACGAGATCGCGGGCGCACCACACCGCATGGCCCAAGCCCAGCGGCACCTGCTGGCGCGTATAGGCAACGTCGCCGGCGGGCGGCAGCCAGGCGCGCAGCGCTTCGAGTTCGGCGGTTTTGCCGCGCGCTTCGAGCGTGTGCTCGAGCTCGTAGGAATGGTCGAAATGGTCTTCGATCGTGGTCTTGCCGCGGCCGGTGACGAAAATGAATTCTTCGATGCCGGCGGCCCGCGCTTCCTCGACCGCATACTGGATCAGCGGCTTGTCGACGACGGGCAGCATCTCTTTGGGCATCGCTTTGGTCGCGGGCAGAAACCGCGTGCCGAGACCGCCCACGGGAAAGATCGCTTTGCGAACGCGGCGCATCATGAAACGGGATTCCTGAAACGGTGCCAAAGGGGTTGCGGCAGAGAACGCGCAAGCCCACGCCTTCATGCCCGTGGCGCTAATGCCATAGCCACGCCCGCCCCGCAAGTTGACCCTGCAACACCCCGGACGAAGCCATGCAACATCTGCGCGACACGGACGCGACACAGGCGCACCGGCCACGCGACCGAGACGCGACATAGGCGCGACAGATTTGTACTTAAGAATCTGATTTTGTTTGATTTTGACCTCCAATCGTCGCAAAAAAATCCGGCCTGCGCAATGTGTGGCGCATGAATGCCGCCTTTCCCGGACAGCCTACCCAAAATCAGAAAAAAAAGCTATATACGATTAATTACCAAAAAAGAACATATATGCAGAAGCAAAAGCGTCATTGCGACCGTGTAGAATCCGCACCCTGTGCGCGAACCCGCACTGCCGGAAAGCTCCGATGAAGCCCCCGCCCTGCCATCGCAAAGTTTCGAAAATCATCGGCATGGCCGCTGCTTTGCTGATCGCGAGCCAAGCTGCCGCCGCCGATCTTGCCTTCGATCTGCAGGGCCATCGCGGGGCGCGCGGGCTGGCACCGGAGAATACGCTGCCGGCTTTCGCGACGGCGCTGGGCATCGGCGTTACGACGCTCGAATTCGACGTCGGCATTTCGGCCGACGGTGCGGTGATCGTGGCGCACGACCGCCGCCTCAATCCGGACATCACCAAAGACGCGGACGGAAATTGGCTTGCAAGCCCAGCCCCGCGCCTGCGCGACTTGCCGCTCGCCGCCTTGCAGCGCTTCGACGTGGGCGCCATCAAGCCGGGCACGGACTACGCGCGGCAATTCGCCACGCAAACGCCGCACCCAGGCGCCCGCATGCCCACGCTTGCCGAAGTTGCGGCACTCGTAGCCCGCGCGAACGCCGCCCATGTGCGCTTCAACATCGAAACCAAAATCTCGCCGCTCGCCGCCGACGAAACTTTGCCGCCGGAGGCCTTCGCGCAGACGCTGATCGACGAAATTCGGCGCTTGGGGCTCGCCTCGCGCACGACGATCCAAAGCTTCGATTGGCGCACGCTCGCCGACACCGCGCGCATGGCCCCTGAGATCGCGCGCGTCTATCTCACCTTCGAACGCGCGGACGGCGGCGGCGGCGACACGGTCGGCAAAGGCCGCGGCGTGTCGCCGTGGACCGGGCTCGACGCCGCCGCCCACGGCAATTCCACGCCGCGCTTGGTGGCGGCGGCCGGCGGCAAAATCTGGTCGCCGTTTTTCCGCAATCTCTCGGCCGAGGCGATGGCGGCGGCAAAAACCCTCGGCCTCGCCGTGATCCCGTGGACCGTGAACGCGCCCGCCGACATGGACGCGATGCTGGCCCTCGGCGTGGACGGCATCATCACCGACTATCCCGACCGCCTGCGTGCGCAGCTAGCCGCACGCGGTCTGCCCCTGCCGCCAGCTCGGCCGGTGGCGCCTTAGACTTCGCAAAAATCTTCCCGCCTGTCGAAAGCGGCCCACGCCGCGCGTCTCTCCTTCGCAAACAGGCAATCGGGCTGGTTTGCGAAAACGGGGGGACTTGCGACCATGACCAAGAACTTCGCGACCAATGCCGCCTTGGCGGCCTTCGTTTCGCTCGCGGCGATGGGTACGGCCGCAGCGCAAACGCCACGCGGCACGCAGCAAGCGCTCGAGACGCTTTCCGGCGTCTATGCGAGTGCAGCGCCCGAATCCTGGTACGGCAGCTGGGGCACGCGGCATTTTGCGTTCGAGAACGGGCGCTGGGAGCTGCACTTCACCCATGCGCTCGACCCGAACATGGAAAAGAAGACGTTCCGCTTCCGCACGCTTGGGCCTTATCGCGTCGCGGGGCCGGTCGCGAGCGTGCCCGGCAGCTTCCATGCCGTGTTCGTCGAAGCGCAGAAATTCGTCACGCTGCTGACCGACGATCCGGCCATCGTCGCGGCGATGGGCTTGGCCGCGTGCGGACTCCAGCTCAATGTCGAGACCGACATTTCCGCAAGCGGCTGCGCCCATTGGAAGCCCGTGGCGCAATGCGGCGAGGACCACGATTTGGTGGCGCTCGACGGCGACCGCCTGTGGTTCGGCGTGCGCCCGCGCGACAACGACATGTGCACGCCCGACAAACGCCCGACCGCCCTGCTCGAACCGCCGGTCGTGAAGCGCTAGAGAACTGCCCCCGCCTCAATCGCCAAGCAGCACGCGTTTGGCGTCGTTGAGGCGGGCGGCGAGTTCGTCGGTGCCGCCATGGTCGGGATGCACCTTCATCATCAGGCGACGGTGGGCCGTTTTGATCGTCGCTTCGTCGGCATCTTCGGCGACACCCAGCAGGCGCGCGGCCTCGGCGCGCGTCATACCGCCGCGCGCTTGCGAGGCAGGGTGCGCTTCGCCCGCGGCGGCCCCGCCGTGGCTGCGCCACTCGGGGGCCGCACGGTCGAGAAAGGCTTCGAGCAGCGGCGCGCTGTCCGGATCGTCGAGGCGGGCTTCGGCGAGAAGTTCGAGCAATGCTTCGAGCCCGAGTTCGGAAAGTTTGCGCCCGCGCAATGGGCCTTCGCGCACGAGCCCGTCCATCGCCCC
>JAIXXA010000063.1 GCA_027490975.1 Rhodospirillaceae bacterium
ATATTCTTTAGTGACTCGCTTCGCGTGTGTCCGCTTACGGGGCCATTCAAGTTAATCCGAGGCCCTTACTTGAAAAAAAAATCGGATAAAAAGTTTAGCCCTGAGGAGGCACAGCGACGATTTGAGACCAGTTTACGGGGTGCACGAAGCGTCGGAGTAAAGTCGAAGGCCGTCACAACGACGGCGCAGAAAAGGTCCTCGCATTCAAAAAGAAGCTAGAACTTTGGGTCAAATAGCTCTCTGCGAGCAAGCAAATCCCCCGCGATCTCGACTCGAAGAATTAGCGTTGTTTTCGGCATCGACGACAGACAATCGGTCGAAATGCGCCGTGTATGTTACAGTCCGCCCTAGCGCCGCCGCTTCCCTTTGCCGATGCGCGCGAAGGCGGCGCGCTGCGGGGCGGTTTCTTCCAGCAGCCAGTCGAGAAACGCTTTGAGCGTCGGGCGGTCGGCGTCCGATTTGCGGCACACGAACCAATAGGCTTTGCCCGCCGGTACGATCAATTCGAGCGGCTGCACGAGGCGGCCCGAGGCGATCTGGCTTTCGAACAGATAGGGCGCGCCCAAAGCGAGGCCGAGCCCTTCCATCGCCGCTTCGACCGCAAGGCGCGTCGAATCGTAGACGGTCGCACGCCGTCGCGGCGCTGCGTCCAAGCCCGCTTCGTCGAGCCAGACCTTCCAGTCGTCCCAAACATCTTGGTCGTCCGGCATTTCGAACTGGAACAGGTCGGCAGGCTTGCGGATCTTCTTGGCGATCGCGGGCGCGCAGAGCGGGGTCAGCGCGTCGTCGAAAAGTTTGACGGCATGGAGGCCGGGCGCGTTTGCGTCGGCCGTGTAGCGGATCGCGGCGTCGTGCGGCTCGCGGTCGAAATCGATCATGTGCTTCGAATTGTCGAGCCGCAGCACGATCTCGGGATGGCGGCTCGCGAACGCGCCGAGCCGGGGGACGAGCCGCAGCGCGAACGTATAGAGCAGGCTGATCGTGAGCGTGCCCTTGGCCTCGCGTTCGCGCGCGCGCTGGGCGGCGGCGGCGATGCGCGCGAAGGCTTGCGCCAGTTCGGGCGCGAGCAAGGCGCCGGTGTCGGTCAAGGCAAGTGCCCGCGTCAGGCGTCGGAACAGCGGCGTGCCGAGATCTTCCTCGAGCGCTTTGACCTGGTGGCTCACGGCCGCTTGCGTGACGCCCAATTCCTCGGCCGCTTTTGTCAGCGACAGATGGCGGGCGGCCGCCTCGAAGGCGCGCAGCGCATTGAGCGGCGGCAGGCGGGGCGTGTGGCGCGGCGGGGCCATACCCTAGCTTTCCTAATGTGCGGGCCGAGAAGAGGTCGTTTGTCGAAGGCTGATTATACGCGCAAAGTGACCGCCAAGCCAGAAAACACACATAAAGGAGATTGTGGCATGGCAAGCTTGGTCCAGCACGACAGCGTCGACGTTCGCGGCGCTTGGGTCGCGGTTTTTGTGGCGCTTGGCGCTGCACTCGGTGCGAGCCTGCGCTTCCTGATGGAAGCCCAAGAGCGCGCCCAGCAGCGCGCGCGCCTAATCGAGTTGGGCCCGCGCGAGCTCAAGGATATGGGCCTTACGCGCGGCGATGTCGAACGCACGCTGCAGCGCCCGGAACTCTGGCGCTAGAGTCGGGAAAGGCTTTTGTCCATCGCCGCCCACAAAGCTTCGAGCGGTTCGCAGCCCACCGACAGGCGCACATAGCCGGGTGCCACCGCATCGCCCCAGCGCGCGCGCCGTTCCGCACTGGTGTGCACGCCGCCGAAGCTGGTACTCGGGCGGATGAAGGGGCAGGCGATGAAGGCTTCGGCGGCAGCTTCGTCGGCGAAGGTGACGCCCACGAGCCCGCCGAAGCGGCGCATCTGCTTGCGCGCGATCGCATGCGACGGATCGTTGCCGAGGCCCGGATAGCGCACGGCACTTGTGGCTTTGTGCACGGCTAGGCGCTGGGCGATCGCCAATGCGTTTTCGCACTGGCGGGCGTAGCGCAGCTCGAGCGTCTCGAGGCCGCGATGCACGAGCCAGGCTTCGAACGGGCCGGGGATGGCGCCGCCGAATTTGCGCCAGTCGCGCACGGCGGCGAGCAGCTTTTCGTCGCGCGACGCCACGTGGCCGAACAGCACGTCCGAATGGCCAGCCGGCGCTTTGGTGTCGGCCGCGACCACGAGATCGGCGCCCAGATCGAGCGGGCGCTGGCCGAGCGGGGTGAGCGTGGTGTTGTCGACGCACACGATCGCACCGGCCGCGTGTGCGGCAGCACAGACCGCCGCGATGTCGCACACATCGAGGCCCGGATTCGACGGGGTTTCGATCCACACGAGCCGGTAGCCGGCAAAGCCGCCGTCGAGGAAATTCGCCGTGGCGCGCGTGTCGAACGCAACGCCGAGCGGGGCGAGGAAGCGGTCGCTCAAGGCGCGAATGGTGTAGTAGCCGTCGGCGGGCAGCAGAATGCGGTCGCCGCTGCGCAACGTGGAATAGAGCACGGAAGCGATCGCGGCCATGCCCGAGGGGAAGCCCACGACGGGCGCGTCTTCGAGCAGGGCCAGCGCATGTTCGACCGCATCCCAGCTCGGATTGTGGAAGCGCCCGTACTGGAACGGCGCATCGGCGGGCAATCCCGGCAGATGGTAGGAGCTTGCCAGCACGATGGGCGGGGCAATGGGATCGCCCGGGGCAAGATCGGCGCGCGCATGCAGAAGCTTGGCGATGCGGATGTCGTCGCGGATGTCGTTGGGGTCGGTCATGCGATTTCGATCACGGCTTTGCCGGTCCCTTTGCGGTCGGTGAGATGGGCCAAGGCCGTGACGGCATCGGCGAGTTTGAAGCGCGCATCGACATGCGGCTTCAACTTGCCTTGCCGCCACCAGCCGATCAGCGCGGCAAGCGAGGCCTGCACGCGTGCGGGATCGTGGCGCCGGTAGCTGCCCCAGAAAAAGCCGAGCGCTGCGGCGTTTTTGACGAGCAGCAGATTGGCCGGGATCTGCGGCACGTGGCCGGCGGCAAAACCCACCACGACGATGCGCCCTTCCCACGCGACCGCGCGCAAGGCCGCATCGAAGGCGGGGCCGCCGACCGGATCGAACACGACGTCGATCCCTTTGTCGTGCGTGAGCGTGCGCGCCACGCTGCGCAGATCTTCGGCCGCGTAGTTGACGGCCGAATCGGCTCCGTGCGCCATGGCCAAGCGGCCGCGCGCATCGTCGCTGGTGCCCGCATAGACGACGGCCCCCATCGCCTTGCCGACTTCGACGGCCGCGAGCCCCACGCCGCCAGCAGCACCGAGCACAAGCAAGGTTTCGCCCGGCTGCAGGCGTGCGCGCCAAAGCAAGCCGCCATGCGCCGTGCCGTAGACGATCGGGAACGCGGCGGCCGTGGCGTAATCCATCGCATCCGGGATCGCGACCGTGTCGGCCGCGCGCGCGATCGCAAACTCGGCGAACGCGCCATGCTCGGCTGTGGCGAGCACGCGCGTGCCGATTTCGAAGCCGGTCACGCCCACCCCGAGCCCGTCGATTTCGCCGGCCATCTCCATGCCGGGCACGAACGGGAATTCGGGCTTGGCTTGGTACTTGCCGCGCACCATCAGCGTGTCGGCGAAATTGACGCCGGCCGCATGCACGCGCAGCCGCACTTCGCCGGGGCCGGGCGACGGGATCGGCAAATCGCCCAGGCGCAGGACTGGCGGATCGGCGAACGCGTCGCAGGCGATCGCGCGCATTACCAGTTCGGGGCGGGGCGGATCTCGCCGACCGTCCAGCCGTTGGCGTTGGCGAGTTTCGGATTGACGAGGGCATCGACCTCGGCGCGCGGCGTGTCGGCAAAACCGCCGAGCCGGTCGAGCAGGCGCGCCATCGCGACCTCGGCCGCCCGGCCCGCCCCGTCTTCCACTTTAAGCGCAATGCCGATGCGCTTGTCCGGGATGGCGGCCATGTAGACGCCTTCGGCGCCGGTCTTCAGCACCGCGCGGCCGCGCGCGGCCTGCAAAGCGCGCGTGCAGAAGCGCCCCGAGCCCGCCAGCATGAACGGGTTTTCGACGATGGCAGCCGCCATGCGCTTGCACGCGGCAGCGCGCGCCGGTTCGAGCGCATCGGGGCTTCCGAGGCGCGCCATGCCGATCGCGAGATTGCGCACCGGAATCGCGATCTGCGGCAGCGAGCAGCCGTCGAAGCCGGTGGCGGCGGCGGCCAGATCGAGCCCCAGCATCGCCTCGAAGCGCGCCACGATCTGTTTCTGGAGCGGATGTGCCGGGTCGATATAGCCCTTGGTGGGCCAGCCCATATGCCGGCACACGGCGAGCATGCCCGTGTGTTTGCCCGAACAATTGTTGTGGAGTGCGGTGGGCGCTTCGAAGGCGCGAATCAGGCCCTCGGCGCTGGGAGCGTGGCTGGGCAGATGGGCGCCGCATTCGAGATCGCCCGCATCGAGGCCCATGCGGTTCAGCCATGCCGCGACCGTTTGCGTGTGCATGGGCTCGCCGCCGTGGCTGGCGGCCGAAATCGCGATTTCGGCCCCCGTGCAGTCGAACGCGTCGGCGGCACCGCTTTCGAGCAAGCCCAGCGACTGGATGGGTTTGATCGCCGACCGCGCAAACACCGGCAGATCCACGTCGCCGTGCGCTTCGAGGATCCGGCCGTCGGGCGCGGCGATTGCGACATGCGTGCGGTGGCGGCTTTCGACCGCATTGCCGCGCGTGACTTCGACGATGAGAGCAGGGTCCATGATGCGGGCGAACTTGCCTTGCCGCGCGCCAAAGGGCAAGGTCCGCCGATCATGAAGGGCTATTTCGGCATCGGCGTCGAGGGCATCTCGAAACCCATGAATCTGGGCGCGCTGGCGCGCACCGCGCACGCGTTCGACGCGGCGTTCGTGTTCACGGTCGCGGCCGCATTCGACCGCCACGAGGCCAATCTGGCCGACACGTCGGACGCGTCGCAAAGCGTGCCGATCTACGATTGGCCGGCGATCGACGCGATGCAGCTGCCGCTCGGCTGCACGCTTGTGGGCATCGAGCTCACCGACGAGGCGATCGACCTGCCGCGCTTCCGCCATCCGCGCGCGGCGGCCTACGTGCTGGGGCCCGAGCGCGGCTCGCTCTCGCCCGCGATGCAGGCCTTGTGCAAATTCGTGATCAAGATCCCGACGAAATTCTGCATCAACGTGTCGCTGGCAGGCGCGCTTGTGATGTACGACCGCGTGCTGTCGATGCGCACGCACGATGCGCGCCCGATCCTGCCCGGCGGAACGCCCTAGCGGTGCGGGCTAGCGCCGCGCCAGTTTCAGCAGCGGATTGAGGAAGCGGCCGAACGGACCCGTGAGTTTGATGGGCGCGTTGGCCACATGCAGGCACAGGCAGTCCGTCGCCCGGTCGGCCACGGGCGCATGGTCCACGCTTGCGTCGGCCGCACACACGTCGCCGCGCGCATAGCCCGCCCGCCCGTCTTCGAACGAACCGGCGAGCACGAGCAAGAGCTCGTCGCCCTCGTGCGTGTGCTGCGGGATCGACTTGCCCGCCGCAATGCGCAGCAGGCTCAATTCGTAGGGGCTTGGCCTGCCGAGTTTCAGCGTGGCCTGTTCCACGCCGCGCACCACGCGTCGCCAATCAAGGGCGTCGATCGACGGGCCCGCATAGGCGCTGACGGCGGCGGGCAGCAGGCCCGCCGTCGCAGCGGGTGCGATCGCGGCGACCGGTGCCGGAGAGGCATCGATGCGCGCCAGCATGCGGGCGAACGCGTCGGGCGCCAGATCGGCCGGACTCTGCTGCTCGAGCAGAACGCCGCCCACGGCCGCAAGGCGCGCGTATGTCGCGCGCGCAGGCGCGGACAGCGCCAGATGCGCTTCGACGAGCACGGCCACCGGCTCCGGCGTGGCGCCGGCGGCGTGGTCGAGCAGCCATTCGTCCGGGATGTGGGCCGGGATGTGGGCCGGGCTATGGGCGAGGATCTGGGCCGGGTCGGTCATGCTGTGCGCTTTCATGTGTCGTTCTCAAACATAGTGCGCAGCCGCGCCACGGCAAGCCGCAAGCGCGACTTGACGGTGCCCAGCGGCAGCCGCAGGCTCGACGCGATGTCGCCGTGCGAGCGGTCTTCGTAGTAGGCAAGGCGCAGCATCTGCGCCTGTTCGGGCGGCAGATCGGCGATCGCCCCTGCGAGCCGCGTTTCCCACAGGCGCGCATCGAGCGTGCGGTCGGGCAGGGCGGCGGCGTCGGGCATCAGGCCCGGATCGTCGGGGTCGAGATCGGCGCGCTTGTCGCGGCGCAGCGCATCGATGCGCCGGTTGCGCGCGATCGCGAAAATCCAGGTGCCGGGGCTCGCCATCTTCGGATCGTAGCCGGGCGCCTTGCGCCACACGGTCAGCATCACGTCCTGCATCAGATCGTCGGCCTGCGCGCGCTCGGCGCCCAGGCGCATCAGATAGCCCTTCACGCGCGGCGCGAAATGCGCGAACAGGCGCGCGAAGGCCGCACGGTCCTGGCGGCTGGCCACCGCCCCCAGATCGCGCACCAGAGCATCGAGTGTTGGAGTTTCGGGCGCCGGGGCTCCAAGGGGGGGCGGGTCGCTGTCGTTGGCCATGGCGCCTTGTATAGAGCGGTTCAAGAACGGCGCAAGCGCGCCCGCCAATGCGGCCGCAGCCGCAGTGGCGGCGGCGGGGTGCAGGGCGAGGGTTTCTGCGCGGTTGACGGGCATCATATCCGATGCGATACGCATCTGATGGCCCGTCGGATCACGATTCGCCCCCTCAAAACCGCCCCGTTGTTCGCCGTGTTGGGTTTGTTCCTGGCTTTCGAAGCCGGCGCCCAGACGCAGCCGCGCCCGGCCGCCCCTGCCCAAGCTGCGCCTGCCCAAGCGCCCGCGAGCGCCGCCCCGCGCCAGCTCGGCAATTACGACGGCTGGTTGGCCGCCGAAGCGGGCACGGGGCCCACGCGCGTGTGCTACGTGATCGGCCGCCCGGTCAGGGTCGAGAGCAAACCCGCCGGGGCGCGCCGCGCCGACCCCACCTTGAGCGTGGCGCATTATCCGGGCGTGAATAAATCCAACGAAATTACGTGGTTTGCGGGCTATCCGCTGCGCGACGGCGGGGCCATGGAGATCGAAATCGGGCGCGTCAAAGTGCCGCTTTCCAATCTCGACCAGCCCGGCTCCGACCGCGCTTGGACGCGCGAGGACGCCGCCAACCGCACGGCCATCGACGCGATGCGCAATGCCGCCCCGCGCGCAACCGCCGTGGTGCGCGGCGTTTCGGCGCGCGGCACCGAGACGACCGACACCTACAATCTCACGGGCTTCGCGCGCGCTCTGGCCGACATCGACCGCGCCTGCAACGTGCGCCGCTAGCCAGAACAGCCGGGCACCCTTATATAGCGGGCATGCTCGAGCCCATCGTCCCAGCCCCCGCCCTTGCGCCCTTCAAGCAAAGCCTGCCCGCCCCGCAGAGTCCGGACGGGCGCAGCAATCTTGTGGGCCTCACGCGCCAGGAGCTTGCCGAGCTGTTCAAAGAGCTCGGCGAGCCCGCGTTCCGCGCGCGCCAATTGTGGGGCTGGATCTACGCCAAGGGCGCACGCGACTTCGACGACATGACCGACATGTCGAAGAAGCTGCGCGCCAAGCTCGCCGAACGCTACGCCGTGCACCGGCCCGAGATCAGCCGCCTGCAGGATTCGATCGACGGCACCAAAAAATGGCTGCTGCGCTTCCCCGACGGGCAGGAAATCGAAACCGTCCATATCCCCGAAGAAGACCGCGGCACTTTGTGCATCTCGAGCCAGGTCGGCTGCACGCTCACCTGCAAATTCTGCCACACGGGCACGCAGCGCCTCGTGCGCGATCTGCCGCCCGCCGAAATCGTCGGCCAGATCATGCTGGCCAAAGACACGTTCGACGAATGGCCCGGCCCCGAAGGCAACCGCAAGCTCACGAACATCGTTTTGATGGGCATGGGCGAGCCGCTGTTCAACTACGCCAACGTCGCCAAAGCGATGAAGATCGCGATGGACGAGGAAGGCTTGGCGATCTCCAAGCGCAAGATCACGCTCTCCACGTCGGGCGTGGCGCCGATGATCAAACGCTGCGGCGAGGAGCTGCGCGTGATGCTGGCGATCTCCTTGCATGCGGTCACGGACGAACTGCGCGACGTGCTGGTACCGCTCAACAAGAAGTATCCGATCGCCGAGCTTATGGACGCGTGCCGCACCTATCCGAGCCTGTCGAACGCGCGGCGCATCACGTTCGAATACGTGATGCTGAAGGGCGTGAACGACAGCCCGGCCGATGCGCGCGCGTTGGTGAAGCTGATCTCGGGCATTCCGGCCAAGGTCAATCTGATCCCGTTCAACGCGTGGCCGGGCGCACCCTTCGAATGCTCGACCGACGAGGCCATCGAAAAATTCTCGCAGATCGTGTTCGACGCCGGCTATTCGAGCCCGGTGCGCACGCCGCGCGGGCGCGACATTTCGGCCGCGTGCGGCCAGCTCAAAAGCGAAAGCCAGAAAATCCGCCGCAGCCTGCTCGATGCGGCCGCCGCCGCGGGCGGCAGCGGCGACGCGTCCTAGACCGGCACAGCCCCGTAAGGATCGCAATAGGCGTCGAGCACGCGGTGCAGCTCCGCGTGGCTGTCTTTGGGCGCCAGGATGCCGATGCCCGAGGCCGTGCGCGTGAGCACGCGCGCTTTGTGCGTGGGCGTTGCCGCGGCGATCTCTTTGAACGAGGGCAGCATCTGGCAGACCATCACGTCGTGGAACATGTAGACGGCGTCGGCCGCGCAATACGGCCTTATGCCGAAATAGTCTTTGCTCTGCGCCTCGTTCGTGTGGTCGGCGTCGATGAACACCATGTCGATGGGCGCGTCGAAATGCGCTGCGACCGTGGCGGCCAGATCGTCGGGCGAGGCCCCCAGCACGCCGGTCACGTCGAAACCGTTTTCGCGTGCAATCTGGTTCGTCAGCGCCAAGCCCTCTTTGCCGTTGCCCATGCCGATATCGATCGCCACGATCTTGGCCGTGGGCATCGCGAGTGCGAGCGCAAGCGTGCTCCAGCCGAACGAGCAGCCGATCGCGAAGATGCGTTTGGGCGCCGTCACCTGGCCGATATCCTCGATCAGCGCCACCTCCGACATGTTGATGCCGCCGCCGAGATTGCCGATGTTGGTGCCCTCGCGGAACGCGTAGGTGAAGGTGCCGTCTTCGGCGCTGTTCAGCGACAATTTGGTCAGCAGGAACGGCGAAATGCTCGAGCGGATCGTGAAGCCGTAGCGGCCGTAAAGCTCGACGAGTTTGACGAACAGCATTTTCGGCCTCTTTTGGCGGGAGACGCGTCGAATCGGGCGTCTTCGAGACTACCCCGCGCTTCGCCAAAAGGCACGAGACCGCCCTTGCCCCGGCGCGCGCAATACCTATACTCCGCGCCGATTTTGCCGCATCCCCAGTCCAAGCTCGAAACGGTCCGTCCCATGGAAAAGAAAGTCAAAAAAGTCGTCCTCGCCTATTCGGGCGGTCTCGACACCTCGATCATTCTCAAATGGCTGCAGGACACCTACGGCTGCGAGGTCGTGACCTTCACGGCCGATCTGGGCCAGGGCGAAGAGCTCGAGCCCGCGCGCAAGAAGGCGCAGATGCTCGGCATCAAGGAAATCTTCATCGAAGATCTGCGCGAGGAATTCGTGCGCGACTTCGTGATGCCGATGTTCCGCGCCAACGCGCTCTACGAGGGCCAGTATCTGCTCGGCACCTCGATCGCGCGCCCGCTCATCGCCAAGCGCCAGATCGAAATCGCGCGCCAGGTCGGGGCCGACGCCGTGTGCCACGGCGCGACCGGCAAGGGCAACGACCAGGTGCGCTTCGAGCTCACCTACTACGCGCTCGAGCCCAATATCCGCGTGATCGCCCCCTGGCGCGAATGGAAGCTCGACAGCCGCACGAAGCTGCTCGACTACGCCGAGAAGAACCAGATCCCGATCGCCAAGGACAAGCGCGGCGAAGCGCCCTTCTCGGTCGACGCGAACCTCTTGCACATTTCGGCCGAAGGCAAAGTGCTGGAAGACCCGTGGCAGGAGCCCGAAGAATTCGTCTATTCGCGCACCGTGTCGCCCGAAGCCGCTCCCGACAAGCCCGAATATCTGGAGATCGAGTTCGAGAAGGGCGATCCGGTTGCGGTCAACGGCAAGCGCCTGTCGCCGGCCGCGCTGCTGACCGAACTCAACGCCATCGGCGGCCGCCACGGGATCGGCCGCCTCGATCTGGTCGAGAACCGCTTCGTCGGCA
>JAIXXA010000087.1 GCA_027490975.1 Rhodospirillaceae bacterium
CTGAGCTTGGGGTGCTTGGACTTGAGGCTCGCAACGCGATTATCGTGTGCCGGGGCAAGCGCAGCTATGTCGCAGCCGATCGCCACTTCCAGCGGAATATTGGGAAGAACGAATACCGGCGTCCATTCGGCGCTCATGTGTCATTCCTATCTCGGAAGGAGAATACTCGCTTCGATAGCAATCTCTATTGTAGTGATATGCGAGAATATCAACGAATGATATTGAGTGAAAAATAACGATTGAGAATGCAGTGAAGTCACAAGGAATGATCCTTGGCTATTCTCGTCCACCGCGCAGGAAGGGCGCGTGCCTTCACGCCAGCTCGCGCGCCATTTTGTTGAAGATCGCGTAGGCGAAATCGGTGCGGTCGCGTGCGGTCATCACGAACGCGCCCAATCCGCCGATCACGTTTTCCTCGTAATGCGCGCGCAGGCGCTCGATCGGCATGGCCGAGCCTGAGCCCGGCGACGCAATGGCGAGCGCGTTGATCGTGATGCCGGCGGCAACTGCGCGGTCGCGTGCGGCCGGGGCGGGCAGGATGGCGCTGCGCATGTCCGGGCCGTCGCCCGCAATGTCGATCGTGGCGCGCGGGCTGCGGAAGGGGGCCGCCGCGATGAGGTCGGTTGCAACCGTGATCGCGTCGCCGATCGCGTTCCAGCTTTGGCGCACGCGGGGTGCGGCCACCAAGCGCTCGGCGAAGTCGGCCGCATCGTCGGCACTGGCGATGCGCGCCCACGGCAAGATGATCGCGGGCGTCAGCGGCGAACCCCATTCGCCGTAGGCGACCGCGATGGCGCGTGTGGGCAAGCGCAGGATCGCGTTGACGATTTCGGGCCGTTCGATGGCAGCGGCCGTGCCCTCGCGCTGCAGGCGGTATTCGTCTTCGTCGATCGAGCCCGAGCCGTCGTTCAGCAGCACGAGCAGCAGATCGACATTGGCGTTTTGGGCGGCAAGCGGGGCGGCGGCGCCCAGGCTGCCTGCGCCCAAGCCCAAGGCGCCCAACCCGAATTCGCGTCGCGTGAGGCGCATGGGTTCAGCCGCTGCGGCGGCTGAACAGCGTGTAGTAGCGGTGCATGCCGTCGATATTGAGATCGCGCATCTGCGCGTAGCCGGCCCAGTTCGCGTATTTCTGCAAATCGATGCCGGGCCGGATTTCTTCGAGGCTGCGACCCGCCCGCATGCCGGCGAGCACGCCGTCGCGGATCGTTTCCAGATACTCGCGGAACTGGCGCACATGCGCCTTCGTGCCCATCGGCCCGTGGCCGGGTGCGAGAAGGTCGAAATCCATCGCCTCGACGCGTTTGAGCGAGTCGAACCATTCTTCGACGTAGCCTTCGTGCAGATCGCGGAAGGCGACCGATTCGACCGGGATGAAATCGACCGCAAACAGCGTGCGCGCGGCCGGGAAGCGCACGACGAGCGAATTGTCCGAATGGTTGCGCCCGACATATTCGAGATCGACGACCGTGCCGCCGAGTTCGAGCGTTAGCGCTTCGCTGAAGGCGATGTTGACCGGGGCGGTGCGGCGGCGCTCGTCGCGGATCTTGTCGCGCGCGCGTGCATGCGCGACCACGGTCGCGGTGTCGGCGAACACTTCGCCGCCGTTGATATGGTCGGGATGGTCGTGGCTGTAGACGAGATAGCGCACGCTTTGATTGAACCGCGTGCGAAGTTCGTTCTTGAGCCAGGTCGCGGCGTCGGCGTTGATCGGGTCGGTCGCGACCACGCCCGCCGGCGTCACCGCAAAGACCGAAAAATGGAAATTGTTGCGGAAGCGGTAGACGTTGCCCGCGATCTGCACGATCTCGCGCACCGGGCTTTGCGCTTGGGCGAGCTGCGGCGTTTGCGCGTGCGCGACCAGCGGCGATGCGAGGGCTGCGGCACCCGCAAGCCCGCCGGCGCGTTTGAACAGATCGCGCCGCGCAAAGGCTTCGGGGGCGATGGCTTCCGGGGCAAAGATCGGGTCGTCGTAGCCGCAGCACGAGCATTGCGCTTGTACAGCGTCGGCTGCGGCGTTGCTGCAGGTAAAGCGGGCAATGCGGGTCATGGCGCCTCCGACGACGGGAAAAGCTCGCACCATCGGTCCAGAAATCCCGAGCCTGGTCAAATATCTTTGTATGACAGATGTTCTTGTTTTATTCGTATTCTTGCGATACTCTCGGCAGATCGGCTTTTCATCTGGTCCGAGCGCTGTTTGACACGTGAAGCGATTTTTTCGGCATTTCCGCAACAGGTTGGATTTTGCCGCAACTTGCGCAACGTTTTATTGTTTTTCAAATGCTTAGTGTAAAAACAGGCGCATCCAGGTTGCGCCTGCGTTGCATCTGCGGCGCATTGATGTCGCGCAGATGTCGCGCTAAAATTTGCGGTCTGCGATTGGTTTTGCGGTGCCAGCCTGCCCATCGCTAGGCAGATTGGGGCTATCTCTGTTAACCTTCCGCCTTGCGTGGAATGGGGTTTATCCACAGGCTTTTTAGGAATTCGCCAAGATGGCCGACAGCGACCGGGTTTGGATTTTCGACACGACCTTGCGCGACGGCGAGCAGTCGCCGGGCTGCTCGATGAATCTCGAGGAAAAACTGCGCGTCGCGCGCATGCTCGAAGAGATGGGCGTGGACGTGATCGAGGCCGGCTTTCCGATCGCGTCGAACGGCGATTTCGAAGCCGTGTCGGCGATCGCGCGCGAACTCAAAAAGTCGGTCGTGTGCGGGCTTGCGCGCGCGGGCCGCAAAGACATCGACCGGGCCTGGGAAGCGCTGAAGGCGGCGGCACGTCCGCGCATCCACACCTTCATCAGCACGTCGCCCCTGCACATGAAATACAAGCTGCAGATGGCGCCCGACGCCGTGCACCAGGCGGTCGTCGACAGCGTCACGCATGCGCGCAATCTGTGCGACGACGTCGAGTGGAGCGCCGAAGACGGCAGCCGCACCGAATTGCCGTTTCTGTTCCGCTGCATCGAGAGTGCGATCAAGGCGGGGGCTTCGACGATCAACATCCCCGACACGGTCGGATATGCCGAACCGGCCGAGTTCGCGTCGCTGATCGCCGCGATCGTCGCGAACGTGCCGAACATCGACAAGGCGCGCCTGTCGGTGCACTGCCACAACGATCTGGGCCTCGGCGTGGCCAATTCGCTGGCTGCCTTGGGCGCCGGCGCCCGCCAGGTCGAATGCACGGTCAACGGGATCGGCGAGCGGGCCGGCAATGCCGCCCTCGAAGAGATCGTGATGGCGCTGCGCACGCGACCCGACCGTCTGCCGTTCCGCACCAACGTCGATACCACGCACATCGTGCGCGCCTCGCGGCTCGTGTCGGCGATCACGGGGTTCGCGGTGCAGCCCAACAAGGCGATCGTCGGCGCCAACGCCTTCGCGCACGAAAGCGGCATCCACCAGGACGGCATGCTCAAGAACGCGCAGACCTACGAAATCATGACGCCCGAAAGCGTGGGGCTCGTGCGCTCCACCCTGGTGATGGGCAAGCATTCGGGGCGTGCGGCGTTCCGCGCCAAGCTCAAGGAACTGGGTTTCGAAGCGCTCGGCGACAATCTGCTCGAAGACGCGTTCAAGCGTTTCAAGGATCTCGCCGACCGCAAGAAGGACGTGTTCGACGAAGACATCGTGGCCCTCGTCGACGACCAGATGGGCAGCACCGACGATAGCATCAAGTTTGTGTCGCTGCAGGTCGTGGCCGGCTCCAAGGGCCCGCAGATCGCCGATCTCGAGATCGAGATCGACGGGACCGTCCACAACGCCCAGTCGCGCGGCAACGGCCCGGTCGATGCGGTCTTCAACGCGATCAAGAAACTGGTGCCGCACGAAGCCAAGCTGCAGCTTTACCAGGTGCATGCCGTAACGGCCGGAACCGACGCCCAAGCCGAGGTCACGGTTCGACTCGATGAGGGCGGCAAGACCGTCAACGGGCAGGGGGCGGATGCCGATACGCTGTGCGCTTCCGCCCGGGCCTATCTGAATGCCCTCAACAAGCTCTTGATAAAGCGAAAGAAATCGGCACCCGCCGGGGCTGCTGCAGATATGTCGACAGTTGCGTCAATTTCGGCTTAATTCCGACCGAATCTGCGTCTATCCGGTGGGGTTTAGGGTTGCCCCGCCATCCACGAAAGGTACGGACTTTCTTATGTTTTCGCGTCTTCTCGGAATGCTCTCCGCCGACATGGCAATCGATCTTGGCACGGCCAACACGCTGGTCTACGTCAAGGGTCGCGGCATCGTGCTGAACGAACCGTCGGTCGTCGCCATCGCCGAAATCAAGGGCAAGAAGCAAGTGCTCGCGGTCGGCGACGAAGCCAAGCTCATGCTCGGCCGCACGCCCGGCAACATCACGGCCATTCGCCCCTTGCGCGACGGCGTGATCGCCGATTTCGAAGTGGCGGAGGAGATGATCAAGCACTTCATCCGCAAAGTGCACAATCGCCGCTCCTTCGCCTCGCCCCAAGTCATCGTGTGCGTGCCTTCGGGCTCGACCGCGGTCGAACGGCGCGCCATCCAGGAGTCGGCCGAGAGTGCCGGTGCGCGCCGCGTGTTCCTGATCGAAGAACCGATGGCGGCCGCGATCGGCGCGGGCCTGCCGGTGACCGAGCCCACGGGCTCGATGGTCGTCGACATCGGCGGCGGCACCACGGAAGTCGCGGTGCTGTCGCTCGGCGGCATCGTCTATTCGCGCTCGGTGCGCGTCGGCGGCGACAAGATGGACGAAGCCATCATCGCCTATATCCGCCGCAACCACAACTTGCTGGTCGGCGAATCGTCGGCCGAGCGCATC
>JAIXXA010000200.1 GCA_027490975.1 Rhodospirillaceae bacterium
CGAACGTGTTCTTTGCTGAGTTCGCCAACCACACCTTCGACTTCAGTCCGGGAACGGCCGCCAGAATCGGCGCATCGGGCTCCACCATCTGGGCCTGATAATCGGCAACAGAGATGTTTTTGAGTTTGTAGGTGATGATTTGGGCGTGCATATTCGGTCCTCGCATTGATGCATTAGTCCGGTTCCTGACCGGCGCGTGAACAGTGGCGAAGTCGGTCGGTTGCCGCGAGAGAGAAGACATTGCGTGCCAGACAAGTTTTCGTATCTCGATAGATCGCAAAGCCTGCTTCATCTGACGGCTCTCAAGGCATTTGAAGCGGCAGCCCGCCATGGAAGCTTCGCATCTGCGGCTCAGGAGCTTTCCGTCACGCCGGCAGCCGTGAGCAGTCAGGTTCGAATTCTGGAGGCGTGGCTCGGTCTCAGCCTGTTCGAACGAGCGAAGTCGGGCGTCACGCGCCTAACGCCGACCGTCGCGGCGCGCGCGATCTTGCCGGAGATCACGGTTGGGTTCGAACACATCAGACGGGCGCTCCAGTCCGTAAGGCAGGGCATCGCCCTCACATTGACCGTCACGGCATCTGTCGCATTTGTTGGACACTGGCTATTGCCGCGTATTGAGGGCTTTCAGGCTCTACACCCGGATATCGTGCTTCGACTCGATGTAACCGATCGTGTCGTCGAGATTGGTCCGGGGCACGCCGATGTCGGCCTGCGCTACGGTCGCGGCGTTTGGCCAGGGCTCACAAGTATAGCGCTGCTCGACGACGATCTCATCCCGGTCTGCGCGCCGTCGCTTGTCGGGTCTGGATTGTCCAGCCCCGAAGAACTGCTGCGCCATGTGCTTATTCACGACGTCAGCACCGCTGGGGACGGAGAGACATTCCCTGGATGGTCCGCCTGGTTCGCGCAGCAAGGCATTGCTTTGCGGGAGTCGCGCGCTGGCTTGGCGGTCAACGCGCCTGCAGCCGTCATTCAAGCGGTGCTGGCAGGCAGGGGCGTCGCTCTGGCGCGACGAGCCCTGGTCGCGTCCGATCTGGCATCGGGCCGACTGGTACTGCCTTTCCCCGACAGAGCGCTGGTGACCGACAGGGGGTGGTATCTCGTCCACCGTCAGGGAGCGCAAAAACTGAGCCAAGTCGCGGCTTTCGTCGCTTGGGCACAGGCTGTAGCTGCGGGCTGACCAGCCCTCATCGCAATTGAGGGGCGGTTTATTCATGACCGCCGCGAATTCGGAATCGTGTAAACGACCAATAATCCGTTTTTGGAGCGGCTTACAACCGACCTGCAAGTACCGTCTCTACCGATGGTCGGAGCGAGAGGATTCGAACCTCCGGCCCCTAGCTCCCGAAGCTAGTGCTCTACCAGGCTGAGCTACGCTCCGACCGATCGGGAGCGCTCGTATAGCGCTCCTCGCCGGGGCGCGCAAGCCTTGCGCTTCGCAGGGGCCTTGCGCTTTGCAGGGGCCTTGCGCTTTGCAGGAGGCCTCGCGCTGCGCCGGGGGCCTAGCGCTTGGCATGGGGGTTGCTCTACTGGGAGGGCCATGACCGTACAAACCCTTCAGACACCCCGCGTGTCCGCGCAGATCGCCAGCGCTTTGGCCGAGCCCGCCAAACGCGGCAAGGCCGGCTTCGACGAGCTTCTGGCCATCGCCAATCGCGAAAGCGCGTTGAAACCCAACGCCCAAAGCAAAACTTCGTCGGCGACGGGGCTGTTCCAGTTCACCGAACAGACCTGGCTCGACCTCGTGCGCAGCCACGGCGCCAAATACGGCATCGGCGACCTCGCCAAAAAGATCGCCAAGGACCACGCCACGGGCCGGAACGAAGTGCCGAGCCAGGAAGACCGGGCGGCAATTCTTGCCCTGCGCAAGGACCCCAAAATGGCCGCCGCCATGGCGGGCGAACTCACCGAGAAAAACCGCAATTCGCTGCAGAAGGTGCTCGGCCGCGAACCGACCTACCAGGAAGTCTACGCGGCCCATTTCCTCGGCGCGCGCGGGGCCATCCGGCTCATCAAAGCGGCCGAAGAATCGCCCGACACGCCGTCCAACAAGCTCCTGCCCGCCGCCGCCAACGCGAACCGCGCCGTGTTCCACGACCGCGAAGCGCGCCGCTTCCGGACGGCGGGCGAAGTGGCCCAGCGCCTTGAAGTGGCGCAGACCCAAGCGGCCGCCGCCCAGACCTCAGCGCAGCCCGCACGGCGCGACTATCTCGACGGCATTGCGACGGTCCGCGGCGCCCCAGCGCCCGTGCTGTCCTCGCTGCTGCAAGCGCAGCTCGCGAGCTAGTAGCCGCGCTGGATCGCGAAATCCACGAGTTCGACCAACGCGCGCTTCTCCGGCCCGTCGGCGAAGATGCCGAGCGCATCGCGCGCGATGCGGCCGTAGTGGCGCGCGCGCTCGATCGTGTCGTCGAGCGCGCGGTGCTTGCGCATGAGCTCGAGCGCGTGGGCGAAATCGCCCTCTTTCTGGTCGAGCTCTTCGAGCGTGCGGCGCCAGAACACGCGCTCGCTTTCCTCGCCGCGCAGGAACGACAGCACCACGGGCAGCGTGATCTTGCCGTCGCGGAAATCGTCGCCGCTGTTTTTGCCCATGTCGGCGCTGGTGGCGCCGTAGTCGAGCACGTCGTCGACGAGCTGGAAGGCGATGCCGAGATTGAGGCCGTAGGTTTCGAGCGCGTCTTCCTCGGCCTTGGGCCGGTCGGCGACGGCAGCGCCCACGCGGCACGCGGCCGCGAACAAGGCCGCGGTCTTGGCGCTCACCACTTCGAGATAGGCCTGCTCGGAGGTTTCGGTGTCGTTGGCGGTGGCGAGTTGCAGCACCTCGCCCTCCGCGATCGTGGCCGAGGCGGTCGAAAGGATGCCGAGCACTGCCAGCGAGCCGTCCTCGACCATCAGCTGGAACGAGCGGCTGAACAGGAAATCGCCGACCAGCACGCTCGCTTTGTTGCCCCACAGCGCGTTGGCGGTGGCGCGGCCGCGGCGCAGATCGCTTTCGTCGACCACGTCGTCGTGCAGCAGCGTGGCGGTGTGGATGAACTCGACGCAAGCGGCAAGCTGGATGTGCCGGTCGCCGCGATAGCCGCACATGCGCGCCGCCGCCAGCGTCAGCATCGGGCGCATGCGCTTGCCGCCGGCCGCCACGATGTGGCTCGCAAGCTGCGGGATCAGCGGCACCGAGGAATGCATGCGCCGCAGAATCGCTTCGTTGACCGCCTTGATGTCTTCCGCGCACAACGCCACCAGCGCGTCGAGACCGTTTTTCGCGGTCCCGCGCGCGTTGCGCCCGCGCTCACCCTCGAGATTGACGACGACTGCCACCGGCTGCTCCCCCTTGCCGCTTGACGCGGCCTCTCCGCGCGACCGAGCATAGGTGCTGAGGCAAAGATTTCAAGTCTTGCCTTCGCCCGCCCCTTTGCGAAAGCCGCGCGCCGTTTGACCGACCCCGCCTTCACCGACGACCGATTGCTCGACGGCCGCGTGGCGCTGCGCCAGAGCGCCGACGGCTATCGTGCGGCGATCGATCCCGTGCTGCTCGCGGCCGCGATACCCGCATCGGCGCGAAACGCGCTCGAGCTTGGCTGCGGGGCCGGCGCTGCGAGCCTGTGCGCGCTTGCGCGCCTGCCGGATCTGCACATCGTCGGCCTCGAACGCGACGCGGGCACGGCCGAACTTGCGCGCTTCAACGCCGAAGCCAACCGGATGGCCGCGCGCTTCGCGGCCGAGATCGGCGACGTGCGCAGCTTCGCGAAAACCGGTTTCGATCTTGCGTTCGCGAACCCGCCCTATCTGCCGGCCGAGCGCGCGCACGCCGCGCCGAACGCCGCGCGCGCAAGCGCCAATGTCGAAAGCGAAGCGACGCTGGCCGACTGGATCGCGGCCGCCCTGCGCGCCGTGGCGCCGCGCGGGCATGTGCTGTTCGTGCAGCGCGCCGACCGGCTCGACGATCTGCTGGCGGGTTTGCACGGCCATGCCGGCGAGATCGTGGTGTTTCCGCTGTGGCCCAAAACAGGCGCGTCGGCCAAACGCATCCTCGTGCGTGCGCGCAAAGGTATCGCGACCCCGCTGCGCTTGGCGGCTGGGCTTGTACTGCACGAAGCCGACGGCCGCTACACGGATGCTGCCGATGCGGTTCTGCGCGGCCGTTCGGCGCTGGCCCTCGATGCGCCGGCGCGTGTATAGATAGGCGGAAGATGAATCTCCGCGACGCCCTCGAACGTTTTCTCGGCCGCACGCCGCCCCCGCGCGTGGCAATTCTGCGCCTCGAGGGTGCGATCGGCATGGGGGGTGCGCGCGGGCTTTCGCTCGCACGCCTTGCAGGCCCCCTCGAAGCCGCGTTCAAGGCCGAGGATTGCGCGGCCGTGGCGCTCATCCTCAATTCGCCGGGCGGCTCGGCCGCCCAGTCCGCCCTCATCGGCAATCGCATCCGCGCCCTTGCCGACGAACACAAAAAGCCCGTCTACGCCTATGTCGAGGATGTGGCGGCCTCGGGCGGCTACTGGCTTGCCTGTGCCGCCGACGAGATCGTGGCCGACGCCAATTCGGTCGTCGGCTCGATCGGCGTGATCGCGGCGGGTTTCGGCTTTGCCGAGGCGATCGCGCGCTTGGGCGTGGAGCGCCGCCTCTACACGGCGGGGCGCAACAAATCGCTGCTCGATCCGTTTGTGCCCGCGAGCCAAGAAGACATCGACCGCCTCAAAAAGCTGCAGGCCGAGATCCACGCCAATTTCATCGCCTGGGTGCGCGACCGGCGCGGCACCCGCCTAGCGGGCGACGATGCCACGCTGTTCGAGGGCGCCTTCTGGACGGGGGCGCAGGCCAAGCAGTTCGGCCTCATCGACGCGCTCGGCGACGCGCGCAGCGATCTGCGCCGCCGCTTCGGCGACAAGGTGCGCTTTCGCCGCTTCGGGGCGCGCGACGGCGCGTTGCGCCGCTGGATCGGCCTTGCGCAAGGCGGCCCCTTCGACGCGGGGGCCGCTGCGTGGCCGCAGCAAACGCTCGAAGCGCTCGAGACGCGCGCTTTGTGGGCGCGCTACGGCCTGTGACGGCGATGGAGAATAACTAACCATGGGCTTTTCCTTCGCCAAGCTCCTACTGCTGATCGTGGTGCTGGCCGCCGTTTGGTTCGGCTGGCGCTATTTGCGCATCCGCGAAAAGGAGCAGGAGATCGCGGCCGAACGCATGCGCCAAGGCGGGGTCGCCAAGGCCGCCCTCAAGGAAGAGGCCGAAATCCTGGCCCCGTGCCGCGTGTGCAAGGCGTTTGTCGCCAAAGGCGCGGCCCCGTGCGCCCGCTCGGACTGCCCGCAACGCGGCTGAAATAGGTTACCAAACGCGACGAATAGCGACGGTCGCCGATTTAACCTATTGATTCTCCACAAATGCAACCACGACGACGAAGCGCGGTTACATGTTGCAGCGGCCGGTTTTCGGGGCCACTGCCGCTCGTCTTTCTTCACATTTCAAACAGCGCGCACCAGCGGGAGCGACCCCGGCGGCGGTGCTTAACTCGGACACAAAAATGAGTTTTTATCAAGAACTATGTTTTTATTCTTTTTAAGAAATTTATGCACAATGTTATTCAAAATGATGTTCTTTTATTGCTATAATTCAACCTTTAGCGGGTTTAGGTGCATGCTTTTTTGATTTCAACAATGACGACGAAAACGAGCTTCCCGGCCCCACCGACTGGTTCAATCCCGAGGGCGATGTGGGCCTCGCCGCACGAAACAACCCGCCGATCTGGTGAAGGTCGAGAGCCAGTTGGAAAAGTGCAGAGATCTCATCTTTTCGATCATGGCAGCGCCACAGGCTACATTCAATTAAAGGGAGTTACTGGACACTACGCTTGTCTCTTCATTACTTCTCAACGGCCCGCTGTCAGGTTTAAAGCTGGGTTAGGACCGGGCATTAGGATCTCTGCGTGTCCATGTTCGAAGCTCGCCGCGAACGCTCGTATCTGAAACAAAGACCGCCCCTCAACACCCCGCCACACGGTTCGCGGCCAAAAACCGGTCGAGATCGTCGAGGGTCGGCGGCACGCCGCGGAACGGGCGCGCAAAGGAGGCCACGATGTCGGCGTGGCCGATATTGTCGTAGAGCTTCGTCTCCGCCCGCCCGCCCGCTTGTTCGATCGCGAGCCCGAGCGACGTCGCGTTGCGCGGCGACACGATGCCGTCGTTGCGGCCCGCCAGCAGCAGCATCGGCGGCGCCTTCGTCTGCGCGAATGCGATGGGCTGCGTGTTTTCGAGCGGCTCGGCCTGTCCGAAAATCGCCACGAGGCTGCGGCCTCTGAGCGGCAGGAAATTGTAGGGGCCGGCAAGGCCCACGACCGCCGAAACGTCTTTGCAGCGGTCGACGCCGGCAGCCGCGAGCCATTGCGGATCGAGGGCCAGCATCGCGGCGTTGTAGGCCCCCGCCGAATGGCCGATCAGGGCAACGGGGCCGTTGCCCAGATTGCGCGCAGCCACACGGGTGCGGATGGCAGCGACGGCGGCCGCACTGTCTTCGAGGAACGCCGGAAAGCGCACCTGCGGATAGAGCCGGTAATCGGGGATCGCGACGACGTAGCCGCGCTCGGCCAAGGCTTGGCCCGCGAACAGATAGTCCGCCTTGCTGCCGCCGGTCCAGCCGCCGCCGTAGAAAAAAACCGCGACCGGCGACGATCCAGTCGCACCGTCCGGCACGTACAGATCGAAGCGCTGGCGCGCATCGGGGCCGTAGGCGACATCTCTCTCGACCGTGTAGCCGCTCTTCGGCACCAGCGCATTGATCGCATCCACCGCCGAACAGCCCGAAACCAGCAGCACGCCCGCAAAGGCAACCGCCCAATGGAACCAACGCATGCCCAAACTCCGTCTTCCTTGCTGCGGCAGAAACGCGCCCTGCAGATTTGCGTGGCCGTGCTGGCCGCGATTCCGCTCGGCGTCGGTGCGGCAGGTGTCGCGACCGGCACGAGTTATCTAGGGGCCGCCGGGCCGACAATCGACCTCGACAGCCATTTTCGCTATCTCTCCGGCATTTTCATGGCGTTGGGCGTCGTTTTCTATTCCTGCGTGCCCGCTATCGAGCGCAAAGGGGCGCGCTTCGGGCTTGCGGCCGCGCTCGTGTTCGCGGGCGGGCTCGGCCGGCTCGCGGGCTTGCTCGCACTGGGGCCGCCCACATGGCCGCATCTTGCGGGGCTCGGGCTCGAGCTTGGCGCGGTTCCGGCGCTGGCATTGTGGCAGCGCCGCGTGGCGCGGCAGATCGGCGAACGCGCTTAAGCGGCGGCGGGCGACTGTTCGGCGCAGATACGCGCACTGTCGGCGTCGGACAAGGGCACGTCGAGCAGCCCGCAATGGTGCGGTCCTTGCGCACCGTTGGCGGCATCGCGACGAAAATGGCGGCACGTGCGGCAGATGCCGAACGCACGGCCCTGGTTACGCGCGAGGGCGGCGCGCAGCACGCGCTGCAAAAGATCGGCAAACAGCCGCGCGTCGTTCTGCGTGGCTTGCGCGATGTCGGCGGCGATCTGCGCAAGCGGATCTTCGGCCAGCAACGCGCGCCCGGCCTTGGTCGTGTCGAAATCGACCGAGCGGCCGTCGCGGTCGCTTGCCAGGCGCGCAATCAAGCCCTTCTCCTCGAGCGAGGCCAAGGTGCGCGACACCGTCCCGCGCGTGGTCGCAAGATATTCGGCAAGGGCTGCGGGCGTGCGCGAAAACCGGTTGGCGCGCGCCAGATAGCGCAGCGCATCCCATTGCGCGGGATTGAGGCCGCCCGATTGTTCGCCCGCCCGCGCCAGACGCTCGAGCCGGTCGACGAGATGGGCGGCTTCGGTTGCAACTGGTTCGATTGCAGCTTTTGGCTTCATAGTTGCTACTCGAAATTAATTGTTGACGTCGCTTCCGACGTTGCTGTAGTGGATAGTAGCTACTCGCAACTAACCTTGCAAGTCGTGGCGCAACATATCCCCGCAACCCCACCGGAGAAAACCCATGTCCGACGACCCGAACGCCCTCGCCCGCCGCACCCTGATCGCAGGCGGTGCCGCCGCCGCAAGCCTCGCCGCAGGTGCGGCCGCTGCCCAAACCGCCCTCCCCGGCTATCGCTTGGGCGATCCCGCCCTTGCTGCCTCGCCGCTCACGCCGGCCGATCTTGCGACGTTGAAAGCGTCTCTGCTGTTCGGCGACGCCGACGTCGCGGCTTTGCGCAAGATGCGCCGCGTGGTGGAAGGCCAGATCGAAGCGATTTTGGACGTGTGGTACGGGTTCGTGGCCTCGACCCCGCATCTGCTCGCCTATTTCAGCGATCCCGCCACGGGCCAGCCGCAGAGCGGCTACCTGGGTGCTGTGCGCAAGCGCTTCGGCCAGTGGATCCTCGACACGTGCGACGCGAACTACGACGCGGCGTGGCTGGCCTGGCAGGACGAGATCGGCAAGCGCCACCATCGCATGGGCAAGAACAAGACCGACGGTGCGACGGCAGCCGCGCACATTCCGATGCGCCATGTGCTTGCCCTTGCCGTGCCGATTTCGGTCACGATGAAGCCGTTCCTCGCCGCCAAGGGCGATACGGCCGCCGACATCGACGCGATGCAGGCGGCCTGGACCAAGTCGGTGCTGCTGCAGGCGATTCTGTGGAGCCGTCCCTACACGAAGGAAGGGGATTTCTGATGGCGACGACGTTGCTTCGCCCTGTCGCCGTGTCGGCCGCGGCCCCGGCCCCGGCTCCGGCCCCGGCTCCGGATTGGGCCGTGTCGACCTGGCTCAATACGTCCGCCCCGCTCGCCTTGCCGCAACTTCGCGGCAAGGCGACGATGCTGGTCGCCTTCCAGATGCTGTGCCCGGGCTGTGTGGCGGTGGGTTTGCCGCAGGCACAGCGCGTGCGCCAAGCCTTTTCGCCCGAAGACGTGGCCGTGATCGGCTTGCATACGGTGTTCGAGCATCACGCGGCACAGGGCAGCCAAGCGGCCCTCGCGGCGTTCCTGCACGAATACCGCATCGGCTTCCCGGTCGGCATCGACACGGCGACGGCGGACGGCATTCCGGAGACGATGCGCCGCTACGGCATGCGCGGCACGCCGACGACGCTGCTGTTCGCACGCGACGGCAGTCTTGCTTTGCATCGTTTCGGGCATGTCGAGGATCTGGAACTCGGGGCCGCGATTGCGGGCTTGCTGCAGGAAGCGCCGCCGGCGTCGGAAACCGGCGTGTGCGCGATCGACGGCGGCTGCACGTGAAGATCGACGTGATCCGCCATCTGGCCTTCGAGGATCTCGGCGCGTTTGAGTCGCTGCTGGTGCAGCGCGCGACCGCGCTTCGCATCCTCGATGCCGGCATCGACGACATTGCGGCACTCGATCCGCGTGCCGCCGATCTCACGATCGTGCTTGGCGGCCCGATCGGGGCGTACGACGATGCGCGCTATCCGTTTTTGCGCGACGAAACGGCGCTGTTGGCGGCGCGGCTTGCCGCCGACCGCGCCGTTCTCGGCATTTGTCTGGGCGCGCAATTGCTTGCCCGCGCGGCCGGGGCGAAGGTGGCGCCGATGGGCGTCAAGGAAATCGGTTTTGCGCCCGTTGCCTTAACCCAAGCGGGGCAGCGCTCGTGTCTGGCCCCGTTGGGCGCCGCGCCCGCGACGCTGCATTGGCATGGCGACATGTTCGAACTGCCAAAAGGGGCCGTGCATCTGGCATCGACGGCGGTTTGCGCCAACCAGGCGTTTGCGCTTGGGCGACGCTCTATTGGCTTGCAGTTCCATCCAGAAGCGGGCGGACCCGGTTTCGAGCGCTGGCTGATCGGCCATGCGGGCGAATTGGCGGCCGAAAGAATCGACCCGCGCGCGCTGCGGCGCCAAGCCGCCGAGTTGGGGCCGGCCCTCGCGCGCAAAGCCGAGGCGATTTTGGCAGGCTATCTCGCCGCTATTTGACCCGGCCGCGCGCGGCGACGGGCCAGGTCGCCACGTGTTTGCCGCCTTCGAAGATTTCGTAGGCATCGTGCAGGTTGATCGTGGTGTCGCCGTGGCCGGGCAGCAGGCGCAGCTGGCTGCCGAGGGCGGGCGCCGGGGCGGGTGCGGCGTGCGCGGCATCGCGCAGCAGCTTGCCGTGCTCGTCGCCGCCGAACGCGAATTTCCAGCCCGGCAGATCGACGGGCTCGGGCAGGCCGCCGTCGAGCGACAGCGATTTGAGCCCCGCATCGACGACGACGCGCGTCGGCCCGTGCGTGCTGTTGACGGTCGCCAGCACCCACAAAGCCTGCTCGAACGGCTGGTAGGCGCCGCCGGCTTCGTCGCCGATGTCGCGGTATTCCTTGTCCATGAAAATGTAGGTGCCGCACTGCCATTCGGTGTAGCCGGCCGCTGCCTGCAGCGCGAAGCTGCCGGTGCCCGCCCCCGACACGATCGCCGGCGGCAGGCCGGCCGCCTCGAACGCGGCGATGAAGCGGGCGAGCGCGGCGTTGGCGGCGGCGACCGCGGCCGCACGCGCGGCAAAGCCGTGCACGTGCTGCACCGTGCCGTGGTAGGCCTGCAGCCCGTCGAAGCGCAAACCCGGCGTGGTTGCAATTTGGCGCCCCAGCGCCACGGCCGCCGCAGGCTCGGCCACGCCCGTGCGGCCGTGGCCGAGATCGCAATCGACGAGCACGCCGATCTCGACGCCCGCCGCGTGCGCGGCGTCGGCGATCCAGTCGATCCCTTGCGCGTTGTCGGCGACCGTGCGGATTTTCGCAAAACGCGACAGATCGGCAAGCCGCGCCAAGGCGCGCGGCGCCACGATCTCGTTGGTGACCAGAATGTCGCCGATGCCGCCTTCGACCAGTATTTGCGCTTCGCCCACCTTCTGGCAGCACAGGCCCACGGCGCCGGCCGCCAGCTGCATGCGCCCGAAGATCGGCGATTTGTGCGTCTTGCCGTGCGGGCGCAGTTTGATGCCCGCTTCGGCGGCATGCGCCGCCATGCGGGCGATATTGCGCCGAACGGCATCGAGATCGACGATCAAAGCGGGCGTTTCGAGGGCGGCTTCCACGGGTTTTTCTTTCTTGTGCGGGCGACGGGGCGTGCGCCGGATTGTGCGGCCCGGCCTCGGGAATTCCAAGTCCCACATTGATTCTCGCGCACGGCTTTGTCACATTGCCGCCATCGCAGCGTTTTGCCGGAGGTTCCCCCCTATGAAAAACACCGCTCTCGCACTCGGATTCGCCGCCGCCCTGTTCGCGGCCCCCGCTTTCGCCCAGACGGCGCCCGCCATTCTGTTCGACGTCGGCGGCAAGTTCGACCGTTCGTTCAACCAGGCCGCCTTCGAAGGTGCCGAACGCTTCAAGCGCGAGACCGGCCAGCAATACGCCGAATTCGAAATCCGCAACACCGCCGAGCGCGAACAGGCGATCCGCAACCTGGCGCGCCGCGGCGCTTCGGTCGTCGTCGCGGTCGGGTTCAGCAACCGTGCGGCGGTCGAAACCGTCGCCAAGGAATTTCCGGACGTGAAATTCACGCTGATCGACAGCGTCGTCAATCTGCCCAACGTGCAGTCGATCACCTTCCGCGAGCACGAAGGCTCGTTCCTGGTCGGCATGGCCGCCGCCATGGCGAGCAAGACCGCCAAGGTCGGCTTCGTGGGCGGCATGGACATTCCGCTCATCCGCAAATTCGCCAAGGGCTACGAAGAAGGCGCCAAGCACGTCAATCCGCAGATCGAAGTGATCCAGAACATGACCGGCACCACGCCCGCCGCCTTCGCCGACCCCACGCGCGGCGGCGAGCTTGCGCGCGGCCAGTTCGATCGCGGCGTCGACGTCGTCTATGCGGCGGCGGGGGCCACGGGCCTCGGCGTCTACCAGGCCGCCAAGGACGCCAATCGCTTTGCCATCGGCGTGGACAGCAACCAGAACCATCTGCATCCCGGCACGATGCTGACCTCGATGATCAAGCGCGTGGACGTGGCCGTCTACAACGCCATGTCGGACGCCCGCAAGGGCACGTGGAAGGCCGGCGCCACCTCGCTCGGCCTCAAGGAAGAAGGTGTCGGCTACGCGATCGACACCAACAACCGCGCCCTCGTGACGGCCGACATGGAGCGCCGCATCAACGAAGCGCGCGACGCGATCATCGCCGGCCGCCTGCAGGTGACCGACATCACGGCCCAGCGCTGAGCCGCGGCGACACGACGCCAGCCTAAGCGCCCATCGCAATGGCCGGGGCACCCGCGCGCGAACTTGCCCTCGAACTTGTGGGCATCGACAAAAGGTTCGGCGCGGTCCACGCCAATCGGGCGGTCGATTTGTCCGTCGCCAAAGGCTCGATCCACGGCATCGTGGGCGAGAACGGCGCGGGCAAATCGACGCTGATGGGCATCGTCTACGGCTACTACGCCGCCGATGCCGGCACCATACGCGTCGACGGCAGCGACGTGCGCATCGCGTCTTCGCAGGACGCGATCGCCGCCGGGATCGGCATGGTGCACCAGCATTTCATGCTGGTCGAAAACTTCACCGTTCTCGAAAACGTGCTGCTCGGGGCCGAAGGCGGCGCCCTCCTCAAGAAGGGCGAGGCCGACGCGCGCGCTTCGCTCGGCAAGCTGATGGCCGACTACGGGCTCGAGGTCGATCTCGACGCGAAGATCGAAGCGCTCGACGTCGGCACGCAGCAGCGCGTGGAAATCCTCAAGGCGCTCTATCGCGGGGCGCGCATCCTGATCCTCGACGAGCCCACGGCCGTGCTCACGCCGCAGGAGGCCGACGCGCTGTTCCGCCTGCTCGACACGTGGCGCAGCCAGGGCCGCACGGTGATCCTCATCACGCACAAACTGCGCGAAATCCTGGCCGCGACCGACCGCGTGACGGTGATGCGCCAGGGTGCCGTCGTCGCCACGCGCGACACGTCCGCCACGAGCCAGGAAGAACTCGCCGAGCTCATGGTCGGGCGGCGCGTGCAGCTGCGCGTGGCCAAAGACGCGGCCGTTGCGGGGGCGGAAGTGCTGCGCGGCGAGGGGCTGCGCTACGTCGACGCGCGCGGGGTCGAGCGTTTGCGCGGCGTATCGCTCGATGTGCGCGCCGGCGAGATCGTCGGTATTGCGGGCGTGTCGGGCAACGGGCAGAGCGAACTCCTGGAAGCGCTCGCAGGGCTGCTGCCGCTCAATGGCGGCGAAATTTTCTACAAGGGCGAAAAACTCGCCCCGCCGGGCACGGCCGCCGCAAGCCGGGCCGCACGCCTGCACGGCATCGCGCATGTGCCCGAAGACCGCCACCGCATGGGCATGGTGGTGGGCTATTCGGCGGCCGAGAGCACGATTCTGGGCTACCACAGCGACGACGAACTGGGCTTCGGGCCGCTGCTGTCGAACCGGGCCGCGACCGCGCGCACCACGCGCCTCATGGGCGCCTACGACGTGCGGCCGGCGGCCCCCGCCCTGCGCTCGGGCAATTTCAGCGGCGGCAACCAGCAGAAGATCGTGCTCGGCCGCGAGATCGACCGCGATCCCGAATTGCTGCTGATCGGACAGCCGACGCGCGGCGTGGATATCGGCGCCATCGAGTTCATCCATCGCCGCCTCGTGGCCCTGCGCGACGCGGGCAAGGCGATCCTGCTCGTGAGTTGCGAGCTCGACGAAATTCTGGGGCTCGCCGACCGCATCCTCGTGATGTTCGACGGCCGCATCGTGGGCGAACTTGCCCGTGCGGCGGCCGACGAACGCACGCTCGGCCTCATGATGGCCGGAATCGAGCCTGCGGCAGCGGCACAATGAGCGCCTTGTCCCCATGAGTGCGGGCGCGCGCCTGCCGCGCTGGGTCGATCTGGGGCTGTTGCCGCTGCTCAATCTTGCGGCGGCGTTCCTGCTGTCGGGGTTGGTCGTGCTCGCGATCGGCGAGGATCCGATCAAGGCGCTGCGCATCCTCGTGAACGGGGCCGTGGGCTATCCCGAGGCCATCGCCTTCACGCTCTACTACACGACCAACTTCATCCTCACGGGCCTTGCGGTCGCGCTCGCGTTCCATGCGGGCCTCTTCAATATCGGCGGCGAAGGCCAGGCCTATGTGGCCGGCCTCGGCGTCGGGCTTGCGTGCCTCTATCTCGATTTCCTGCCCGGCTTCGCCGTGGTGCCGATCGCGATCCTCGCAGCGGCCGCATTCGGCGCGGCGTGGGCGGCGATCCCGGGCTGGCTCGAAGCCTATCGCGGCAGCCACGTGGTCATCACCACGATCATGTTCAACTTCCTGGCGGCCGCGCTGATGACCTATCTCATCACCAACTGGCTGCTCGATCCCGCGCATGGCGCACCCGAAACGCGGCGCTTCGCCGGCCACACCACCTTGTGGACGATGCAGGAGATGCTGGGCTGGTTCGGCATCAAAGCGCCGCGCTCGCCGCTCAACGCGGCGTTTTTCCTGGCGCTGGCCGCCGCCGTCTTCGTGTGGATCTATGTGTGGCACAGCCGGGCCGGCTATCGGTTGCGCACCGTGGGCAGCAGCCACAAGGCGGCCCTCTATGCCGGCATCGATCCCGCGCGCACCATCGTGGTCGCGATGGCGATTTCGGGGGCGCTTGCCGGCCTCATGGCGGTCAACGAAATCCAGGGCGCGCAGGCGCGCCTGCTGCTGTCTTTCACCGGCGGCTACGGCTTCGTGGGCATTGCGGTGGCGCTCATGGGGCGCAACCATCCGGTCGGCGTGTGTTTGGCGGCCCTTTTGTTCGGCGCGCTCTACCAGGGCGGGGCCGAACTCGCGTTCGAGATGCGCAACATCAACCGCGAAATGGTGATCGTGATCCAGGGCCTGATCATCCTGTTCTGCGGCGCGCTCGAGAACATGTTCCGCCCGACGCTCGCGCGGCTCTTCGCGAGCCGGGGGGCCGCGTGATGGAAGATCTCGTCCTCCAAACCGTATCGCTGCTCGCCTCGACCGTGCGCCTCGCCGTCCCGCTCATCTTGTGCGCGCTCGCGGGCCTGTTCGCCGAACGCTCGGGCGTGGTCGATATCGGGCTCGAAGGCAAGATGCTGGCGGGCGCATTCGCCGCCGCCTCGGTCGCGTTCTGGCTGCAGTCGGCGTGGGCGGGCTTGGCGGCCGCGATGCTCGTGTCGATCGCGTTTGCGCTCGTGCACGGCTTTGCCTGCATCACGCATCGCGGCAACCAGGTGGTGGCCGGCATGGCGCTCAACGTGCTGGCCGTGGGGCTTACGGCCGTGCTCGCCTTCGCGTGGTTCCAGGAAGGCGGCAAGACGCCCGCTTTGGCCGACGCCGCGCGCTTCCGCCCGCTGCAGCTTCCGTTCGCCGCCGAAATCGGCGCCGTGCCCGTGATCGGCACGATCTATGTGCGGCTGCTGTCGGGCCACAATGCGCTTGTGTATCTCACGGCGGCCCTTGTGCCGGTCGTGGCGTTCGTCGTGTTCCGCACGCGCTTCGGCCTGCGCCTGCGCGCGGTCGGCGAGAATCCGCACGCGGTCGACACGGCCGGCATTTCGGTCGCCCGCCTGCGCTACGAGGCGATGCTCGCAAGCGGCGCTTTGTGCGGCATCGCAGGCGCCTATCTTTCGACGGCCCAGTCGGCTGCGTTCCTGCGCGAGATGACCGCGGGCAAAGGTTTCTTGGCGCTGGCGGCGCTCATTTTCGGCAAATGGATGCCGATCCCGACTTTGTTCGCGTGCCTGATCTTCGCGTTCGCCGATGCGCTGCAAGGCCGCCTGCAGGGCGTGGAACTGCCGGGGATCGGCGAGGTGCCCGTGCAGGCGCTCCAGGCCCTGCCCTATCTGCTGACGCTCCTGCTGCTCGCGGGTTTCGTCGGCAAAGCCAACGCGCCGCGCGCGAGCGGCATTCCCTACAGCAAGGAAAAATGACGATGACGGCGACGGCGACGGCGACCCCGCACGATGCCGCGAACTTCCTGCGCGCGCGTTTGGGCACGCGCCGGCCCAAACTCGCGATCGTGCTCGGCTCCGGCCTCGGGCCGCTCGCCGACCGCGTCGAAGACGCGGTCGCGATTCCGTACGGCGAAATTCCGGGCTTCCACGTGTCGAGTGTGGCGGGCCATGTGGGCCGCCTCGTGGCCGGGCGCCTCGCGGGCGTCGAGGTCGCGTGCCTGCAGGGCCGCGTGCATCTCTACGAGGGCGTGGAACCCGCCGCGATCAAACAGCCGATCCGCACGCTCAAAGCGCTTGGCATCACGCACCTCGTTCTCACGAATGCGGCCGGCAGTTTCCACATGAGCAGCGACGAAGGCTCGCTCGTGCTGCTGAGCGACCATATCGCGTGGGCAGGCCTCAATCCGCTCGTCGGCCCCAACGACGAGGAATGGGGCGGGCGCTTTTTCCCGATGACGGACGCCTACGACCCCGCGATGCGCCGCGTGCTGAAGGCCAACGCCGCCAAACTCGGCATCGCGTTGCCCGAGGGCGTGTATGCTTGGTATCTCGGCCCCAATTTCGAAACGCCGGCCGAGATCCGGGCGCTGCGCGGCCTCGGCGCCGATCTCGTCGGCATGTCGACGGTGCCCGAAGTGCTGGTCGCCCGCCATTGCGGCCTGCGCGTGGTGGCGGTGAGTGCGATCACGAACATCGCGGCCGGCATGCGCCAAGGCCAGCATCTGAGCCACGACCACACGCAGAAAATCGCCAAACTCTGCGGCGAACGCCTCGAAGCCCTGCTGACCGCGAGCTTGGCCGACCTGCTGAAGGCTTGAGCGCGCTACAGCGTCGGCCAGAAACTGTCCCAGCCGCTGCGGATGCGCAGCCAGAAAAGCGGGTCGGGCAGGATCTCGACATGCACGCCTTCCCGCATTTCGGCATCCCACACGAACAGATGCGCGCGGGCCGCCCGGCAGACCATCAGCTGGTGCTGGATCTGCGCATAGTCCGACCGCAGCGTGCGGCCGGCAATCGCGAGGCGCCAGCGTTCGTGCGCGCGCCCGCGATAGGGCGTCTTGATTTCAAGCACCGTGCGCCCGTCGGCCGAAAGCCCGTCGAGGCTGCAGCCATAGTCGCCGTCGACATACATGGCCGCATCGGCCGCACCGTGCGATGCCGCGTAGGCCGCGCGCGCGAACGGCTCCTGCTCGGTGCCCTTGCGCATCGCGGCATTCACGAAAACGCGCTGTCCGCGCTTTTCGTTGCGCAGATTGGCAAGCGCATTCGAGAAAGCCGACAGGCCGAGGACCGCCGGCGTTTCGCTTGCCATGCGCAAGCGTCGGCGAAGGGCGCGCCACGCATCCGTGCCTTGCGCAATCTCGACGCGCTGCGGGCGGGCGGGCGGCAGGCGCGCAAGCGGATCGTCGGGCCCGTTGGTGTCGGCCAGAAAGCGCGCGTCGCACCCTTGGCATTGCACGGGCCCAAGCTCGCGCGCGGGCACCTCGCAGGCGGCGGCACAAACAGGACAAAGACGAATCATGGAACCTTTCCCGACCGCAGACACGGCACCCTTTGCCTGCATCGCGGGAAAATGCTAGCACCTGGGACAAGTTGAACCCCCCGGAATTTCACCATCCCATGACCGACAACGATCTTGCCCTGCGCGCCTTGACGGCTCTCGATTTGACGAGCCTCAACGACGGCGACGACGCGGCCGCCGTCGAAAAACTCTGCCGGCGCGCGACCACGCTTTACGGCAACGTCGCCGCCGTGTGCGTATGGCCGCGTTTTGCGCCCGTCGCCAAAGCGGCCCTCGCGGGCAAGCCCGTCAAGGTCGCGTGCGTGGCGAATTTCCCGAGCGGCAGCGAGCCGCGCGCCGACGTGCTCGCCACGGTCGAAAGCGCGTTGCGCGACGGCGCCGACGAGATCGATCTCGTGTTTCCCTATCGCGAATGGCTGCGCGGCGAAACCGTGAAGGCCGAAACCATGGTCGCGACCGTGAAACAGGCCTGCGGCAACAAGAAGCTCAAGCTCATCCTCGAGAGCGGCGCTTTCCCCGACATGGCGCGCCTCGCAAAAGCGTGCGAAGCCGGGCGCAGCGCGGGCGCCGACATGCTCAAAACCTCGACCGGCAAAATCCCGGCGGGAGCAACGCCGGAGGCCGCGCGCGTGCTGCTTGCGGCGGGCGGCGGCTTCAAAGCTTCGGGCGGCGTGCGCACGCTGGCCGACGCAAAGACGTATCTCGCCCTCGCCGACGAAATCCGCGGCCCCGGCTGGGCCACGCCCGACAATTTCCGCATCGGCGCATCGGGCCTGCTCGACGTGCTGCTCGCCGCGCTCGACGGCCGCACGGCCGCCGCCCAAGAAGCGCCCGTCTATTGACCGCCATGCTGCCGCAGGAACTGATCGCCAAAAAACGCGACGGCGCGCGCCTCGAAGACCGTGAGATCGGCCAACTCGTGGCCGGCATCGCCGACGGCAAGGGGCTGGCCGACGCGCAAGTGGGTGCGCTTGCCATGGCGCTCTTTTTGCGCGGGCTCGACACCGGCGAGCGCGTCGCGCTGACGCGCGCAATGACCGCCTCGGGCGACATTCTGCGCTGGGAGGATCTCGCTCTGCCCGGCCCCATCGTCGACAAACATTCGACCGGCGGCGTGGGCGACAAGGTGAGCCTGATGCTGGCCCCGTGGGTCGCGGCGTGCGGCGGCTTCGTGCCGATGATCTCGGGGCGCGGGCTCGGCCACACCGGCGGCACGCTCGACAAGCTCGGCAGCATTCCGGGCTACGACGCAGTGCCCGACAACAAGCGCTTCCGCGCCTGCGTGCGCGACGTCGGCTGCGCGGTGATCGGCCAGACCGCCAATCTGGCACCGGCCGACAAGCGCCTCTACGCGATCCGCGACGTGACGGCGACGGTCGAATCGATCGGCCTCATCACCGCCTCGATCCTGTCGAAGAAACTCGCGGCCGGGTTGGACGCGCTCGTGATGGACGTCAAATTCGGCTCGGGCGCTTTCATGCCCACATACGAAAAATCGCGCGAGCTTGCGCTTTCGATCGTCGAGGTCGCCAACGGGGCCGGCCTCAAGACGCGCGCGCTTCTGACCGACATGGACAGCCCGCTTGGGGCGACGGCCGGCAACGCGCTCGAAGTGCAGGACGCGATCGCCTTCCTCAAGGGCGAGGGCGATGCGCGCACGCTTGCCTGCACGCGCGCCTTGGCGGTCGAGATGCTCGATCTCGCGGGCATTGCGCCGCGCGCGCAGGCCGAGGCCAAGCTCGATGCCGCTTTGGCAAGCGGTGCGGCGGCCGAACGTTTCGCGCGCATGGTGTCGGCCTTGGGCGGCCCCGCCGACCTTATGGAACGGCCGGACAAGTATTTGGCGCAAGCCCCGATCGTGCGCGAAGTGCCCGCGCCGGCGGCGGGCTTTGTCGAAAAAATCGACACGCGCCAGGTGGGCCTCGCCGTCGTCGATCTCGGCGGCGGGCGCACCGACCCTGCCGCCGCGATCGACCCGGCCGTGGGTTTCGTCGCACTCGCGGAAATCGGCGCGGCCGTCGGCCCCGGCGCGCCGCTTGCCATCGTGCATGCGCGCGACGAAGCCGGTGCCGCGCGCGCAAGCCTGCGCCTGCAGAACGCCTATCGCATCGGACCGACGCGCCATGAATCGGGGCCGGTCGTGCGCGAAACTTTGGGAGCTTGAGCGATGGCGCGCGCTTTTGTCCTGGTCATGGACTCGTTCGGCATCGGTGCCGCACCCGACGCCGCGCGCTTCGGCGACGTCGGCGCCGACACGTGGGGCCATATCCGGGCCGCGCACAAACCGCACGTGCCCAATCTCGTGCGCCTCGGCCTCGATGCGGCCCATGCGGCTGCGACCGGTTCCCGCTACGACGGCCCGGCCCCGCAAGGCTGGTACGGGGCCGCGTGCGAACGCTCCTTCGGCAAAGACACGCCCTCCGGCCATTGGGAGATGGCGGGGGTACCCGTCGAATTCGAGTGGGGCTATTTCCCGAAGACCGTGCCGTGCTTTCCGCCGGCTTTGGTTTCCGATCTCGTCGCGCGCGCCAAGCTTCCCGGCGTGCTCGGCGATTGCCACGCCTCGGGCACGCAGATCATCGACGATCTTGGGCTTGAACATATCGCAACCGGAAAGCCTATCGTCTACACCTCGGCCGACAGCGTGTTCCAGATCGCCGCACACGAAAGCCATTTCGGCCTCGCGCGGCTTCTCGATCTATGCAAGATCGCGTTCGAACTCGTGCAGCCCTACAAGATCGCGCGCGTGATTGCGCGGCCCTTTGCGGGCGACGCGCCCGGCCGCTTCAAGCGCACGGCCAACCGCAAGGACTATGCGGTGCGCCCGCCCGCCCCCACCTTGTTCGACAAACTCACGCAAGCCGGGCGCAAGACGATCGCGATCGGCAAGATCGGCGACATCTACGCGCATCAAGGCACGCAGGAAGAAATCAAAGCCGACGGCAATGCCGACATCATGGCCAAGACCTTGGCCGCCATCGCCGCGGCCGCCGACGGCAGCCTGACCATGGCCAACTTCGTGGATTTCGACACGCTCTACGGCCATCGCCGCGATGCGGCGGGTTACGCGGCGGCCCTGGCGGCGTTCGACCGGCAATTGCCGACGGTCGAAGCGGCGATGCGCCCGGGCGACATCGCCGTTCTGACCGCCGACCATGGCTGCGATCCGACCTGGCCCGGCAGCGACCACACGCGCGAGCATGTGCCCGTGCTGTGCTTCGGTCCCGGCCTCAAAGGCCGGGACCTCGGCCTGCGCGACAGTTTTGCCGATATCGGCCAGAGCTTGGCGACCCATCTCGGCATCGCCCCGCTCGGCCACGGCAAGAGTTTCGTCTAGCCGAGCCAAGCGGCGCGGTGGTCTTTGGCATAGGCCGCAAACGCGATCGGCTTCTTGCCCGTGATCGTCTCGACCGAGCTTTCGATGCGCGCCGCATAGCCCGCTTTGAAATAGCCCAGAATGACGATCAAGAACTCGGAATAGGCCTGCGGCAGGCCTGTACCGATCAGCCCTTTCAGCATCGCTTCGGGCGTTATCTCTTCGAACACGATCTTCTTGCCCGACTCGCGCGCAAGGATGGCGGCGGCTTGGTCGTGGTCGAGCGCTTCGCTGCCCGTGAGATCGAAGGCTTGGCCGTCGAAGCGGTTCGTCGTGAGCAGTTCGGCGGCAACGGCCGCAATGTCGCGCGCATCGATGAAGCTGCCTTTGGCCGTTCCCACCGGCAGGCGGATTTTGCCTTCCGCCAGGATCGATGCGATCCAATAGCTGTTGAAATTCTGCATGAACCAGTTCGGGCGCACGATGTTGTAGGCAAGGCCCGACTTCTCGAGATGGCGCTCGGCCTTGCGCATCGGCGAATTCTCGTCGGCATTGGCGCCCATCGCGGTCATCAGCACGATTTTGGCAACACCGGCCGCCTTGGCGGCATCGACGAGCGGGATCATCAGCTCGTCCTGGTTCGTGAAGCCGGGCGGCGACAACAGGAATGCGCGCGAAACCCCGGCAAACGCCGCCGCGCGGCCCGCACCCGTCGCGACGTTCAGATGCACCTCGCCCGCCTTCTGGGCCTGTTTGCTCGTGGCGCGCAGAACCGTTTCGCCTTTGGCGGCCAAGAGTGCCACGAGCGTGCTGCCGACCGTGCCGTTTGCGCCGACGACCAATGTTTTTGCCATGTGGATGTTCCTTCTGGGGTGAGATCGAGACCGCAGGTTCGCCGAAAACAACGGGACGGATAATGGCCAAAAATACCATTTCCATGTCCAACCATCCCGATGTATCGTCGTCCGCGATGGATCTTATGACCGACATTCTGCGCCAGGCGGGCTTGCGCCACCGCGTGCTCGATCTGTTTGCGCTCACGCCGGCCCAGGCGCTGCGCTTTCCGTGCGACAAAAGCATCGGCCTGCATGTGGCGCTGCAAGGCCCCGTCTATATCCACAGCCCGGGGCAGGCCGCACCGCTCGCCTTGCAGTCCGGCGACATCGCGATCATGGCGCGCGGGCACGACCATGTGGTGGGCATGCAAGCGAAACTCGAGAAACGCCGGATTGCGACGATCGTCGACCGGCCGACCGGCAGCGTGCATCCGCTCGCACCGGTCGGGTGCCCCCGGGTCATCAGCGGCGCCTACCAGTTCTGGAACGCGCCGATCCATCCGTTCCTCGCCAAGCTGCCCGATTGGTTCGTGCTGCGCGGGGCCGAATTGCCGCGCCTCGGACCCGTGGCCTTGACCGTGGGCCTCGTCGGCGAAGAAGCCGCCAATGCTGGGCCGGGTGCGCAGACGATTCTGCACGGCTTGCTCGACGTGCTGTTCGCCTATCTGCTGCGCGAGATCGCGGCCCGCCATGCCGAAGCCGGCCCCGGACTCGGCAAGGCGCTGGCCGACGCGCACGTTAAACAGGCGATCGCGTTGATGCATGCCGACTATGCGCGCGGCTGGACGCTCGAAACGCTGGCCGAGGCGGTCGGGCTCTCGCGCACGCGGCTCGCCGAACGGTTCCGGGCGGCGATGGACGACACGCCGCTATCGTATTTGCGCACCGTGCGCATGCAGGCCGCGATGCGCCTGCTCAGCGAAACCGACAAGAAGCTCGACGACGTGGCCGCGGAAGTGGGCTACCACGACGCGTTCGGCTTCTCGAAAATGTTCAAGCGCACGGTCGGGGTTGCCCCCAAGGAATTCCGCCGTCGCGACACGGTCGACCGCGCCTCGCCGTGGCGGCTTGCCGCATCGTGACCGAGCGGCGGGTTTTTTTGCGCGGCCTTTGACGCACGTCAATTCGCGTGCGCGGCGACTTGGGCACAATCGGTTGCATGAAAAACCCGGAAACGCTGTCCCGCGCCGAAACGCTCGTGCCCCGCTATACGAGCTATCCCACCGCGCCGCATTTCACGCCGCAGGTGGGGGCCGCCACCGTCGGCGGCTGGCTCGAGCGGCTCGACCCCGCGCACGGCGTGTCGGTCTATATCCACGTGCCGTTCTGCGCCAAGCTGTGCTGGTATTGCGGCTGCAACACCAGCGTTACGACGCGCTACGATCCGGTGCGCAGCTATTTCGACACGCTGCTCGACGAGATCGCCGCCGTGCGCGCACGGCTCGCGGGCAGGCTGCGCGCAAGCCACGTGCATCTGGGCGGCGGCACGCCCAATGCGCTCGCCGCTTCCGATCTCGCAAAGCTTGCCGCCGCCTTGCGCGAGACCTTCGCTTTCGACGCCGACACGCACTTCGAGGTGGAGATCGATCCGCGCTCGCTCGATGCCGCAACCGCGCGCGCCCTTGCGGAAGCGGGCGTCACGCGCGTCAATCTCGGCATCCAGGATTTCGACCCGAAGGTCCAGTCGGCGATCAACCGCATCCAGCCGATCCACCAGGTCGGCGAGAAGCTGGCGCTGCTCTACGGGGCGGGTCTCGAACAGTTCGGCGTCGATCTGCTCTACGGCCTGCCCTACCAAACGCCCGCCACGCTCGCGCGCACGGTCGCCCAGGTCGACGAACTGGGCGCCAGCCGCGTGGCCCTCTTCGGCTACGCGCATGTGCCGTGGATGAAGCCGCACCAGAAACTGCTCGAGCCGCACGGCCTGCCCGACACGGCCGAACGGCTGGCGCTCGCCGCGTCGGCGCACGCGGCCTTGGCGCAGCGCGGCTATGCGCGCATCGGCATCGACCATTTCGCACGTCCCGACGACGAGATCGCGGTGGCGGCGCGCGACGGCGTGCTGCGGCGCAATTTCCAGGGCTACACGACAGACACGGCCGACACGCTGCTGGGCTTCGGCCCGTCCGCGATTTCAGCCTACGCGCAAGGCTACGCGCAGAACCACGCGCGCCTCGACAGCTGGCAGGCTTCCGTCAGGGAGGGCGCGTTGCCGGTCGCGCGCGGCCTCAGCTTGAGCGGCGAAGACCGCGTGCGGCGCAACGCGATCGAACGGCTGATGTGCGACATGACGGTCGATCTCGGCCGAATCGCGCAAGCGCATCGGCTTGCCGTCCACCCGCTCGACTATTTCGCGACATCGCTCGTCCAGATCGATCGGCTCGCAGCCGACGGGCTGTGCGTGCGCAACGGCCTGCGCGTCACAGTACCGCCCGGCATGGCCAACTATGCGCGCATCGTCGCCTCGGCCTTCGACCAGTATCTGGCGCGCGGCGACGCCAAACATTCGGTCGCGGTCTAAACCGCTCGACCTTGGGCCGAGGCGGCTGTTTAATGGCGGCATGACCCGCCAGACAGCCCTTGCCGCCGCCGCCCGCTATTTCGACAGCGGCGCCCTCAAAGCCGATCTTGCGCGCCGCGTTGCGTTCAAGACCGAAAGCCAGAACCCCGAGCGCGGCGCCGAGCTTGCCGCCTATCTCGAAACCGAGATGCGCGCGAGCTTCGAAGCCCTCGGCTTCGCGGTCGAGCTGCTCGCCCATCCGCGCGCCAAGGGCCCGTTTCTGCTGGCGACCCGCATCGAAGATCCGGCGGCCCCGACCGTGTTCGGCTACGGGCACGGCGACGTGATCCGCGGCCAGGACGCGCAATGGCAGGAAGGCCTGTCGCCGTGGCAGCTCGTCGAAGCCGACGGGCGCTGGTACGGGCGCGGGACGGCCGACAACAAAGGCCAGCACACGATCAATCTGGGGGCGCTGGCGGCCGTGCTCGAAACGCGCGGCAAACTCGGCTTCAACGCCAAGTACCTCATCGAGATGGGCGAGGAGGTGGGCTCGCCGGGTTTGCGCGAGCTGTGCGCCGCGCACAAAGAAAAATTCGCGTCCGACGTGCTGATCGCGTCGGACGGGCCGCGCCTCAGCGCCGAGCGGCCGACCTTGTTTTTGGGCTCGCGCGGTTCGCTGAATTTCGATCTCGAGATCGACGCGCGCGCCGGTGCCCACCATTCCGGCAATTGGGGCGGCCTCATCTCCAATCCGGGCCTGCAGCTGGCGCACGCGATCGCCTGCATCGCCGGACCCACGGGCCAGATCCGCGTGGCCGATTGGGTGCCGCGCGAATTGCCGGCTTCCGTGCGCGCGGCCCTCGCCGATTGCGAGGTCGATGGCGGGGCGGACGGCCCCGAGATCGAGCCCCTGTGGGGCGAGCCGGGTCTCACGCCCGCCGAGCGCGTGTTCGGCTGGAATGCGTTCGAAGTGCTGGCCTTCCGCACCGGCAACCCCGACAACCCGGTCAACGCGATCCCGGCCAAGGCTTGGGCGCGCTGCCAATTGCGCTTCGTCGTGGGCACCGAGCCCGAGACGATCCTGCCCGCACTGCGCCGCCATCTCGACCGGCACGGGTTTGCGATGGTCAAGATCGCGGCCGCGCGCGAAGAGATTTTCCGCGCGACCCGCCTCGATCCCGAACATCCGTGGGTGCGCTTTGCGCAAGACAGCCTCGCGCGCACGTCCAACATGAAACCCGCCATCCTGCCCAATCTCGGCGGCTCGCTGCCCAACGACATTTTCAGCGAAGTGCTGGGCCTGCCGACCGTATGGGTCCCGCATTCCTACCCCGCCTGCCGCCAGCACGCGCCCGACGAACATTTGCTGCCGCATGTGGCGCGCCAGGGCGTGCAGCTGATGGCCGGACTCTATTGGGACATCGGCGAGAAGCCGCGCGCTTGAGCTTGCGCGCCTGACCTTTCGCGTCTGCCCCCCCCCGCGATTGACAAGATATCGCAGCGTGTCGTTATATCCGCACGGATATAGCGGGGTCATGCCGGGTGAAACGCGTTCTGTCGATCGCCGTTGCGTTGTTGGGGCTGGGCATGCCTGCCCACGCGCAAACGCCGCTGATCTATGCGGCCGCCTCGCTCACCGACGCGCTGCAGGAGGCCGTGACGGCGACGGGCAATGCGGCGCGCTTTTCTTTTGCGGCGTCGTCCACGCTTGCGCGCCAAATCGAAAACGGCGCGCCCGCCGACATTTTCGCGTCCGCCGACGAGGAATGGGCCGACTATCTCGCCCAGCGCGGCAAACTCGTGGCCGACACGCGGCGCAGCTTTCTGTCGAACCGCCTTGTGGTCGTGGCCCCCGCCGACCAAGCAGCGCCCTTGGCGCTCGAAACGGCGGGCGCGTTTGCGGCCCGGCTCGGCAGCGGGCGCATCGCGACCGGCGATCCCGCCCATGTGCCTGTCGGGCGCTATGCGCAGCAAGCGCTCGCAGCGCTTGGGCTGTGGACGCTGGCCGAGCCGCGGCTCGCGCGCGCCGAGTCGGTGCGCGCGGCCCTGGCGCTTGTCGAGCGCGGCGAAGTGCCGCTCGGCATCGTCTACGCAACCGATGCGGCGGCGGCACCGCGCGTGGCGCGCGTGGCCATCTTCCCGGCGGCAAGCCACGCGCGCATTTCCTATCCGTTTGCGCTGGCCGCGGGCCGCGACACGCCCGCCAATCGCCGCCTGCTCGAAGCCCTGCAATCGCCTGCCGCCTTGGCCGCGTTCGCCAAGCACGGCTTCGCCGTCGACTGACATGCCGGATTTCACGCCAGCCGAACTCGCCGCGATCGGCTTGAGCCTGCGCATTGCGCTGACAGCCGTGGCCGCCGCCTTGCCGCCCGCGATCCTCGTGGCGTGGCTGCTTGCACGCCGCGACTTTCCGGGCAAAGCGCTGCTCGATGCGGCCGTGCATCTGCCGCTGGTGCTCCCGCCGGTCGTGGTCGGCTATGCGCTGCTGCTGCTGCTGGGGGTTCGCGGCCCCGTGGGCGCCTGGCTCGAAGCCGAGTTCGGCATCCGCCTTGTCTTCACGACGACAGGTGCAACGCTCGCGACCGCCGTGATGGTGTTTCCGCTGCTTGTGCGCGCGATCCGCATTTCGGTCGAAGCGCTCGACCCCGGGCTCGACGAGGCGGCGCGCACCTTGGGGGCGGGTGCGCTCGACCGTTTCTTCACGATCTCGCTGCCGCTGATCGCCCCCGGCATTCTTGCGGGCGCCGTGATCGCGTTTGCGGCAAGTTTGGGCGAGTTCGGCGCGGTCATCACCTTTGCCTCGAACGTGCCCGGCGAAACCCAGACCTTGCCGCTGGCGATCTATGCGGCCACGCAAAGCCCCGGCGGCGACGCCACGGCCGCCAAGCTCGCCGCCGTTTCGCTTGTGCTCGCCCTCGGCGGCCTCGTGCTGGCCGAGGCGATCGCCAAGCATATGCGCAAGCGCTTCGGCCGCTGATGCCGCAGCTCGATTTCCGCATGCAGCAAGGCGCATTTGCGCTCGACGTGAAACTCGATGCGGCCACCGGCGGCGTGCTGGCGCTGTTCGGCCGCTCCGGGGCCGGCAAAACCACGATCGTTCGCGCGATCGCGGGGCTGGCGCGGCCTGCCGCCGGCACGATCAGAATCGCGGGCCGAACCTTGTTCGATTCCGCCGCCGGGATCGACGTGCCCGCCACGCAGCGCCGCATCGGCTACGTGTTCCAGGATGCGCGCCTGTTCCCGCATCTTCGCGTGGCCGCCAATCTGCGCTACGGGCAGGCGCGCGCGGGCCGCAACAGCAAGGGCGTCGAATTCGACGCGGTCGTCGAGCTGCTGGGCTTGCGCGATCTTTTGGCGCGCCACCCGGTCGGCCTGTCGGGCGGCGAGCGCCAGCGCGTGGCGATCGGCCGCGCGCTGCTCGCCC
>JAIXXA010000051.1 GCA_027490975.1 Rhodospirillaceae bacterium
GCCAGCACCAGCGCCTGTGCCTTCGCCCGGCTCTCGGCAAGGCCGCGATCGACGAGGATCTGGTCGAGCCTTTTTTTGCTCACGCGAGTCTTGGTTTCAAGCGCGGGCGGCGCTGCTGGTGCCCGCACCCAGCGCTTCCGTCGCGGCTTTGGCGATCGCGGCGGCGTCGAGCCCGGCTTCGGCGTATTGGCGGTCTTGGCTGTCGTGGTCGATCAGACGATCCGGCAGCACCAGCGTGCGGATCTTGAGGCCGCGATCGAGAATGCCGGCCGCAGCAAACGCATGCAGGATCGCCGCACCGAAGCCGCCCATCGAACCTTCTTCGACCGTGAGCAGCACCTCGTGTTCGCGCGCGAGGCGCAAAGCCAGATCGAGATCGAGCGGCTTCAGGAAACGCATGTCGGCAAGCGTGGCGCCGAGGCCGCGCGCGGCCAGAATGTCGGCGGCCTTCGCGCACTCGGCCAGACGCGCGCCAAGGTTCAAAATGGCGATCTTGCCGCCCTCGCGCACGATCCGACCCTTGCCGATTTCGAGCACGCGGCCGCGTGTCGGCACGGCAATGCCCGTGCCCTCGCCGCGCGGGAAACGGAACGCCGACGGCCCCGCATCGTAGGCGGCCGACGTCGCGACCATGTCGGCAAGCTCGGCTTCGTCGGACGGCGCCATCACGACCATGTCGGGCAGGCAGCCGAGATAGGCAAGATCGTAGGCGCCGGCATGCGTGGCCCCGTCGGCCCCCACAAGGCCCGCGCGGTCGATCGCGAAGCGCACGGGCAGCTTCTGCAGCATCACGTCGTGCACGAGCTGGTCGTAGGCGCGCTGCAGGAAGGTGGAATAGATCGCCACGAACGGCTTGAGCCCGTCCGCCGCCATGCCGGCCGCAAACGTGACCGCATGCTGCTCGGCGATGCCCACGTCGAAACAGCGCTTGGGAAAGCGCTTGGCGAACAGGTCGAGGCCCGTGCCCGTCGGCATCGCGGCCGTCACGGCGACGATGCGCGGATCGGCGGTCGCTTCGGCGATCAAAGCTTCGGCAAACACTTTTGTATAGCTGGGGGCGGCCGGTTTCGACGCCTTCGGGCTCGCTTTGAGAGTACCTGCGTCGCCCACCACGAGGTCGAAACTGCCGACGGCGTGGTAGCGGTCGGCCGCATCGGCCGGGAACGGATGGCCGCGGCCCTTCTGCGTGACGACGTGGATCAGCACGGGCCGTTCGTCGACGGCGTCGCGCACGTTGCGCAGAACGGGCAGCAGATGTTCGAGATTGTGGCCGTCGATGGGGCCCACATAATAGAAGCCGAGCTGCTCGAACAGCGTGCCGCCGCCGGCGCCGAAGCCGCCCGAGACGAGGCCGCGCGCCAGCTCGTCCGCACGCTCGACCGCCTGGTAGAGCGGGCGCGGCAGATGGCTTGCCATCTCGCGCGCGAGGCTGCGCAGATTGAGGAACGGCTTCGACGAGATCAGCTTCGAGAGATAGGCGCTCATCGCGCCCGTGGGCGGGGCGATCGACATGTCGTTGTCGTTGAGGATCACGATCAGGCGCTGGCGCATCGCACCTGCGTTGTTCATCGCCTCGTAGGCCATGCCGGCCGACATCGCCCCGTCGCCGATCACCGCGATCGCGTGGCGGCGTGGGGCATCGGCGGGCGCGAGCATGTCGCGCGCCACGGCCATGCCGAGGGCCGCCGAGATCGACGTCGACGAATGGGCGGCACCGAACGGATCGAACTCGCTTTCGCTGCGCTTGGTGAAACCCGACAGGCCGCCGCCCTGGCGCAGCGTGCGGATACGGTCGCGACGGCCGGTCAAAATCTTGTGCGGATAGGCCTGATGGCCCACATCCCAAATCAGCCGGTCATGCGGCGTTTCGAACACATGGTGCAGCGCCACCGTGAGTTCGACCACGCCCAAGCCCGCGCCCAGATGCCCGCCCGTGCCCGACACGGCCGCGATCGTCTCGCGGCGCAGCTCGTCCGCCACATGGCGCAGATCGTCGGCCGACATGCGGCGCAGTTCGGACAGATCGCCCGCGCGGTCGAGAAAGGGGGTCGCCCCCGAATTGTGGCCGACGGAAGAAGCCATCGCGTCGCTCAATTCTGCCGCCGCACGACCCAGCGTGCGAGGGCGCGCAACGCGTCGGCCTTGGCGTCGAACATGTCGAGATGGCTTGCGGCCTGGTCGGCCAGCAGCAGCGCTTGCGCGCGCGCGCGCTCGATGCCGAGGATCGACACGAACGTGGCCTTGCCGAGCGCTTGGTCCTTGCCGGTGGCTTTGCCGGCCGCATCGGCCGAGCCTTCGGCGTCGATGAGGTCGTCGGCGATCTGGAAGGCGAGGCCCAGATCGTGCGCGTAGGCCACCAGCGTCTGGCGCATATGGGCGGGTGCTTTGCCCAGGATCGCACCGGACTGGGCGGCAAAACCGATCAAAGCGCCGGTCTTGAGGCGCTGCAGGCGCGTGATGGCGCCGATGTCGAGCGTCTGGCCTTCGGCCGAAAGATCCATCTGCTGGCCGCCGCACATGCCCTCGGCGCCGGCCGCCAAGGCAAGGGCGAGCACGAGGTCGGACCGCACGCCCGCATCGCCGTGCGTGAGCGGATGGGCGAGCACCTCGAACGCGCGCGTGAGCAGCGCGTCGCCAGCGAGGATCGCGGTCGCCTCGTCGTAGGCTTTGTGCACGGTCGGGCGGCCGCGGCGCAGATCGTCGTCGTCCATGGCCGGCAGATCGTCGTGCACGAGGCTGTAGCAATGCACGAACTCGATGGCACAGGCCACGCGCAGCGCGCACGCCTCGTCCACGCCGAAGAGTTTGGCGGTTTCCATCACCAGGAACGGCCGCACGCGCTTGCCGCCGCCCAGGCAGGCATAGCGCATGGCCTCGTGCAGATCGGCCTCGAAGCCTTCGCCCTTGGGCAGCAGGGCTTCGAGCGCGCGTTCGATGCGCTGGGCGGTGTCGGCCAAAAGCTGTTCGACGACGAGCGAAGCGGGAGTGGAATTGGGCATGGGTTTGCGGCCGACCGCTAGGCCGCGTCGAACGGCGTGGCCGTCGCCCGGCCCGCCGCGATCTGGATGCTTTCGATGCGCGCACTCGCCTGGGCGAGTTTGGCTTCGCAATGGCTCTTGAGGGCCGCCCCGCGCGCATAGGCGGCGACCGATTCGTCGAGCTTCCCCTTGCCCTGTTCGAGTGCTCGCACGATGTCTTCGAGCTCTTTCAACGCCTCTTCGAACGACATTTTGGAGATGTCGGCGGGGATCGGTTCGGACGCGGGATTGGCAGCATTTTTCATGGCGCCGTTTATAGGCGGCCCCCCGCCCGGAGGCAAGGCGGGGGGTGGGGCCCCGGCGGCGGGCGGGCGCAATAGTGAAATGGGCAATTCTGAGGGGCCGCGTAAAGCTAACGAAATCCCGCAAGCCCGACAGAGCCGGAGGTCTGGTCATGCTGCCCAGGTCTGATCGTCGTCGGGACGTTGGCTTTGACCCCGGGGTCGCCTATCAAGACTTCTTTTTCGGTCGGTTCCGTTTCGAAGCGACCTGCTGCTCGTCGGGGCGATGCAACAATTTTTTCTTGTATGCGCCGATGGTCGTATGGTCGTGGCCGTAGCTAATAACTCGATATACCGCACGAGCGACATTGCCCCCGCCAACATTACAAATTATAGTTCCATTTGTACTCTTCATACCCGGTGCGTGCGCGCCAAGCCAATCGTGGTTCTCGATCGTCGTTTCAATTCGACAACTTGAGGGAATCGCGATACCGATTTCCTGGAGAAACTTCCGTGGATTTCCCAAATATCTCGAATACTCCTTCGGAGTGCACTCCCAAAAGTGAGCATGAAACGGTTCGTCCCGGATAACTTCGGAACGCGCGGAGAAATCGACGATTTTTTTCGGCATCGCTTTGCTTCTCCATTTGAAATTTCAGAAATATTTAATCACTAGATACCACTAGGTGTTAGCTTAATGTGGCGTACGGTATTTATCAATACACTTTTTAAGAACGTCATTGCCTTAACACTTAGACTATAATATGATAAAAAATCTTTAGTAGAAAAGGAGAATTGGATATGTCATTTAAACCCAATGCGCTCTCATTCGAACAAGGCATTGATCGTATCAAAGCC
>JAIXXA010000028.1 GCA_027490975.1 Rhodospirillaceae bacterium
GCCGCCCTAGATCTGGCGGGCGGCAGGGGCGGGCAGGTATTTGTCGGTCCAAAGCTCGGCCACGGCGGGCTTGCGCGGCAGTTCCATGGCACCGGCAACCTGGTCGATGCCGCGGGCAAAGCGCGCCGGGTCGAGCGTGCCGATGCCGAGGCGCTTGCTTTCCTCGTTGACGACCTGATGCGACAGCAGCCAGGTCAGGCGTTCGACCTCGAGCGGCACGTCGACGAGCGCGTCGGCTGCGGCAAGGGCTGCGACCGTCGCGGCCGGATTGGCGACCGTGTCGCGCCAGGCTTTGACGAAAGCGCCGACCACGCCCGCCACCAAGGGTTCGCGCTCGCGCAGGAACTTGCGCGAAACGATGAGGCCGTTCGAATAGAAATCGAGCTTGTAGTCGGAGAAATAGAGGAAGCGCACGTCTTCCTTGCGGATGCCGACGCGCGCCAGGTTGAACAGCGTCGTCGAATCGAAGCCCGTCACCGCATCGACGCGCCCTTGCGCCAAGGCTGCCTCGCGCAGGGTGAGATCGATCGTTTCGATCTGGATCTTCGAGCGGTCGATGCCGGTCGACTGGACGAAAGCGGGCAGCAAGAGGAACCCCGCATCGGTCGCCGGCGCCCCGAGTTTCTTGCCTTCGAGGTCTTTGGGCGTCGAAATGCCGGCTTTCGCGAGGCTGATGATCGAGATCGGCGAGCGCGTATAGAGGGCGGCGACCGCCATCGGCGCAACGTCCGGGTTGCGCGCGGCGAACTGGACGAGCACCGTGAAATCGCTGAAGCCGAAATCGTAGGTGTCGCTGGCCACGCGCTGGATCGAGTCGCCGGCGCCGCGCGACGGATCGAGCGTCGCTTCCACGCCCGCTTCCGCGAAATAGCCTTTGGCGGCGGCGTAAAAAAAGGCAGCGTTCGAGCCGTCGCGCGGCGCATTCAGCGTGATTCGGATCGGTACGCGCGCTTGGGCGTGCACGGCAGGGCTTGCCAGCGCCACGCCTGCAACCCCCGCCGCCAGCAGAACATGCCGCCGCGACAAGGGCTTGGCGAGGGGGGTGGCGACCGTTAGGATCGATTTAGAGGCTGGCATCGGGCTCTCCGTTCGGTGGGCACAGAAATTGTACGGACGAGCTTTGCAAAAACCATGACAGCCGAGTTCCGCGAAGCCGATCTGCGCACCCTTGCCCTGCCGCGGCTCGACGATCTGGGCGCGCTCGAGGCGGCGTTGGCCTCAGCAAAGCCCGCAGCGCGCGACGTTGTGGCCATTCTCGCCAAGACCCAGGGCGATGGCGGCCCTAAAGATCGCTCGCGCAAAAAATTCGTCGTCGCGGCCACACGCCTTCTCGCGCGTCATCTGGGCGTTGCCGCAGCGGCGGTCGCGGCACGTGTGGCGTTTGTCGTGTCGGGCGGCATCGAGGCGTCGTCCGCGCCGCACATGATTGTGCTGTCGCGTCGTATCGTGGTCGGCGCCAAAAAAACAAAGCGCCCGGCATTGGCGATTGCGCATCACGTGTCGTCGCCTGTCGCCGCGACGAGGCTGGGCGACGCACGACTCATTTCGGCCGCCGCCGCCAGCGTGGCTGCTGCCTTGCGCGAGGCGGGGCTTGAAGCGCGCGACACGCATCTGGTGCTGATCAAGGGGCCGGCCGGCGACGGGGCCGAAGGTATCGCGCGCGCGCGCGCGGCGACGGCGCTTGGTGCTTGCGTGGCGCTGGGCGAGTTCAGCCTTGCCGCAGCTGCACGCGCGTGGCGCAGCCGCGATCTGGGCCGTTGGAGCGCGCGCGTGGCCGTCTCGTCGGCTGCCGAGTTCCGGAGCTTCGAGGTGATTGCTCTCGGCCACAGCAAGGCTTGGGTCGGCGACCTGCGCATCGCGCACCGTGCGCTGGCCGATTGGGTCGATCTGCCAGCGGTTGTCGCGGCGTTGGGCGATCTGGATCTGAACGCCCGCCCGCAATTGTCGCGCGCCGATGCCAAGCGTCTTGTGGCGACGATCGCCAAGGGCGGCCCGCCGACCGACGAAATCCTGCGCGGCGTGCCGCTGGGGCTTGCGGCCGATCCTTCGCAGCCCGCCTTCCGGCGCGTGCGCGGGGCGTTGGCGGGCACGATCGTGGCAGCGACGGGTATGCCCTTTGCGTTCGTGTCGGGCGGCGCCGAGCATCAGGGTCCGCCAGGCGGCGGGTTGGTTGCGTTCGTCGCGCGCACGAAGCAGGGGCGCGCGACGCAACTTCGCCGCAATCGCGTGTAGAATCGGGCCCGTGTCGAGTCGCAAACAGCAAGGGCGCGAGCGGCGCGAGCCGCGCCTCGCGCGCAGCACACCGCAAGCGGAGCCCAGCGGCGGACTGCATGCCGATCCGGAGGCGCGTGTGCAAGCGCAGCCCCGCAGCGCAAAGGCGGGGCGAGCCAAGCCCGCGCGCACGCGAAAAGGCCCGGGTCTGCCGCGGCGCATCTTCGGCTTTGCGCTCAAATGGGGGTTCGTTGCCGGCCTCTGGGCAGGTGCGGCTGGGGCCTGCGTATTGGCGTTTTTCTGGTTCACGCTGCCGCCGTTCGAGCGCATCAACGTGTTCGAGCGCCGCCCGAGCCTCGTGTTCGTCGACCCCGCCGGCGAAACGATCGCCACATACGGCGATCTGTTCGGCGGTCTTGTGAAACTCGAGGAAATGCCGCCCTGGCTGCCGATGGCCGTGCTGGCAACCGAGGACAGGCGCTTCTACAGCCATTTCGGTGTCGATCCGCAGGGGCTGGCACGCGCGGCCCTCGCCAATTTCCGCGCGGGCCGCGTCGTGCAGGGGGGATCGACCATCACCCAGCAGCTCGCCAAAAACGTGTTCCTCACGAACGAGCGCAGTGCCGCGCGCAAGATCCAGGAAATGCTGCTCGCATTTGCGATCGAGCGGCGTTTTTCCAAAGAAGAGATTCTGACGGTCTATCTCAATCGTGTTTATCTGGGTGCGGGCACTTACGGCGTGGAGGCGGCCGCCCAGCGCTATTTCGGAAAATCGGCGCGCAACGTGAATGCGCACGAGGCGGCCGTGATCGCTGGTCTTCTCAAAGCGCCCTCGCGCTTGGCGCCGACAGCCAGCGTCGCGCGCGCGCGGATCCGCGCGGCCGAAGTACTCGACAACATGGTCGAAGCGGGTTTCCTCACGTCGGCCCAGCGTTTGGCGGCCGGCGAATTGCCGCTCGGCACGATCGCGGCCGGCAACGCGACGGCGCTGCGCAGCGGGCGCTATTTCAGCGACTGGCTCGCCGACAAGGTGGAAGGTTTCGTCGGCAGGCAGGCGCGCGATCTTGTGGTGGTCACCACGCTCGACAGCCGCCTGCAGCGCGCAGCCGAAATCGCACTCGAAGACATTCTGGCGCGCGAAGGGCCGAAGGTGGAGGTAAACCAAGGCGCCTTCGTGCTGATGCGGCCCGACGGTGCCGTGCTGGCGATGGTCGGCGGGCGCAGCTACGCGCAGAGCGCGTTCAACCGTGCGGTCGATGCGCGCCGCCAGCCGGGTTCGGCCTTCAAGGCATTCGTATATCTGGCTGCCGCAGAGCAGGGCTTGCGGGCGGACGCGCGTATCGCCGACACGCCGCTGCAGATCGGCACGTGGCGGCCGCGCAACTTCGACAATCGCGTGTCGGGCGAAATCTCGGTGCGCGAGGCGTTCGCGCGCTCGGTCAATACGTCGGCGGTGCGCATCGCGCAGCAGGCTGGCATCGACAATGTCGTGCGCACGGCGCGCAGCCTCGGGATCGCCTCGCCCATCCAGCGCAATCTTTCGACCGCGTTGGGCTCGTCCGAGGTCAATCTGCTCGAACTCACCGGCGCCTACGCGGCTTTCGCCAATGGCGGCAACGGCGTGCTGCCCTACGCGATCGCCGAAATCCGCGACACGTCGGGCACCGTTCTCTATCGCCGCCAAGGCTCGGGGCCTGGGCCTGTGATGAGCCGCGGCGCCCTTGCGACCATGACCGACCTCATGCAGGCGGTGGTCGCTTCGGGCACCGGGCGAGCGGCGGCCTTCGACCACCCGGCGGCCGGCAAAACCGGTACGACCAACGACTATCGCGACGCGTGGTTCGTGGGCTTCACGGCCGATTTCGTGGGTGGCGCTTGGTTCGGCAACGACGACGGCGACGAAATGGAGCGCACGACAGGCGGCTCGCTGCCCGCCCGCCTGTGGAAGGCGGTGATGGTCGAAGCCCATCGCGGCGTGCCCGCGCGTCCTTTGCCGGGTTCGGAGACGCCGGGCGACGCGCCGCTGCTCGTGAATGCAGCGCCTTCCGCACCTGCGCAGCAGCCACCTGCTGCGGGCGAGCAGCCGGGCTGGTTCGCGCGTTTGCTCAACAGTTTTTCCAACGTACCGCCGCCGGTCGATGCAGCGCCCAATCCGGGACCGAACTGAGCGTCAGCGCGGCGCGTTTGCGGGTGCCGCCTTCGGCGCCAGGCGCTTCTTGAGATTCAGCACGTAGCTGATCACTTCGGCCACCGCCTTGTAGTGCTCCTGCGGGATTTCGGCGTCGATCTCGACGGTGGCGTAGAGGGCGCGCGCGAGCGGCTTGTTTTCGACCACGGGCACTTGGTGTTTGGCCGCAAGTTCGCGGATCTTGAGGGCGATGAGGTCGCTGCCTTTGGCAACGCAGATCGGAGCAGGCGTGCTGTCGTCGTACTGCAGGGCGACCGCGAAGTGCGTCGGGTTGGTGACCACCACGGTCGCTTTTGGGATGGCGCTCATCATGCGCCGGCGCGCGCGCTCCATGCGCAGCTGCTTGATGCGGCCTTTGACGACCGGGTCGCCTTCGGACTGTTTGTACTCGTCCTTGATCTCTTGCTTCGACATGCGCAGGCGCTTGTAGTGCTGGAAGCGCTGGTAGAAATAGTCGCCGCCCGCGATCAGCGTCATGACCGCGATCACGGCGACCATCACGACCAGCGAAAGGCTGCCGATCACGCGCATGAGCTCGAGCGGCTCCATGTCGATGAAGCGCGACACGTTGGCGATCTCGCCTTCGAGCGCGTACCAGCACACGACGCTGACGATCGTGATCTTGGCGATGCCTTTGAGGAATTCGACGATCGAATGGCTCGAGAACAGGCGCTTGAATCCGGCGACCGGCGAAATCTTGTTGAATCTCGGAATGAGCGACTCGGCCGAAAACAGCAGCCCGTTCTGCAGAAGCTGGGCGGCAAGGGCGGCGACCATCAGGATCGCCAGCAGCGGCAGAATCGCCAGCAGCGGATCGACGAGCGCGCTTGCGATCACGCGCTGCAGGCCCGCCCCTTCGAACGAAAACTCGTGCGGCCGGTCGATGAACGGGCGCAGGCTCTGGGACAGGTTCTGCCACATCGACGCGCCGAGAAAGACGGCCGCCAAGGTTGCGCCCGAAAAAATCATCCAGTGGTTGATTTCGCGGCTGGCGACGACCTGGCCTTTTTCGCGCGCGTCCTGCAGCCTTTTGCTGGTTGGCTCTTCTGTTTTTGACGCATCGTCTTCGGCTTCTTCGGCCATGGCGGCCTCCTTACGGGACCAGCAGCAGCGGTTCGAGCTTGTCGAGCAGCCCGCGCTCGAACGCCTGTATCGTGGCGACGATCGTGAGGCCCATCGCGAGCAGGCCGACCGCGATCAAGGCGGGCTGGGCGATGAAAAACACCTGGATGGCGGGCTGCAGGCGCGCAATCAGCCCAAGTGCGAGGTTGATCACGAGGCCGAACACCAGGAACGGGGCCGACATCTGCACGCCGATGAGGAAGCTGTGCGACGTCCAGCGCACCAAAGCTTCGGCATAGCTGCCGAGCGGGGCCAGCTGGCCGGCCGGAAACAGCGTGTAGGAATCGGCCACGGCGCGCAGCATCAGATGGTGGAGGTCGGTCACGAACACGATCGTGAGCGCCACGGCCACAAGCCAGGCCGAAACGGCCGCCCCTTGCTGGCCGAAACTCGGGTCGAACAATGTCGCCGAGGAGAGGGCGATCTGCTGCGAGATGATCGAGCCCGCGACGATCAGCGCCGACATCGCAAAGCGCCCCGCAAGGCCGATGAAGATGCCGATCAGCGTTTCGCCGAGCACGAGACCGGCCATCGAAATCGCGGATTCGGGCAGGGGCGGCAGCGTGGGGCCCACGACGGGGGCGACGACGACCGTCAGCAGCAAGCCGACGGCCAAGCGGATGCGCTGCGGGATCGAGATTTCGCCGAGGCCCGGCATCGATTGGAGGGCAGCCCCGACCCGGACGAAAACGAGGAAATAAACGAAAACTTCGGCGGGCAAAGCGTCCGCAAGGCTTCGGGCCAGCGCTTCCATCGCCTAGCCGCTCGCGCCGATGCCGACGGCCTTGGCCATCAGCTCGCGCGTGAATTCAATCAAGGTCGTCGACATGAAGGGGATCGTCAGCACGAACACGACGAACAGCAGCAGGATCTTCGGCACGAAGGTGAGCGTCTGTCCCTGGATCTGCGTGAGGGCCTGCACGAGGCTGATCGCAAGGCCGACGACGAGGGCCACGAGCATCAGCGGGGCCGAGATCTTGAGCATGACCCAGATCGCGTCGCGCGAAATCTCGAGCACGTCGGTGGCGTTCATGGACCCCGGCCTTTGGAACGCGCTGCCGAACGTCAGATCGGCATGCGGATGATTTCCTGGTAAGCCTGCACGACGCGGTCGCGCACTGCAATGGTCGCCTGCAACGTGGTTTCCGCCGCCGAGATCGCCTGCACGACCTGGCCGATGTCGGCCTTGCCCGCCAGAGCGCGCAAGCTCGCCTGCTCGCCCGCTTTGAGGCTCTGCACGGCGCTTTGCGAGGCTTGCGCGAGGATCGAGCCGAAATCGGCTCCGCCGGGGGCCGCTTCGCCCGAAGCCTCGCCGCTTCCCGGGCGCGCGATGCGCGCAGCCCCCTGATAGGCGGCGGCGGCAAGCGAGGGCGAGGTGATGGCCATCAATCGAACTCCTTAATCGAGGTGGGCGTCTGCGCCGCGGATCAGCTGCGCAGCAGGTCGATCGTGCGCGTGATCATGCTCTTCGAGGTTTCGATCACGTTGATGTTCGCATCGTACGAGCGCTGGGCCTGGCGCATGTCCATGGCTTCGATGAGACTGTTGACGTTTGGGGCGAGCACGTAGCCTTCGCCGTCGGCGGCCGGATGGTTCGGCTCGTAGCGCCGCGCAAGCGCGCTCTTGTCGGTGCCGATGCGCGAGGTGCGCACCGTGTCGGTGCCGAGCTGGCGGTCGAGGACGTTGCGGAAGCTCACGGTCTTGCGGCGATAGGGCTCCGCGCCCGGCGTTTCGCCGAGCGAATCCGAGTTCGCGAGGTTCTCGGCGATCACGCGCATGCGGGTCGATTGGGCCGCCATGCCGGAGGCCGAAACGCGCATCGCTTTTTGCAGATCCATGGGGCAGGCCTTTCCGAAACGGTGTCTATTGTGTGCGGCCGATGGCCGTGCGCAGCATCGCGAGCTGGCGGCGGTAGATGTTGGTCGTCATCTGGTAGTCGATCGCCGTGTCGGCGACCTTGATCATTTCGGTGTCGAGCTGCACCGAGTTGCCCGACAAGGTGGTTTCGGTCGGGCGCTGCTTTTCTTCGCGGTTTGGACCCGAGATCGTTCGGCTTGCCAGATGCGACTGGCTCGTGGTGGCGGGCGCCAAGCGCGACATCTGGCCGCGCAGCTCGGCGCGGAAATCGAGCGCTTTGAGATCGCGCGGCTGGTAGTTCGGCGTGTCGGCATTGGCGACGTTCTGCGACAGCACTGTCTGGCGCTGGCTGAGCCAGTCCATGCGGCGCGAAATCATGCCGAACAGCGGAAGCTTCGTGATGTCCATGGCCCGCAGGATAGGTTGGAACGGTTAATAATGCGTAAATTAAATCGAATTTTAGAGAAATTACAGCCCCAATAATCTCTTTCCAATTCATGTGGTTGCCTGGCGAATCGTGTGGTCTGCATGAAGCCATACCACCGCTAAGCGCTTGAAATATAGCATAAAAACCAATTTTTAAGAAAGTTTTAGCGAGTTTAGCGTAAACCCGAGATCGTCATCGTCCACCGTCCGCGTGGCTTACGAAAAAGGCATGTCGATTTGGTCCGTCGTTTCAACCGTCCACCCGAGCAGCCGGGGCGCGAAGGCGCAAAGCGCGCAGTCGCGCTCGAATATGCGCGCGAGCAGGATCCGGCCCCGCGCGTAACGGCCAAGGGCGAGGGGCTTCTGGCGCTGCGCATGATCGAGATCGCGCATGCCAACGGCGTCGAGGTCCGCGAAGACCGCGATCTCATCCGGCTGCTGGCGACTGTCGACGTCGACAGTCCGATTCCGGTCGAGGCGTTCCAGGCCGTCGCGGAAATCTTGAGCTACATCTATCGCAGGCAAGGTGCCCTCGCCGGCAAACCGCAACCCGACGGCGCACCCGGGGCCAAGCCGCAAGGAAACGCGAAATGAGAGCCGTCGAAGTTCTGAAAGACATCGTTTCGACGATCGGCGAGATCGACGCCGCGCATGTCGCCTGCAAAGACGGCAAGCCGGTCGATCTCCTCGGTCTCGACGGCCGCGTGCGCGAGCTGTGCCTGTCGACCTCGGCCTTGCCGCGCGCCGAAGGGCTTGCGTGTGCGGGCGCGCTCGACAGTCTCGTGCAAGCGCTCGACCGGCTGCAGCAGGCGTTGCTTGCATTCGCAAGGCGGCCGCAAGCGGTGCCGGGGCTCCATCGATGACGCTCGATCCCGAAAGCCTGCTCAAATTCGCCGCCGCCCTCGCCTTCGTCGTGGCGCTGATCGCGGCGGTCGCGTGGGTTGCCAAGCGCTTTGTGCCAGGGGCCGGCGCCATGGCCTCGGCCGGGCGCAAGCGGCGCCTGCAGACGGTCGAGATCCTGCAGCTCGATTCGAAAACGCGTGCAGTTCTGCTGCGTCGGGACGACACTGAGCATCTCGTCGTGATCGGCCCCGATTCGCTGGCCGTCGTCGAAACGATCCGTCCGAACCCCGTTCCGTGAAGCCCGTCTTGTGAAGGCTCCTTTGCGCAAACTCCCGATCTTGGTTCTGGCCGCGCTCGTCGCGCTGGCGCTGCCGCATGCGGCGGCGGCACAAAGCTTCACGCTCGATCTGGGCGACGGCAGCTCGACCACAGGGCGCATCGTCCAGCTCATTCTGCTGATGACGGTGCTCACGCTTGCGCCCTCGGTGCTGATGATGGCGACGAGCTTCGTGCGCATCATCGTGGTGCTGTCGCTGCTGCGCACCGCCCTCGGCACGCAGCAGGCCCCGCCCAATGCCGTGCTCACGTCGCTCGCGCTGTTTTTGACGTTTTTCATCATGCTGCCGACCGGCGAGCAGGCTTGGCGCGAAGGCATTTCGCCGCTGATCGAAAACCGCATCACCGAAGCCCAGGCGATCGAGCGCACGGCCAAGCCGTTCCACGATTTCATGATGCGCCAGACGCGCGAAACCGATCTGGCGCTCTTCATCGACATCGCGAAGATTCCGCCCCCCGAAACGGCGGAGGCGACCCCCTATCGCGTGCTCGTCCCCGCCTTCATGATTTCGGAATTGCGGCGTGCCTTCGAGATCGGCTTTCTGCTGTTCATTCCGTTTGTGATCATCGACATGGTCGTGGCGGCTGTCTTGATGTCGATGGGCATGATGATGATGCCGCCTGCCATCGTTGCCTTGCCGTTCAAATTGATCTTCTTTGTGCTCGTCGACGGCTGGTATCTCGTCGCGGGCTCGCTCGTGCAATCCTTCGCGAGCGGATAGCTAGGCCGGCGGCAGGCGCTTGATGTCCGACGGCGCGGCTTGGGCCGTCTGCATTTCGGAAGCGGGCGTCACGTCTTTCATGCGCGCCGGGTCGATGTCGGCATAGTTTGCCGTGCGCTGTTCGAAACGCACGACGGTCGCGTTGGCGGCCGCGCGCCGCAGGATCGTGCCGACGACGAGGATCAGCACCGAGCCTGCAATCCAGATCCAAGTCAGCACGATCGTGCCGAACGCCTCGATGAAGGTCAGCACGGACGCAACCGTTCCGCCCGCACCCGGGGCAAGGGCCGACCCTGCGATCCAGCGCAGCATGTCCCCGCCCAGCGCAATGACGGCCCAGCCGCCCAAGCACAGCAGCGACCAAAACAGGAAACCAAGCCAGGCAAAGCCCGTGAAGATGCGTCCGACCATGCCCGGTATATAGGGGTGGACGGGCAGGGAATGCAAACCCTGCCCGCCGCCCTCAAACCGACGGCTGCGCCGTCAGCCTTTGTTCATGCGGTTGTTGACGAGTTCGTCCACCACGCTCGGATCGGCGAGCGTCGAGGTGTCGCCGAGGGCCGAATGTTCGTTGGCGGCGATCTTGCGCAGGATGCGGCGCATGATCTTGCCCGAACGCGTCTTGGGCAGGCCCGGCGCCCATTGGATCAGATCGGGCGAGGCGATGGGACCGATCTGCTTGCGCACCCAGCCGACCAGCTCCTTGCGCAGTTCCTCGGACGTGGCGAGGCCGGCCTTCAGCGTCACGTAGGCGTAGATGCCCTGGCCCTTGATGTCGTGCGGATAACCCACGACCGCCGCTTCGGCGACCTTCGGATGTGCGACGAGGGCCGATTCGATTTCCGCCGTGCCCATGCGATGGCCCGACACGTTGATGACGTCGTCCACGCGGCCGGTGATCCAGTAGTAGCCGTCTTCGTCGCGCCGGCAGCCGTCGCCGGTGAAGTAGTAGCCTTTGAAGGTCGAGAAATAGGTCTCGATGAAGCGCTTGTGGTCGCCGAACACGGTGCGCGCCTGGCCGGGCCAGCTGTCGGCGATGCACAGATTGCCGTCGGTCGCCCCTTCGAGCAGCTTGCCGTCGTTGTCGACGAGCAAGGGCTGAACGCCGAAAAACGGCTTGGTCGCCGAACCGGGCTTGGTTGCGATAGCACCGGGCAGCGGCGTGATCAGAATGCCGCCGGTTTCGGTCTGCCACCACGTATCGACGATCGGGCAGCGGCCGTCGCCGACGACGTTGTGGTACCAGAGCCAGGCTTCCGGATTGATCGGCTCGCCGACCGACCCGAGGATGCGCACGGAGGCATGGCTCGTTTTTTTGACCGGCGCTTCGCCTTCGCGCATCAGCGCGCGGATCGCGGTGGGGGCGGTGTAGAAGATATTGACCTTGTGCTTGTCCACCACCTGCCAGAAGCGCGAGCTATCCGGATAGTTCGGCACGCCCTCGAACATCAGCGTCGTCGCACCGTTGGCCATCGGCCCGTAGACGATGTAGCTGTGGCCCGTGACCCAGCCCACGTCGGCCGTGCACCAGTAGATGTCGCCGTCGTGGTAGTCGAACACGTACTGGTGCGTCATCGAAGCGTAGACGAGATAGCCGCCCGAGGTGTGCAAGACACCCTTGGGTTTGCCGGTCGAGCCCGACGTGTAGAGGATGAAGAGCGGGTCTTCGGCCGCCATTTCGGCGGGCGCGCATTCGGCGGAAACGCCGGCGGCTTCCTCGTGGTACCAAAGATCGCGCGCCGGATCCCAATCGACCTTGCCGCCCGTGCGTTTGACGACGAGCATCTTCTTGACCGACGGGCAGCTCTTGAGGGCTGCGTCCGCATTCACTTTGAGCGGCACTTTGCGGCCGCCGCGCAGGCCTTCGTCGGCCGTGATCACGAAATTCGAATCGCAGTCCTGGATGCGGTTCACGAGCGAATCGGGCGAGAAGCCGCCGAACACGATCGAATGGACGGCGCCGATGCGCGCACATGCGAGCATCGCATAGGCCGCTTCCGGGATCATCGGCAGATAGATCGTGACGCGGTCGCCTTTCTTGACGCCGTGCTTCTTGAGCACGTTGGCCATGCGGCACGTCTCTTCGTAGGCCTGGCGGTAGGTGATGTGCTTGTGCTCGTTCGGGTCGTCGCCTTCCCAGATGATCGCAACCTGGTCGCCGCGCTTGGCCAGATGCCGGTCGAGGCAGTTGGCCGACACGTTGAGCGTGCCGTCCTCGTACCATTTGATCGCAACGTCGCCCGTGAAGCTCGTGTTCTTGACCTTCGTATAGGGCTTGATCCAGTCGATGCGCTTGCCCGCCTCGCCCCAGAACCCCGCCGGATCGGCCACCGACCGGTCGTACATCGACTTATATTTGGCGGCGTCGATCAGCGCCGATTTGGCGATGTTGGCCGGGACGGGAAAGAGTTCGTTGGACATGTGGGGGACTCCCTGTTGGCGCGGCCGCTTGGGCGGCCGTCTTGCGACGACGATTGGGGTCGGTTTTAGGGCGCCATCCGGCCGGTTGCAAGCCGTTCGAGACCGGGTTTGGCCGTCAATCGGCCGATTTGTCCCAAACGAGCACGGGGCCTGAAGTTGCGTCGCCGTCGACGAGCCGCACGGCGATGGCGGAAAGCCCGCGCCCGCGCGTGGGCCCGGCAAGGCAGCGCCCGTCTTCGATCGCGAACAGCGCGCCGTGCATCGCGCACATGATCATCGTGCGCGACGGATCGAGGAACTGGTCGCTTGTCCAGTCGAGCGGCACCAGCGCATGCGGGCAGCGATTGCGATAGCCGTAGATCTTGTCGCCCTTGCGCATCACGAAGATTTCTTCACGTTTTTCGGCCTCGCCGAACACGAACCCCTTGCCGCCTGGATCGGGAATTTCGTCGAGCCGGCACAGCACCGTCATGGGGCAATGCCCAAGCGCTTGCAGACGAATTTCCATTCCGCCGGGCGCACCGGCTGCACCGACAGGCGCGACATCTTGAGGAGCGCCATTTCGGCCAGCTCGGGCAGCGTCTTGATCGTCGCCAGGCCGAGCGGGGTTGCGGCCGGCGCGAGCGGGGCCACATCGACCATGAACCATTCGCCCTTTTCCGCACTCGGATCGGGATAGGCTTCGCGCACGACTTCCATCGTGCCGACGATCTCCTTGCCGATGTTGGAATGGTAGAAAAACGCGCGGTCGCCTTTTTTCATGGCTTTGAGATTGAGCTTGGCGAGATGGTTGCGCACGCCGTCCCACGAACCGCGCTTGTCGGCGACGAGTTTCGACCACGGATAGACGTCGGGCTCGCTTTTCATCAGCCAATAGGCCATCTCTCATTCCTCTTTGAGCGGACGGTTGAGCAGCGCATCCACGGTCCGTGCCACGCTCGCACCGTGGTGCAGAATCGCGTCGAGGGCGGCGACGATCGGCATATCGACGCCCTTTTGGCGGGCAAGGGCGCCGACCGATGCGGCCCCTTCCACGCCTTCGATCACGGCATGCGCCAGACCCAAGGCCGGGTCGGCGAGCGCTTGCGTCGGCGTGAGGCCGCGCCCCAATGCGCGCCCGAAGCGCATGTTGCGCGACTGGTCGTTGTTGCACGTGAGTGCGAGGTCGCCAAGGCCCGAAAGTCCCATCAAGGTTTCGGCGCGGCCGCCGAGCGCCACGCCCAAGCGGACCATTTCGGCGAGGCCGCGCGTCATCAAGGCGGCGCGCGCATTGTCGCCAAGCGCGAGCCCAGCCACGATGCCGCAGCCCAATGCCACGACGTTTTTGACGGCCCCGCCGACTTGGGCGCCGACCACATCGTCGTTGCGGTAGATGCGGAAACGAGGTGTTGCCAAAGCCTGTGCGAGCGCTTGGCCGAGCGTCGCGTCGCTCGCGGCAAGCGTGACGGCCGTGGGCTGCGCCAGCGCCACTTCGCGCGCGAAGGTGGGGCCGGTCAAGATCGCGATCGGATGGCTCGGGGCGGCGTGCTGCGCCACATCGCTCATCAAGGCGCCGGTGCCAAGCTCTATGCCTTTGGTCGCAAGGATGAGCGGCACGCCAGCCGGCAGCGCCAAGTGCTGCAAGGTTGCGCGCAGATGCTGGGCCGGTGTCGCCGCCAGCACGATGTCGGCCTCGGCGGCCGCCGCGCCGAGGTCGGACGTGGCATCGATCGCGGGATCGAGAGCCACGCCCGGCAAATACACGGCGTTGGTGTGGCGTTCGGCGATTTCGGCAACGGTCGCGGTCTCGTACGCCCACAAAGTGGGTTTGAGGCCCGCGCGTGCCGCCGTTTGCGCGAGTGCTGTGCCCCAGGCACCGGCTCCAATCACGGCGATCTTTTTGAACGTGCGGCTCACGGCGCGGTCGCCCTTGCGAGTTCCTCGAGCGGCCAGCGCGGCCGGCAGGCAATGCCGAGCCCGTCGCTCAAGCCAAGCTGCAAGCGCTCGATCCCGGCCCAGGCGATCATTGCGGCATTGTCGGTGCACAAGGCGGGCGGCGGGGCCACAAACGCGAGGCCGAACCGGTCGGCCGTTTTTGCCAGACGCTGGCCCAAGGTGCGGTTGGCGGCAACCCCGCCGGCCACGACCAAATGGTTGGCGGCCGGAAATTCTGCCACGAACATGCGCGCGGCATTGGCCGTGCGGTCGGCGAGCGTGTCGGCAACGGCCGCCTGGAAAGATGCGGCGATGTCGGCGCGGGCGTTTTCGTCGAGCGGGCCGACTTTTTCGACCAGCAAGCGCACGGCCGTCTTGAGGCCGGCAAACGAAAAATCGCAGCCTGCCCGGCCCAGCAAGGGGCGCGGCAGATCGAAGCGTTTGGCGCTGCCGCTATGTGCCAGCCGCTCGATCTCGGGTCCGCCCGGATAAGGCAAGCCCAGCAATTTGGCGACTTTGTCGAACGCTTCGCCGACCGCATCGTCGAGCGTGCTGCCGAGCAGGCGATAGCGCCCGACGCCCAACACGCCCAGCAACTGGCAATGCCCGCCCGAGACCAGCAGGAGCAGATAAGGAAACCGCACATCCGTGCCCATGCGTGCCGACAGCGCGTGCCCTTCGAGATGGTTGACCGCAACGAAGGGCAGCCCGCGCGCGAGGGATGCCGCCTTGCCGAATGTGGCGCCGACGATCACGCCGCCGATGAGGCCTGGCCCCGTGGTCGCTGCGACCGCTTCGATATCTTGCCAGCCGAGGCCGGCGGCGGCGAAGGTCTCGTCCACCAAGCGCGGCAGATGGGCAAGGTGCGAACGGGCCGCGATCTCGGGCACGATACCGCCGAAGGGCGCGTGCTCGCGCGTCTGCGAGAGCAGGCGCTGCGCCAAGATGCGCCCGTCCGGCGCCACAAGGGCGGCGGCGGTTTCGTCGCAGCTGGTTTCGAGACCCAGAATCGGTTTCATCGGCGCCAGCTTTAGCCGATCCGGGGCGCACCTGAAAGCGCGCTTGCAGCGACCCCGCGCGGCACGCGATAAAGGGCGTTAAGGACAGGGGGACCATGACGGCTTTATTGCGGATCGGAACGCGCGGCTCGCCGCTGGCGCTGTGGCAGGCCAACGAAACCAAGCGGTTGCTGGCAGCGGCCCATCCGGCTTTGGCGGCCGAAGGGGCGATCGCCATCACGGTGATCAAGACCACGGGCGACCGGATTCAAGACCGCACACTTGCGGAAGCCGGCGGCAAGGGCTTGTTCACCAAGGAGATCGAGGAAGCGCTGCTGGCGTGCGAAATCGACCTTGCCGTCCATTCGATGAAGGACGTGCCGACCTTCCTGCCCGCAGGGCTGGGGATCGTCACCATGCTGAAGCGCGAAGATCCGCGCGACGCGCTGATTGCGGGCCCCGGTGTTGCCGGGCTCGACGATCTTCCCAAGGGCACGGTCGTGGGGACGGCAAGCTTGCGGCGCGGGGCGCAGCTGCGCGCCCGGCGCCCGGACATCGTGGTGGTTCCGTTGCGCGGCAACGTCGATACGCGGCTCGAGAAAGTGCGCAACGGCACGGTCGGGGCCACGTTCCTTGCCTATGCGGGCTTGAAGCGCCTCGGGCGCCTAGCCGACGTGAGCGCCGTGCTATCGACGGCCGACATGCTGCCGGCCGTGGCGCAAGGGGCGATCGGCATCGAATGCCGCCTCGACGATGCGCAAACGCGCAGCTATCTCGCCGCCCTCGACGATGCGCCTACGCATGTGGCCGTCACGGCCGAGCGCGGGCTGCTCGAGCGGCTCGACGGTTCGTGCCGCACGCCGATCGGCGCTTTGGCGATCGGGCTCGAGGGCGACCGCCTGCGGCTCGACGGTCTTGTGGTGCGTCCCGACGGCAGCGGGCTGCTGACGACCTCGCGCGAAGGCCCCAAGAGCGATGCGCTGGCAATGGGCGAAGACGCGGGCGAGGAACTCAAAGGCCGCGCCGGCCCGGGCTATTTCCAATGACGGCGCCCAAGCGCCGCCTGCAGATCCTGGTTACGCGGCCGCGCGGCGAGGCCGATCTGTTTGCGGTCGCCCTCGCCATGCGCGGGCACGACGCGGTGGTGGCCCCCTTGCTCGACATCGTCGTGGACGATGCCCCGCCGCTCGACCTTGCGGGCGTGCAGGCCGTGCTCTTCACATCGGCCAACGGCGTGCGCGCTTTTGCGCATACGCAGAAGCGCCGCGACCTCAAAGCCTTCTGCGTGGGCGACGCGACGGCGGCAGCGGCGCGCAATGCGGGCTTCGGTGCCGTCGAAAGTGCGTCGGGCGACGTCGAAACCTTGGCAGCTTTGGTGCAAAAGCGCCTCGATCCCAAGGACGGAACGTTGATCCATGCCACGGGTACCGCGGTTGCGGGCGATCTTGCCGGCGTATTGGGCGCCGAAGGCTTCGACGTGCGCCGCGTCCAACTCTATCGCGCCGACACGGCGACGAAACTGCCCGACGATGCGGCCGAGGCGTTGCGCCATGGGCGCATCGACGTGGTCACGTTCTTTTCGCCGCGCACGGCCGAAATCTTCGCGCGCCTCGTGCACGAGGCCGGGCTGGGCGACAAGCTCGCGCGCGTGACGGCCCTTGCTCTTGCCCCCAGTGCGCTCGAGATCGCGCGCGAGCAAGGTTGCCGTTTCAAGGCGGCGATCGCGGCCGACCAGCCCAACGAAACTGCGCTGCTCGAGGCGGTCGATCGTTTGGCCGAGGTACTCGATACGCCGGCAAGCGAGCCGGGCCCGCGCCCTGCAGCCGCAAAGCCTGCGGCCGCAGCGCCGTCGCCGACATCGCCGCCCGCGGTTTCGCGCGGCGTATTGCTGCCTTTCGTGATGGCGGTGATTGCCGGCGGCATCGGGGCGGGCGGTGTGCTCTATTGGCAGAACACGATCGCGGCGCCCAAGACCGGCATTTCGGCGACGGTAGCCGTACCGCCGGCAACCGGTGCGTTCGAACAGCGTTTGGCGGCCGTGGATCGGCGGCTGGCGCAGATCGAACAACGCCCGGCGCCGACGGTTGCACCGGCGGCACCCGGCGCCGCCGTCGATCTTGGCCCGCTCGAATCGCGGCTCGAAGCGCTCGAGGCGCGTATCCAGGTCGATCCGGGCACGCAAGCGGCGCTGGCCGCCATGATGGCCGAAAATCGCCGCTTGGCGGGCGAACTGGCGCGCATCCAGGCCGAAGTCGAGCGCCTGCAGGGCGGCATCGTCGAGCAAACCACCGATCGTGCTTCCGTGCGGCGCGCGGAGTTTCGCTTGGCCGTGGGCCAGTTGCGCGACGCGGCGATGGCGGGTCGGCCCTTTGCCGCCGAACTCGCCCTCGTGCGCGAGATGGCGGGCGAGGCGCGGCGGCCCGAAGATTTTTCGGCGCTGGTCCAGGCGGCCGAGCGCGGGCTTGAGACGCGCGCCGCATTGGCAAGGCGCTTTCCGGCACTCGCCAACGCAATGGTTGCCGCCGCGCGCACGGGCGAAGTTGCCGGGCGCTGGGGCGAACTGCTCGAACGCGTGCAGGGCCTGCTGTCGATCCGGCGCGTGGGCGAAATTGCGGGCGACGATGCAAGTGCGCGCGTGGCGCGCGCCGAAGTGATGGCGAATGCGGGCGATCTTGCGGGCGCACTTGCCGCGTTCGACGGCGTGCAAGGGGCGGCGTGGATCGCACCGGCGCGCGGCTGGATCGAGGCCGTGCGTCTGCGCCTGGCGGTGGAGCGCGAAATCGCAGCCCTTGCCGCTGCCGGCGGCGGCTGAGCGGGGCCGGAAGCGATGCGCCGCACGCTTTCTTTGATGCTCGTTGCCGCGGTTGCGATGCTCGTGGTCGCGTGGCTTGCGGGCGCACCGGGCAGTGCGAGCGTCGAGTTCGCGGGCTGGCGTCTCGACACGTCCTTCGGCGGGCTTGCCGTGCTCGTTGCCGCGATCGGTTTTGCGCTGATCCTTTTGGACCGCGTATGGCGGGCCACGTTGGGCACGCCCAAACGCTTTGCCGACTGGCGCCAAGCGCGGCGCACGCGCAAAGGCTACGAGGCCGTCACGCGCGGGCTCGTTGCGATCGCATCGGGCGACGCAAGCGAAGCGCGGCGCCAAGCGCGGTCGGCGCAGGGCAAGCTCGGGGCAGCACCGGTCGTGCAATTGCTGTCCGCGCAGGCAGCGCAGCTCGCCGGCGACGAAGCCGATGCGAACAAACACCTCGAAGCGATGCGCGCATCGCCCGAAACCGAGTTTGCGGCGCTGCGCGGGCTTGTGGGGGCGGCGATCAAGCGCGGCGAAACGGACGAGGCGCTTGCGCTAGCACGGCGCGCGCGCGAGCTGCGACCCGACGCGACCTGGGTTTCGGCCGCCCTCGTCGAGCTCGAAACCAAAAGCGGCGCATGGGCGCAGGCGGGCGAGACGCTGATCCAAGCGCGGCGCCACAAGCTGCTCGAGCCTGCCGTTGCCGACGGACAGGCGGCGGCAGCGCTGCATGCGCATGCCCGCGCACTCAGTGCGGCAGGCGATCTGCGCAGTGCGATCGCGGCCGCCGAGCGCGCCTGGCGGCTTGCACCCGACCGGCCGGAAGTGGCGGCAACCCTCGCAACACTTTATGCGCGCGATGCGCGCGCGCGGGCGGCGGGCAATCTCGTCGAAAAAGAATGGGCGCGCCATCCGCACCCCGATCTGCTGGCGGCCTATCGCTTGGCGCGGCCCGTGGCCAATGCGCTGCAATGGGTCAAGCAGGTCGAGCGGCTCGCCAAGCTTGCGCCCCTGCACCGCGAAACCCACATCGCCCTCGCCGAGGCCGCACTTGCAGCCGATTTGTGGGGCGAGGCCAAGCGCCATGCGCAAGCGGCCCTTGCGGCCGAGGGCGCGGTCGAAGGCGTGCCCAACGCGCCCGCACCCAGCCTCGGCCTGTGCCGTCTTATGCAGCGCATCGCCGAAGCGCAAGGCGACGACGCCGAGGGCGCGCGCCATTGGCTGGCGCGCGCGGCCGACGCGAACCCGGATCCCGCCTGGACATGTGCGGCGTGCGGCCAGCCGCACGAAACATGGCTCGCCTTGTGCACGCATTGCGGTGCGTTCGACCGCATGGAATGGCGCGGACCTGCGCGTCTGCCGGCGAGGCAAGTGCAGGCGGCGCAGGCCCGGCTCGAAGCGCGCTGAGGCGCGTACCCAGCCTCGCGCCGTTCAGCGCGCTGCGGCGGCGGCTTCGGCTATTTTGACGTCGATGATGTCGAGGCCTTCGAGCAGCGTCTTTTCGGCGCGCTCGGCCCCCGACACGAGTTCGAGCATGCGCACGCTCGAAAACAGATCGGCCTCGACCGCGTCGCGCTGCTCGGGCGTGAGGCCGTTCAAGCGCAGATCGCCGAACATCTTGCCCGTATGGCCTTCGATCTGCGTCTCGACGCGCTTGAGCTCGTCCTTGACCTCTTGCGTGAGGCCGAGATCGCCCGCGAATTTGGAGGCGAGCTGCAACGCGAGCAGGCGGTCTTCCATCTGCTGGATCTCGGCAATTTCGCCTTCGCCCGCCGCCATGGGGGCAAGACGCTTGAGATCGGAGAGGACCGACGCGATTTCCTTGCTCGTGTTCTCGATGATGTTGGCCGCGATCATGTCTTTGAGCTTCAGACGCACGCGGTCGAGCCGCTTGGCGGCAGCGGCACCCGACGTGCCCTTCAGCATGTCCTTGCCCTTCTGGATGCCGACGAGATGGTGCTCGACTTCTTTGGCGAGATCCTCGCGCACGCTCGTTTTGCGGTCGCCGTCGCCGGACGAAAGCGATCGGCGCACGTCTTCGAAACGCTGCTCCATGTCGGTCACCATCACCTCGGTCGTGATCGAGGCAAGCTCGCCGGTCGAGCCGGCCATGCCCTTTTCCGCGACGCGCACGAAAATCGACAGAATTTCGGTCGGCTGGTCGAGGCGCGCGACAAGCGCGTAGACCACGACGGGCGCGCGCGACTTCATCTTGGTATCGACCGCCATCACGACGTTGCCGATCGCGGCAATGTCCTGGTCGGTCAGCGCCACAATGGGCTTGGGCGGCAGATTGTCGCGCATCATCTGGATTTCTTCGGCGATCTCCATGACGTCGGCGATGTCCTGCAGATCGAGCCACATTTCCGGCCCGCCGAGCTTCGGGATCAGTTCGGCGCGGTAGGCGACGGTCTTTTCGCCGCGCACGATCGTCTCGCGCAGCGCTTGCGCGCATTGCGGCCACAGACGGTGGCCAAGCCCGGTCCAGCTGATCGTACCGCGCCCGATCTTGCGGATCTCTTCGTCGATCTGGTCGATTTCGGTGCGGCCGATCTTGTCGACGAGCAGATCCCAGGCCGGACTGATCACGGCGCGGCTTATCTTGCCGATGATCTTTTCCTTGCCCGGCGGGGCGTTGGTCAGCATGTCTTCGAAGGGCAGGGCGAACAGGCGCTTGGCCGACATGCGGCGCGCCGGGCGCACGAGCTGCAGGCGCGGCCGGAACTGGCCGAGCAGCGTCACGGCCGTGTGGTCGGTGTGGTTGCCGACGCGTTTGCCTTCGAGCGTCCAGACGAGCTCGACCAGCGTCGCTTCCGGGATCTGCGACAGGCGCTGCGACAGATCGCCCAAGGCTTTGCCGGTGTCGGTCATGCGGCCTTCGCCTTGTAGCGCTCGAGCCGCGTGCGCAGTTCGGGATCGATCGAGCCGCTGATCCAATCTTCCATCGGCTTGACCATTTTGCGCCGCTGCACGCCGATGTCGCGCGCCTTCTCGCGCCGCGCGCCGGTCACTTCTTCCTCCGGCACGATCGGCAGAATGCGCGCGAGCTCCTGCACCGTCGCCTGCTGTTCGTAGGGCGGCTTCAGCACCGCGTCTTCCCACATGGCGACGAGAAGGTCCCAGCCGTCGAGCATCCACGAAATGCGGTCGGCGATGCGCGCGAGCTCGGCTTGGCTCTTCTCCCATTTGCCGAGCGTCGCTTCGAAATTTTCGAGGAGCCCGTCGACCGTCGCGAAATGTTCGGCCGCAAGCGACGCGGTTTCGCGCGCAACGAGGCTCGCAAGCCCGCCGAGCTGGGCCGATTCGGAGCGGTCGACTTCCGCCCAGCTGCCGATCGAATTGGCGAATTCGTCGATGCGGTTGCGCATCTTGCGCAAGCGCGGTGCTTTGGGCAGTTTCGGCGTGCCGAGGGCGCCGATATGGTCGGCCCAGCTCTCGATCATCGCGTAGAGTTCGTTGCCCTCGAGCTTCACCTTGTGCGCGACGCGCGCGAGGATCAGCTTCGCCTGCTGGCGGCCGGTGTCGCTCTGCACGTGCGCGAGCGTGATCTGCAGCTGCCCGCCCGACAGCTGGGCCACCGTCTCGGACAGCAGCGAGAACTGGATCAGCAGCTTGAAATCTTCCTCTTCCTTGAGGACCATCTTGGCCTGTTTGGCGGCGGCAGGGCCGGCAAGGCCGGTCGCCGCAGTCTTCAGGGTCGCTTTGCGCACCGCACTCGGATTCGAGGCCATCGCCTCGCCGATCGCCCGGTGCAGCACGCGGTCGTGGACCGACAGCGTGAAGACCTCGGGCAGGCTCTTCCACTGCAGAATGTAGTTGCCCTTCGCTCCCGAGGGGTTCGGCACCACAAGCTCGAGATCCTTGTTGCGCCCGCGCACGCGCGCACCCACGATGATGGGGGTGGTGAAGGGCACGGACGCGCCGCGCTCCGCGAATGTCGGCGGCGCCCAAAATGACTTCGATACGGCCGCGTCCATGCCTGGGCCTGAACCTTCTGCGATGTTTCGTGGGTGCGCCACGCAAAGCCGTGGGAATCGGCAGTTTGATTGTGTACCTTATCAGAAGGGCAAGATTTCGTGCCAGAGATACGCAAGCACCTTGCGACAAAAGGGTTTTGCCGCCGCGGGGCCGAGATTCGCATGCAATTGCAAGCAGCGGTACGGAGATAAATGTCGGGTTTCGATCCGTGGCGCGCGCGCAGCGCAGCACTTTTCGCGAACGAAGCTTTCTACCAAGCCTTCGCCGACCGCGACTACGAGGGCATGTCCGCCCTGTGGGCCCATACGCTGCCGGTCTTGTGCCTGCATCCGGGGTGGCCTGCCCTGGTCGGCCGCGATGCGGTGCTCGACAGCTGGAAGCGGCTGCTCGGCGGTGCCGCGATCGGCCTCGAAATGTCGCATCCGCGCATCCATTTTGTGGGCACGGTGGCGTTCGTAAGCTGCAGCGAGCGGGTCGGTCGCGACTGGCTTGCGGCGACCAATGCGTTTGCGCCGGAAGACGGCGCCTGGCGCATGATTTTCCACCAGGCCGGCCCCGCCCCGCCGCCGCCCGAAGCCGCGCCCGATCCGGACGATTCGGCGACGCGCCCGAACTGATGCTTTATCGGCGCTGCCCGAAAGCGGCCGCGAACAGCCAAAACCAGCCCAGCATCAGCAAGCTGCCGCCGATCGGCACGACCGGGCCGACGCCGATTCCGGCAAGGGCCCGCGCATAAAGCCCGCCCGAAAATCCGGCGATGCCGAGCGCAATGCAGAGCCCGGCCAGGAACAGGCGCAGAGAGCCGCGCCGCTCGGCCAGTGCGGCCACGCCCAGCAGGGCGAGCGCGTGGATAAGCTGGTATTCGGCCGCCAGGCGCACACGCGCAAGATCGGCCGCATCGAGCTGGCCCGACAGGATATGGCTGCCCGCTGCCCCGATGGCGACGGCGACCAGACCGTTCAAAGCTGCCAGTGCGAGCCAAATCCGCATGCGGCGTAAAGTTTCGCACAATTGCTTCTACCGGCCAAATGCGCCCGCGACCGATCGGGTGGGGTGTTGCACCGGCATTTGCGTCACTTGCCAGCGCCGGGGGCTTCCTGTAGTTTGCCGCCGATTCCGAGACCCCAGTGCCGCAGTAGCTCAGGGGTAGAGCAGCGCATTCGTAATGCGCGGGTCGGGGGTTCAATTCCCTCCTGCGGCACCATTTTTCGCCACATCTTCGATCCTGCGTAGTTTCCGGGGCTCCGTTTTGCGCGGTGCGGCGCGCAATCTTGCGGCTCGCAATCGTCTCCAACAAAACGAGCCCTGCCATGAAACGCCCTGCCGCTCGCACGCTTGCCCTTGCCGCCGTGCTCGGCATAACGCTGGCAGCCGCGCAGGCGCGCCCGTCGCAGGCGCAATCGACGGGCCTTGCCGTCACGCAGCTCGTACCGCCGGCCGTGCAGACCACGCCGCTGCGCCCCAAGCGCGAAACGCTCGATGCGCGCCTCGCGCGTCTGCATGCCGATCTGCAGATCACGCCCGCCCAGCAGCCTTTGTGGGAGCCGGTCGCGCGCAGCCTGCGCGCCAATGCGGCCGACATGGAAAAGCGCGTCGCCGCCAAGCGCGCGCAAGAGGCGCAGTATCCGACAGCCCTCGAAGATCTCAAGAACGACCAGGAATTCGCCCAGGCGCATCTCGAGGGCCTGGTCGATCTGACGGCGTCGTTCAAACCGCTCTACGACGCGATGCCCGACGCGCAGAAGCGGGTCGCCGACAAGGTGTTCGGCAGTTTCAACAACAAGCGCGCCGTCTAGCGCTTGCGCGCGAGCGTGAGGCCATCGCCGACCGGCAATAGCGAAATGTCGAAGCGCGCATCGTCTTTGAGGCGCAGATTGAAGGCGCGCAAGGCGTCCGTGTCGGGGCTCGATGCGGCCGGATCGGCAACCTTGCCGCCCCACAGCACGTTATCGACGAGCAGCAGTCCGTTCGGGCGCAGCAGTGCGTACACGCGTTCGAGATAGGCGGCATAGCCGGTCTTGTCGGCGTCGATGAAGGCAAGATCGACCGCACCCGCATGGCCGCTTGCCAGCAACGCGTCGAGCGTTTCGAGCGCGGGTGCGAGGCGCAGCTCGATGCGCGCCGCAACGCCCGCCTCCTGCCAAAAGCGGCGTGCGATCGCCGTCCATTCGGCCGAAACGTCGCAGCAGATCGCGCGCCCGTCTTCGGGCAGGGCTGCCGCCACGCTGAGCGCGCTGTAGCCCGTGAAAGTGCCGATCTCGAGATAGAACTTGGCGCCGATCAGGCGGGCGAGCAGCGCCATCAATTGGCCCTGTTCGGGGCTTATCTGCATGCCGCCTTGCGGCAGCTGCGCCGTCTCGTTGCGCAAACGCCTCTGCAGCGCCGTTTCGCGCAGCGACACGGCGTGGATATAGCCGCGCAGATCTTCCGGCAGCCCGAACGTAAAACGCGACATGGAGGGGACCTTTCCGCGTGCAGGATTTGCAGCCATCATAGGGCCCGTTTTGGAGTCGCGAACTGGAAAAAGAACAAATGGTTTTGCCGTCCAAGAAGCGTTTAGTTGCCGTGGGTGCGGTGTGCGAAACGTCGATCTATCGCGTCGATGCCGTGCCCGCACCGCCGGCCAAAGCGCTTGCGAGCGCCGCCGCGCGGGTTGCCGACGGCATGGCGATCTCGGCCGCCTACACGTTCGCCAAGCTCGGCGGGGCGGCCGCAGCCTGGGCACGGGTCGGGAATGACGCGCGTGGGGAAGCGATCCGCACGGAGCTCGGGCAATCCGGGCTCGACGTTTCCGACATCCGGTCCGTCGCGGTCGGGCGCTCGTCGCATGCTTGCGTGATCGTCGATGCGGACGGCAAGCGCCTGGTCGTACCCTTCCACGACAAGCAGCTCGATCCGTCGCCGGCCTGGCTGCCGACGGAAAATCTCAAGACCGCCGATTTCGCGCTGGCCGACGTGCGCTGGGTCGAAGGGGCGGAGACCGTTCTTGCCGCCGCACGCGCGCAAGGCCTGCCCGCGATGCTCGATGCCGACGTGGGCCCGCGCGAGATCCTGGCGCGCCTTGTGCCGCTTGCCTCGCACGCGGTGTTTTCGGATGCGGGGCTGTTCGCCTATACGGGCCTCGATGCGCTCGAGCCGGCCTTGCGCGCGGTGGCGGCAGCGCATGCGGGCCATGTCGGTGCGAGCTGCGGGGCGGACGGCTATTTCTGGCTCGAAGAGGGTGCGATGCGCCACGTGCCGGCTTTGGCGGTCGAGGTCGTCGATACGCTCTCGGCCGGCGACGTGTTCCACGGCGCGTTTGCGCTGGGCCTCGCCGAGGGGATGGCGACTGCAAAGGCCGCGCGTTTTGCGTGCGTGGCCGCCTCGCTCAAATGCCGGCATTTCGGCGGCCGCTTGGGCTGCCCCACGCGCGCGGAAGTCGAATCCGCACTTTAGAAACGCAAAACGGGCGCGCCCTTTTTCAAGAGCGCGCCCGGTTTTTCCTGTCGCGATCAGCCGAAGATGAAGTCTTGCGACGTCAGGTTCACGGCCGAGAATTTCTCGAGCACGATCGAGTCGTTCGTGCCGAGCGTGATCACCGTGTTTTGGCCCTGCTGGGCGATCGACACGTCGGCGAAGGTGAGCGCCTGGTTGTCGGCCTTCCAGTAGGCGGACAGGTCGATCGTGTTGTCGCCGTTGCCGAAGTCGCGGATCGTGTCGCGGCCCGAACCGTTGGCGAAGGCAAAACGGTCGTCGCCCGCCCCGCCGATCAGCGTGTCGTTGCCGGCCCCGCCCACGAGCCAGTCGTTGCCCGCACCGCCATTGACGCTGTCGTTGCCCATACCGCCGACGAATTGGTCGTTGCCGTTGCCCATCGTGATGTTCGAGGCGGCGTAGAGGCCGCGCAGCTCGACCGTGTCGTTGCCGTCGGTTTCGCGCGCGCCGCCGTCGTCGGCGTTCATGCCGAGCACGAAGCCTGCATGTGCCATTTCGACGAGGATCGTGTCGTTGCCGGCACCGCCCGAAATCCTGAAGTGCGAGAGCGGGCCGGTCGCTTCGTTGGCGTCGTTGTCCCAGGCCGCGTCGAACGAAATCGCGATCGCGTCGTCGCCGGCCCCGCCGCGCGCTTCGGCCACGCCGTCGGCGTCGAAGATGCGGTCGTTGCCGTTGCCGCCATGCATCGTGTCCATGAACCCTGCGTCGCCGACCAGCGTGTCGTCGCCGTTGCCGCCGTGCAGATAGTCGTTGCCCGCGCCGCCGGCCAGCGTGTCGTTGCCGTCGTCGCCCGCGAGGCGATCGTCGCCTTCGCCGCCGCCGATGAGGTCGTCGCCGTTGCCGCCGCCCAGCGTGTCGTTGCCGATCCCGCCGGCCAGCACGTCGGTGCCGTTGCCGCCATAGACCTTGTCGTCGCCTTCGTCGCCGCTGACGCGATCGTTGCCGTCGCTGCCGTGCAGATGGTCGTTGCCCGTCGAGCCGAAGATCGTGTCGTTGTCGGCGCCGCCATGGAGCGTGTCGTCGCCTTCGCCGCCGTTCAGCAGGTCGTCGCCTTCGCCGCCGTGCAGAAAGTCGTTGCCGAGGCCGCCTGCGAGCGTGTCGTTGCCGTCGTCGCCTGCCAGGCGGTCGTCGCCGTCGTCGCCGAGCAGCAGATCGTCGCCGTTGCCGCCGCCCAACGTGTCGTTGCCGAGGCCGCCGGCCAGCGTGTCGTTGCCGTCGCCGCCGTGGAGCGTGTCGTCGCCTTCGTCACCGCTGAGGCGGTCGTCGCCTTGGCCGCCGCTCAAGAGGTCGTTGCCGGTCCAGCCATGCAGCGTGTCGTTGCCGTCGCCGCCGTAAACCTTGTCGTCGCCTTCGTCGCCGCCGAGCCAATCGTTGCCGTCGCCGCCGAAGATCGTGTCGTCGCCGAGGCCGCCCCACACGGTATCGTCGCCCGAGCCTGCGTCCACGCGGTCGTTGCCGGCACCGGCCAGCACGAAGTCGTTGCCCGAGCCTGCCCAAACCGAATCGTTGCCTTCGCCCGCATGGATCGCGTCGTTGCCGGCGCCGGCATCGATGCGGTCGTCGCCTTCGCCTGCGTTGATCAGATCGTCGCCGGCCCCGGACCAAATCGAGTCGTTGCCTTCGCCCGCATAGATCGTGTCTTTGCCGCCGCCCGTGCGGATCTGGTCGTCGCCGGCATTGGCGCCGATCAGGTTGTCGCCTTCGCGCCCGTTGATGAGATCGTTGCCGTTGCTGCCGTACAGCGTGTCGGCACCCAAAGTGCCGGTGATGCGGGTCGCGGTTTGCTGCCAAAGGGCTTGGTTGAAGGTCGGGGTCGGGGACGTCGTCATGGGCTTTGGTCCTTTGTCGAGAGAAGATAATTGGATTTATATCGAATTTTAGATAAAAGACAATAGATATTTATTGGTATACCAAATATCTATTAACTTATTGAAAAATAATAATAATATACCCTACGGATTCTTAAAGGAGCGACTTGATGCGGGAAAACGGCTTTAGCCGAAGAAAAAATCGCCGACCGCAAGCGACTTGGCCGAGACGCCCGAGAGCGTGACCGAGTCCGACGCGCCGAGCGTGATGACCGTGTTGTTGCCCTGCTGGGCGATCGCGAGGTTTTCGAAGGCGAGAGCTTCGCCCTTGTCGCCCAGATAGCCCTGCAGGTCGATCAGGTCGGTGCCGACGGTGAAATCGGCAATCGTGTCGCGGCCGGTGCCGTTGGCGAAGATGAAACGGTCGGCCCCGTCGCTGCCGGTCAGCAGGTCGTTGCCTGCACCGCCCGCGAGCCAATCCGACCCCTTGCCGCCATTGACGTTGTCGTTGCCGATGCCGCCGACGAAATAGTCGTCGCCGCCGCCCATCGACACGACCGAATTGCCGTAGATGCCCGAGAGTTCGACATAGTCGTTGCCGTCCTGGTCGCTCGCCGAAATCTCGTCGGCCCGCATGTTCAAAAAGAGCTTGGCGTTGTCCATGGCCACAAAGATCGCGTCGTTGCCGTACCCGCCCGAGATCTTGCCGTCGGAACGCGCGGTGCTATCGGCGGCGAATGAAACCGCGATCAGATCGTCGCCGGCCCCGCCGTGGGCGCCCAGCACGCCGTCATTGTCGAAAATGCGGTCGTTGCCGTTGCCGCCGAACATGCGGTCCTTGTAGCCGGCGTCGCCCACGAGCGTGTCGTCGCCTTCGCCGCCGTCGAGATAATCGTCGCCCGACCAGCCGACCAGCGTGTCGTTGCCGTCGCCGCCGATCGCGCTGTCGTCGCCATCGTCGCCGCCCAGGCGGTCGTCGCCGCTGCCGCCTTCGAGCTGGTCGTTGTCGAGGCTGGCCCACACCGTGTCGTCGCCTTCGCCCGCGATCACCGTGTCTTTGCCTGCCCCCGCGTGGATCGTGTCGTTGCCCGAACCGGCGTCGATATAGTCGTTGCCCGCACCTGCATGGACGCGGTCGCCGCCGCCGGCGGCGATGATCTTGCTGTCGTAGCCAGCACCGTCGTCGTGCACGACGATGAGGTCGTTTTTGTCGCCCGTTTCCACGCCTTCGCCGCTTCTGACGTTGAGCACGCTGGCGGTGCGAAGCCATTCGGCATCGAGCTTTTCGGTCTCCTCGGCGGACACCGTCTTTTCGTCCTGCATCGCGGCCGCAGCTTCCTTTTCGCCGTCGAGCGAAAGGACGATTGCGTCTTCGGAAGCGGCGAGAAGCTGGTCGAAGTTGCTGTCGGTGGCGCGGTTGATCATCGCAGCGAGTCCTTGATTGTTTGGTCCTGCGAGCATTTAAATCAAATTTTAAATAAAAATCAATCTTTTTTATGTCTATTGAATAAGAATTTCGAATGATTTTTAATCCTGAAAACATACATGCTTACCATTTCGTTAATTATACAGTATAAATATGTAATTTAAGTGACCAGTTTGATTGGTGTTTGGAGCCGCTGAAAACTCGATCAGGTGCGGGTTGCGATGACCCGGTCGAGGGCGTCGAAAGTCTCGGCGACGAGGCGGCGTAGCGTTTCGATCCGGCTGGCAGCCGCATCTGCCGAGAGGGTCGCCCCTGTTTGTTCGAGCGTGCGTGCGGCCTCGGCCATGGCGACGGCCCCCACCTCGAGCGCCGAGCCTTTCAGCGCATGGGCTGCACGCGCAAGATCTTGTCCCAACAGTCCGGGCAGCAGCTCGATGCGCCGCGCCACATCGGTTTTGAACTGCGCGATCACGCGCCCGACCGCCTCGTCGCCAATATGAAGACGAAGCTCGGCCAAAACGCTGGAGTCGAAACCGCTGCTCATGAAATCTGCCGACGGCAAAGGGATGACGGTCGCCGTTCGATAGCGCATCTGACTGTGCGAGTAAATCGATGCGTGCAGAAGTTTAGCCGGGCGCAAAATCCGGATGGCGGTCGAGCCACGCGAGCCACGCGGCAACCGTCGCCGGGACGTTCCGCGAGGCATGGAAGCCGACATCGGCGGCAAGCCGCGTTACATCGAGCATTGCGCGGTCGCGCGGCGCATAGAGGTCGAGTGTGGCCTCGTGCGGTGCTTGGGCCACATTTGCCGCGAAGTGCGGGTAGCGCTGCTGCAGGGCAACTGCAAATTCGAGCAGGCTTGCCGTGTGCCCGGCTCCCACATTGTAGACCGGTGCGAGCGGCTGGGGCGCCGCCGTCACGCGCGCTACAGCGGCGCCAATATCCGGCGCATAGATCCAGTCGCGAATGCCGGCGCGCGGCAGCAGGCAGGTCCGGCCTTGGCACGCGTGGCGCAGTAGCTCAAAAGGCGGCGACAGCGTGTCGCGCAGGCCCGTGCTGTATTCCCACGGCCCGAAGGCGGGGCCGAGGCGCAGACACACGGCATCGCCGCGCGCGGCGTCGCGCAAGCGCGCGAGGCTGCGCTCGGCCGTGGATTTGCTGATCGCGTAGAGCGAGTCGGGCAAAGGTTCGACCGACTCGGCCGTCGGCACATCGCCGTAACCGGCCGCACCGTAGACGGCGACCGAAGAGAGATAGACAAACCGCGCCAGATCCGGCCCCGCGAGCGCTTGGTAAAGGGCGACGGCCGCGACCGCGTTGACGCTGAGAATGCGCGCCGCACTCTGTCGTTCGCGCTGCGGCCCCGCCGTGATTGCCGCCCCATAGACGACGCGGCGCACTTTGTGTTCCCGCACCAAGGCGACGAGGCTTTGCGTGTCGGCGGCATCGCCGGTCGCACATGCGAGGCGGCCTGGCAGTTTCGCAAAATCGGCAAGGGCCGCAGCCGGCGGTGCGGCGAGCCCCTGCAACACCACGGCTTCGCCCTTGGCGAGCAATGCTTCGACGATATTGAGGCCGACGAAGCCGCTGCCGCCGACGACGAGAATGGGACTGTCCATGGCGTCGATTTAACATGCCGTGCGGATCGTGCAACACTCGATCGTAGGAAAGGGGTGTCGCCATGGCATCCGTCGAATTGCCGCTGATTGCCGACTTCGCACGCGAAGGAGCCGACCCTGCGCATTACGCGCGGCTTGGCCCGGATTGGGCGCTGGCGGTGGCCGATATCGTCGGCAGCACGAAGCTTGCGGCTGCTGGGCGCGACAAAGACGTCAATTTTGTCGCAGGCGCCGCCGTCGCTGTTTTGAGCGCGGCGGCACGCGACGGGGATGGCCCGGTTGCCTGCCAGTTCGGCGGCGACGGGGCAATTGCGGCGGTGCCGCCCGCCCGCATTGCCGATACGCGCACGGCGCTGGCGGCCCTCGCGCATTGGGCAGACGCCGAATACGGCATTTCGTTGCGCGTGGGAATCGTGCCGGTCGCTTCGCTATACGCAAAGGGCCTCGACGCTTTCGCGGCGCTGCAGGATTTCGGCAATCGCAATGCGTTCGGCCTGTTTCTGGGCGACGGCATCGTCGCGGCCGACGCGTGGGTCAAACAGGATTCCCAATGGCAAGTGCCGCCCGCTCCCGGGCCGCTTGCGGGGCTCGAGGGCCTGTCCTGTCGCTGGCAGCCGGTCGCCGCGCGCCACGGCGTGGTGCTGTGCGTAATCGCCGATCCGGTCGCGCCGGGCCGGGCGGGGCTTGCCGCACTCGGCCGTGTGCTGGCGCAGATCGACGCGTGCACGCGCGGGCTCGATGCGGCCCCGCTCGGCGACGGATCGCCGATCAAGCCGCGTCTGATGCCGAGCCTTGCCGCCTTGCGCTTGGAAGCGCGCGCAAGCCCGCGCGGCCAGCGCGTGCGGCGCGTGGCGACCGCCCTGTTTGGGGCGTTCGTTGCCTATATCGTGCATCTGTGCGGCGGCAAATTGGGGGCGATCGACATAGCGCGCTACCGGCGCGACATGGCGATCCGCTCGGACTATCGCAAAGCCGCAGGCGGCCCGCGGCTTGTGCTCGACGTAACGCCGGACACCGCTGCGCGCATCGAGGCCGTGCTGGCGGCAGCCGAAGCGACCGGCGACATCCGGTTCGGCCTTGCGCGCGCCGATGCCACGACCATCACATGCCTGGTCGGCAACTTTGCCGCCGACCGGCACGTGCATTTCGTCGATGGGGCCGGCCTCGGCTTTTGGCGCGCGTCCGAAATCCTGAAAGCCAAAAAGGCGGCTTAGGCGTCAGCCGCGGCCGATGAACGGCATTTTGCTGGCCATCACGGTCACGAACTGCACGTTGGCGTCGAGCGGCAACGACGCCATATGCACAACCGTGCTCGCCACATGGGCTGCATCCATTGTCGGTTCGACCGCCGTCGTGCCGTTGGCCTGCGGCACACCTTTCGCCATCCGCGCCGTCATGTCGGTCGCCGCATTGCCGATGTCGATCTGGCCGCATGCGATGTCGTAGCGCCGCCCGTCGAGCGAGGTGCTCTTGGTGAGGCCGGTGATCGCGTGTTTTGTCGCCGTATAGACGCCGGAGCCGGGGCGCGGCGCATGCGCCGAGATCGAGCCGTTGTTGATGATGCGTCCGCCCTGCGGGGTCTGCGCTTTCATGGCGCGGAAAGCGGCGCGCGTGCAGTAGAACATGCCGTTGAGATTGACGTCGACGATGCTGCGCCACCGGTCGGGTTCGATGTCTTCGATCGACGTCGCGGGCAAGTTGGTGCCTGCATTGTTGAACAGCAGATCGACGCGCCCGAACTCGGCCACCGTTTTGGCGAACAGCGCATCGACCGCCTTGTCGTCGGCGACGTCGGTCGGCACGGCAAGGCACGTGCCTTTGGCCAAGGCTTTGGTCTCGGCCAGCGCATCGGCTCGGCGGCCGGCGAGCACCACCTTGTAGCCTGCCGCAGTCAAGGCCAAGGCGACGGCGCGCCCCACGCCGGATCCGGCACCGGTGACGACGGCGACTTTGGCGATGGCAGCAGTGTCGGACGAAGGCATGCGTGTTCTCCCGGATCGTGTTTTTCGGTGCAGCTTTGGTTTTGATGCGCCGTCGGCGCCGAGACTAGCCGTCGCTGCGGCTGAAATCGAGCTTGACGGTGGAGACGTTCGCGCCCCACTCGTCGACCAGCGTCTGCTGGCGTTCGCCGAGCGCCGCTTTCTCTCGGTCTTCTTCGGTCTTGGCAATCCGGCGCGTGACGAGCGGAATGAAATAATAGAGTCCGTACCCGATCGCGGCGCCGAAAAGCGGAAAGAGATAGGCGGGCGCGAACAGCAGAGGGTTTGCCCTGAACTGCCCAGTGACCGACAGCAGCACGAAGGGCAGGGCCCCAGCCATGTTGAGCGTGCCCACGCACACCATGCCGCGACGGTCGGGGTCGTCGTCGATGAGGCCCATCGCCAACGTGGGCAGGCATGCGATCGCAAAATAGAACGCGATCACAGGCCAAGCGACCAGCAGGCCGACCAGCAGCACGCCCGCCAGCAGCCAGGCGGCCGGCGCCATGCGGCGCACCCAGCCCGTCGAGCGCCGGCGTGCGCGCTCGATCGCGTTCTCGGGTGTCGCGCCGGTGCGCTTGTTCATGGCAACTGCAACGCCAGCACGGCGAAGAACGTCGCGAGCGACAAAGCGCCCGAGGCCAGCACGGCCGTCTCGCGCCCGCGATGCAGCGCTTGGCGCGTGCGGTCGAGCATGATGAGATCGGATTTGCTGAGCCGCTCGGTCGCGGCCGCATACTCCGTTTTCGCAGCGGAAAAGCCGCGCCCGTCGGCTTCGAGCGCCAGGCGATCGTCGACGATGCCGAGCAACGCTTTGAGATCGCCCTGTGCGACCGAAGCTTCGGTCTTCTGCGCGATCATCTGCTTGGTCGAAATGCGCTGGAACTGTTCGACCGTTGGGCGCACCAAGGCCGCACACTGGGCCGCGAGATTGGGCAACCCGCCGATCATGTAGTTTTCCTGCAGATTGGCGAGCAGCCGCAGGGCCGCCAGGCGCTCTTCTTCGCTGGCTGTCCCGCCCATCAGGCCGCGCAGCGCCTTTTCGTCGGCCGCTCCGCGCGCCGAAAGAAAGGCCGCGATGTGCCGGTCAAAACCCTTGTTCGCGCCGTCGGCGATCGACGCATCGATCGCCGGCAGGATCTCGCCGGGCGCGTCGACCCATTGGTCGATGCAGGCCGGCGACAGGCACGGCAGATTGGAATCGAGTTCGTAGAGGCAGCGCTCGAGCCCGCCGCCAGGGGTCGCATCCATGGCCCAGCGCGACAGGCGCTCGTGCGACGCGTGCTTGCGCCGCGGCCGCGCATTGGGCTCGCGCTGCAGCGATTCTTGCGCGGTGAGCCACTCCAGATGCAGGCCGGCGCGAATCAGGGCATCGAACGCCGGCAGCGAATCGCGCCGCGAGAGATACGCATGCGCCAGGGCCGGCCCCAGCCCGTCGGGGCGCGACGAAGTGCCTGCGATGTGGATGGGCCCTGTCGGATCGAGCGCAATGCAGGCGCGGCCCACAAGTGCCGGATCGCCGTCGCGCGCGGCCGGATTGTCGGGTCCCGAAATGGCGGCAATGCGCCTTGCGGCCGCATCGTCGGGCAGCGAGCGGCGCGCCCAGTCCGCGAGCACGCCCGAGCGCACCGCACCGGCCGCTTGCGCCGGGTTCGAGGCTAGCGCGAGGGCGATCTCGCGTGCCGTGCGATAGAGGCGCGCTTCGAACAGAAACGGTTCGCGCGCCTTGGCGATTTCGGTGAAACGGGGCAGAGCGGGCCTGCCGCCGTCGGTCCATTTGGCGATCGTCGGCAGCGCCCAGCGCTCCGCCGGATCGTCGGCCAGCGTGCCGCGCAGAAAATCGAACAATTCGGGCGGCGGGTTGAATTTGCCGGCGAGCGCTTCCCAATTGCCGACCGAAAGGCGCTTTTGGATGACGGCCGCATCGTCGCTCTCGGCCATCGGCCAGCGGCCCATCGCAAGCGCAAGCACGGTCGCCCCGAGGGAGAACATGTCGTCGCTGGAATGGCCGGGACCGCGGCCGTAGGGGTTGCAGATCGCCATTTCGATCGATTCGAATTGGGCAGGCTGGCGCGAGCCCGCAGGCCCCACCGTACAAGGCCCCAGCATCAGCTTCGACTTGCCGAAATCGTACCAGAACACGTTGTCGGGCCGGATCGCGCGATGGCTCACGCCGCGGCGCGCGAACTCCGAAAGCGCCTGCACGACGGGCCGGATGAAGCTGCGGATCAGCGTCGTGGCGTCGATGGGCTGGATCGTGGAGTCGCGCCGCAGCAGCGGCGGGCCGGCCGGGGCCTCGTAGATCATCGCGTAGCGCTGCGTACCGTCGGCCCATTCGACCGCACCGTGTTCGTACAGCCGCGCCACGCCGATCTGGTCGAGCCCCCTCATCTGCAGGCAGATGGAAATGCGCGGCAATTGCTCCGGGCGTGCAACCAGGGCAACGCAGCTCGTATCGGGCGTCGAGGCGTCGGTCGCAACGAAGGCCTCGGCAGCGGGCGACGCCATGTCCATAACGGTCTGCGACGACCGTATTTTGAAACGTTCGCCAAGGGCAACGTCCCGCCCCGAAACCGGAGCCGGGCGTTGTTCGGTGTTTTCGCCGCCGTCTGCCATACAAGAATAACCTTACCGCAATTCGGGCTATTGCAACAGAAGAACGCAACTGTCAGGTTTCGGCCGCCGTCGCCTCGCCGCTTTCGATGCCGAGCGACAATTCGAGCATCGTCGGGGCCCGTTCGATGATCTCGCGCAGGATCTTCTCGGCCAATTCGATGTCGTGCGCGGTTTCGGGCGCCACGCCGGCGGCGAAGGGCGGCTCGGACAGCGCGTTTTTGAGCGCGTAGATCGAGCGCAATTCGCGCAAGAAAACGTCCTTGGCGCCCAGCGGCAATTCGCGCGCGCTTGCCACGAGACCCATGAGCTCGATCGAGGTTTTGAGCTGGCGCGACATGTGCGCCACGCGTGCCGCCTGGAAGCGCGCGCCGAGCTGCGCGCGCGCGGGTCCCTGCGGCAGGCGTTTCAGCCGGTATTCGATCAGAATGCAGAAACTGTCGAAATCGCCGCACGCGTCGGAGAATTTTTTGTAGTTGGCGAAACTCGAGTGCGCGACTTCCGATTTCGTCGTCGCCACGACGTCGCGCAATACCGACGATTTTTCGTCGAGCGCGTCGAGAAAACGTTCGATTTCGGCTTCGAGGTTGACAGTGCGCGCCATGGCGGCGGACTCTCGCTTTTTGGCGCCCCCCGTCAAGTGTTTATCGCAAGACCCAAGAGGATTACCCCTGTGACCGAGGAACTTTTTCGCGAAGACGCCTATTTGAAGACGGCCCCCGCAACGGTGCTTGCCGCGACCCCAGCCGGCATCGTGCTCGACCGCACGATCTTCTATCCGATGGGCGGCGGCCAGCCCGGCGACACCGGCGCATTTGTGCGCGCCGACGGCACGCGCATCGCGATCTCGGACACGCGCAAAGGCGAGGCGGGCATTCTGCACATTGCCTCCGAAGGCCAAGCGTTGCCCGAAGCGGGCGAGACGCTCACGCTCGAAATCGACTGGGCGCGCCGCCATCGCCATATGCGCATGCACACGGCCTTGCATCTGCTGTGCGCCGTGGTGCCGGCGGGGGTCACGGGCGGGCAGATCGGCGCCGAGCGCTCGCGCCTCGATTTCGACCCCGGCGATGTCGTGTTCGACAAGGCCGCGATCGAGGCCGGCCTCAATCGGCTGATTGCGCAAGATGTGCCCGTCGCCCCGCGTTGGGTCGAGGAGAGCGAGCTCGATGCCCGGCCCGAACTCGTGCGCACCATGTCGGTGCAGCCGCCGCGCGGTGCCGGCCGCGTGCGTTTGCTCGATATTGCGGGCGTGGATTTGCAGCCCTGCGGCGGCACGCATGTGGCGCGCACCGGCGAAATCGGTACGGTTGTCGTCGAAAAGATCGAAAGCAAGGGCAAGCGCAATCGCAGGGTCGTTCTTGTTTTGGCATAGGCCCTTGAAATAGCGACGCCTATTCCGCATATAGGGGGATACCGCCCGATTTTTTTCAGCCCTCTTGCGGACTCTTGTCGCCCCTCATGGCCCACTGGACGCTCGACGACATCGATTGGACCGCTTTTCGCCGCGACCAGGTTGATCCCGACCTGCTGCGCGTTGCGAAGGCAGCTTCCCTTGTCGAGCACAACGGGGCCGACTATGCGGTCTATCTCAACAACGTGTTCGCGGACGATTCGGATATTCGGCCCGAGATCGACGCATGGGCGCTTGAAGAAGTGCAGCACGGGGCAGCCTTGGCGCGTTGGGCGCAAATGGCCGATCCTGCGTGGGATTTCGCGGCCGCGTTCAAGCGCTTCACCGACGGCTACAAGCTGCCGCTCGATGCCGCCACTTCCGTTCGCGGCAGCCGCACGGGCGAACTCATCGCGCGCTGCATCGTCGAGACCGGGACGAGCTCCTACTATTCGGCCCTTGCCGACATTTCGCACGAGCCGGTCTTCAAGCAGATCTGCCGCCGCATCGCGGCAGACGAGCTGCGCCACTACAAACTTTTCTACAGCCATATGCGCCGCTACCAGACCACCGAAAATCTCGGTCGCTGGGGCCGCGTGTGGACCGGGCTCGGTCGCATCGCGGAATCGGAAGATGACGAACTCGCCTACGCCTACTATGCAGCCAACCAATGGCCCGCCGAATACGACCGCAAGACGAGTGCGCGGGCCTATGCGCGGCGTGCCTATTCGGTCTATCGGCGCGCGCATGTCGAGCGCGGGGTCGGCATGGCGCTCAAAGCGGTGGGGTTGTCGCCGCAAGGCTGGCTGCAGCGCGGCCTCGCGGCCTTTGCGGCCCGCGCCATCGCCATGCGCGCACGCGTGCTCGCGCGCGCAAATGCCTGAAGGCATTTGTAGTTTTCAAGATCCGAGCGGCGGTTTCATCATGCTGTAACGCAGCCGGTGTAGCTGAAAGCCGCATCTTTCATCCGAATCCGCCAGGAGGCACTCCCTTATGCACCCGATTTTCGCCGGCCTCGTCGGCCTTGCCGCCGCCGTTGCGGTTCCGCTCGCCGCCGCCCACGCGCAAAGCCCGAGCGGTCGCCTGACGCTCTACACTTCGCAGCCCCAGGCCGATGCCCAGGCCACGATCGACGCGTTCCGCCGCGTCCACCCGAATGTCGAAGTCACGTTCGTGCGCGACGGCACCACGCAGCTCATGAACCGCCTGCAGGCCGAGTTCGTGGCCGGCCAGCCGCAGCCCGACGTGCTGCTGATCGCCGACGCGATGACGATGGAAGCGCTCAAGCGCGAAAACCGCCTGTTGGCCTATCCGGGTGCGAAGACCGACGGTCTGCCCGCGGGGAGCCACGACGCCGAGAAGACCTACTTCGCGACCAAGCTCATCACGACCGGCATCGTCTACAACCGCGCCGCGCCGATGAAGCCCGAAAGCTGGGCCGATCTTGCCAAGCCCGAGGCGCGCGGCCAGGTGCTGATGCCCTCGCCGCTGTTTTCGGGCGCCGCCGCCATCCATATGGGTTCGGTCGTCGCAACGCCGGGTCTGGGCTGGAGCTATTTCGAAGCGCTGCAGCGCAACGGGGCGCAGGCCGCGCGCGGCAATCCGGCCGTGCTCGAAGCGGTCGCGGGCGGCCAGAAGCTCTACGGCGTGATCGTCGATTTCATGGCGATCCGCGCGCGCGAACGCGGTTCGCCGATCGAGTTCGTGTTCCCGAAGGAAGGTGTGACCTTCGTGACCGAACCGGTGGCGATCCTGCGCACCGCGCGCAACCAGGTCGCCGCGCGCGCCTTCGTCGACTTCCTGCTCAGCGCCGACGGCCAGGGCCTTGCCGCGAGCCAAGGCATGCTGCCCGCGCGCGGCGACGTCGCACCGCCGCCGGGCTTCCCGGACCTCGCGCGCGTGCCGATGATGAAGAGCGACATTGCGGCCATCCTGCGCGACGACGAGCGCAACAAGGAACGTTTCGCCGACCTGTTCGGTCGCTAAGACGGACGGCGACCGCCGGCGATGTCGCGCGCGCAGACGGCGGTCGAACGTTTCTGGCTCGTCGGTCTTGCAGCCCTGGTCGGGCTGCTGGCCTTGTGGCCGCTGCTGCGCTTGGGCTACGAAGCCGTCGCCCCGCGCGGCGGCGGCTTCGACCTTGCGATCGCGACGCGGATCCTGTCCGCACCTTCGACCTGGAATGCCGCGTGGCGCACGCTTGAAACGTCGCTGCTCGGCACGGGCGTGTCGCTGGCGCTGGGGGCCGGGTTTGCGCTTCTTGTGGTGCTGACGGACATCCGCGCGAAGCCCGCCCTCGTTTTCCTGTTCGTGCTGCCGCTGGTCGTGCCGTCCCAGATTGCGGCCTTGGCCTGGATGAACATGGCGGGGCCGCAAAGCGCGTTGCTGGGCGCGTTCGGCCTTGCGCCGCCGCCGGGTTCGGCCAATCCGATGCTGGGGCGCGGCGGCATTTCGTGGCTGCTCGGGCTCGAGCATGCGCCGCTCGTTTTTCTCGCGGTGCGCGCCGGCCTGCTCGCGCTGCCGCGCGAGGCGCTCGAAGCCGCACGCGCGTGCGGCGCGTCGCACATGCGCACGCTTGCCACGATCGTGGCGCCGATGCTCGCCCCCGCTTTGCTTGCAGGCACGCTGCTGGCGTTCGTGTCGTCGGTCGGCAATTTCGGCACGCCCGCTTTGCTCGGCATTCCGGTCGGCTACAACACGCTTGTGACGCTCATCTACCAGCGCCTCGCGGGCTTCGGCACGTCGGTGCTGGCGCAAGCGGCCGTTTTGTCGGCGATCATCGGCGTGTTTGCGCTTGCCGTGCTGTGGCTGCAGGGCCGAGCCGCACGCCGCTTCGATGCGCGCATTCTCGGCGCAAGCCAGCGACCCAGCATCGTCGCGCTGGGTCGTGCGCGCGGGCTCGTCGAGGCTTGCGTGTGGGGCCTGCTCGTTCTGATTTCGGTGGTCCCGTTTGTCGCCTTGCTGGCAAGCGCGCTTGTGCCCGCGATCGGCGTGCCGTTGGGCATCGACACGGCGAGCTTCGCCGCCTTCGGCGAAGTGCTGCGCCAGCCCGTCGTCGCGGCGGCATTCGGCAATTCGTTTTTGCTGTCGGCGATCGCGGCCGTCGTCTGCGTCGGCGTCGCCTTGCCGCTCGGCTATCTCGCGGCGTGGCGGCCAAATGCCCTCGTGCGCGCCATCGGCGCCGTAGCCGAACTGCCCTACGCGCTGCCGGGCATTGTGCTCGCGATCGCCTGCATTCTCACGTTCATCCGCCCGCTGCCGCTGCTGAACGTGTCGATCTACGGCACGCTGTGGATCATCGCGATCGCCTATGTGGCGCGTTTTCTGGTGCTGGCTTTGCGCCCGATCGCCGCGAGTTTCGCGCAGATCGATCCCGCGCTCGACGATGCCGCCGCCGCCGCCGGCGCTGGTTTTGCGTATCGTTTGCGCACGGTGGCGCTGCCCTTGGCAGCGCCGGCAGCCGGGGCTGGGGCGATTCTCGTGTTCTTGACGGCCCTCAACGAGCTCACCGTATCGGCGTTGCTGTGGTCGTCGGGCTCGCAGACGCTGGGCGTGATCGTGTTTTCTTTGCAGGAAGGCGGCGACTCGCCGCTTGCAGCCGCCGTTTCGATCGTCGCGATCGGCGTGGTCGTAGCCCTTATGGGCGTGCTGTCGCTGTTTGCGCGCCGCCTGCCGCCGGGCACCTTGCCCTGGACGGCCTAGCCCGGCAGCACCCAACCGTCTTTGGGCGCAAGATTGAGATTGTCGCCCGGCTGCGGGCGCGGCCCGTCGCCGAGCACGGCGCGCAACGTGGTGCCTGGTTCGGCAAGCGGGACTGCCGCGATCTCCCACGCTCCGCCGATATAGGCCGCGTGGGCCACGCGCACGGCAAAGCCGCTCGCATCGCTTGCGAGGTTTTCGGCGCGCAGCACAAGCTTGCACGGCCCCGGAGCGCGGGCCGCCGCGGCGCGCACGCGTGCGGTTGCCCCGAAGATCTCGACCTGTGCGGCCCCGTTTTCGTTGGCGGCGAGATGCGCATCGAGCACCATGCCGCGACCGACGAAACGTGCGACGGCTTCGTTGTCCGGCTCGCGATAGAGCGTGCGCGGATCGGCGAACTGCAGCAGGCGGCCGGCTTCGAGCACGGCGATGCGGTCGGCAAGCGCCATCGCCTCGGCCTGGTCGTGCGTCACGTAGAGCATCGTCGCTTCGGTCTTCGCGTGGAAGGCCGCGAAGCTTTCGAGCATGCTCGCGCGCAGATGGATGTCGAGATTGGCGAGCGGCTCGTCGAGCAGCACGAGGGCCGGGTCCATCGCAAGGCAGCGCGCGAGCGCTACGCGCTGGCGCTGGCCGCCGGAAAGCTCGGCGGGCTTGCGCGCCTCGAAGCCCGCAAGATCCACGCTTTCGAGCGCTGCCGCCACGCGCGCGCGCTGGCTTGCCTTGTCGAGGCCCGCCACGGCAAGCGCATAGCCCACATTGCCCGCCACATCCATGTGCGGCCACAGCGCGTAGGACTGGAACTCGATGCCGACCTTGCGCGCCTCGGGCGGCACATGCGTGTCGGGCCCTGTGAGGAGCCTGTCGCCCAGCCGGATGGTCCCCCCATCGGCCGTCTCGAAGCCTGCGACCATGCGCAGCAAGGTCGACTTGCCGCAGCCTGAAGCGCCGAGGACTGCGACGAGCTCGCCCGCGCCGATCGACAGCGACACGCGGTCGAGCGCCTGGATGCGGTGTCCGGAAGCGGCTGCGAAGTTTTTCGAAATTCCGTCGATCGTCAGGGCGTGCATGGCGACGCGTTTTTAGCGACGAACGGCGACAATTCCGCGACAATCCGCGCATAGAGGTCGCGTTTGAACGGCACGATCAGGTCGACGAGCTGCGAAATCGGCACCCACCGCCAGGCCGAAAACTCGGGCGTGTGCGCATCGAGCCTTATGTCGCCGTCCTGGCCCAGAAACTTGGCCGCAAACCATTTCTGGCGCTGGCCCTTGTACTGCCCGCGCCACATCGCGGCGGCCAGATCTTCGGGCAGGTCGTAGGCAAGCCAGCTTCGCGTCGCCCCCACGACGCGGACGTGCCTGACACCTGTCTCTTCTGCGAGTTCGCGCAAGGCCGCCGCCTGCGGCTCCTCGCCCGCATCGATGCCGCCTTGTGGCATTTGCCAGGCACCCGGCGCATCGCTGCGCTCGCCCACAAAAACAAGACCCGTGCGGTTGAACAGCAGGATGCCGACCCCCGGGCGATAGAGGGGCGACGGCGCTGTCATCTTAAGGCCGCACCGAAGGCGGCGGGGGCGGTCCGCCGGCGGCGGGCGCCGCGGCGGCGGCGGCAAGGGCCGGCTGCCGGTTGACCACGGCGGAGACGGGCGCAATCACGAAGCCGCGCGCTTCGATCTGGGCGAGCCAGTTTATGAGCCGTTCGAACGTGACGGGATAGGTCTGCGCGATGCCGAGGGCGGCCCCGTTCTGGCGCGCAAGGCGTTCGAGATCGGCAAGGGCGCGGTCGATCGCGGGGCGCGAGGCTTCCTGGTCGATGAGCCGGTCGGCATAGGCGCGCGGCAGGCCCACATCGTCGGCGATGCGCACGGCAACAGAATTCGGGGCTGTGCGCGCATCGACCATCAGCAGGCCGCGCTGGAACAGCCGGTCGATGACCGGGCGCATCGCGTCGGCCGACGCGGTGAAGCGCGAGCCTTGCGCGTTGATGATTCCGACATAGCCTTGCGCGCGTTCGAGCGTCCATGTGAGGCGCTCGAGATTCTGCCGCCCTGTGAGCGCCGTCAGCAGCGTCTGCGGGCCCGGGTCGGTGTTGGGGAAATCGGTCGGCTCCATCGGCAGGCTCAGCAGCACCTCGTGCCCGGCCGCCCGCGCGAGTGCCACCCACTGCGCAAGCCCGTCCGCGTAAGGCGTGAAAGCGAGCGTGATGCCGCCGCCGAGATTCTGGATCGCGGCATTGGTGGCGGCCTGGCTCTTGCCGAGATCGACGATCACGATCGCGATGCGCGGGCGCTTTTCCTCCGGATCGAAGGGGCGTGCAAATCGCACCCAGGTGGGTGCGGCAACGTCGCGCGGCGGCAAGGCGGGCGGCGGCGGGCGTGCGACCGCGACATTCGATGGCGGAGCCGGGGCCGCCCGTACCGCCGCTTGCGGTGCGGGTTCAGGGGCGGCCGCCTGTAGGGGCGGCCGGGCCGGGGCTGGCGGCGGCGGTGGCGGCGGGGCTTCTGCAACCGGTGCGGGGGCCGGCGGCGGGAGGGACGGCGCTGCGACAGCTGCCGGCGGCGGTTCCGGTGCGGGCGGCGGCGGCTCGGGTTGTGCTGTCGGCGTCGGAAATGCCGGAGTGGGCAGCGGCGCGGATGGCGCTGGGATGCTCGGCAACGGTGCGGGTCGCTGGGGGGCGACCCCCGCCGTTTCGACTGCCGCCGTTTCGACCGCCGCCGTCTCGACGGGCGGCAGATCGATTTGGGCCGCGATCGGCTGCCCCAGATCGATCGTCTCGGGCGGATTGACGTTGGAATAGACGACGAAGCCGCCGACACCGAGGACGAGCAACGCCCACGCAACCCCCAGCGCCGACGGCCCGCTGCGTGCGGGGTCCGTCGGGTTGGGCTTTGGATCGCGCGCGGCCATGCCGGTCGGTCGCTCCTTAAGCGGGTGTCCTCAGTTCGTGCGCTGATTGTAGAGCGCCAAGCCCCGCAGCAGATCGAAGGCGCGGCTCAGCTGGTAGTCTTGCGTGCTCTCCTGCTGGCGCTCTTCGTTTTCCGGGGCCGGCGTTGCGGCGGGCGGCGTTGCCGCCGGCGCTTCGCCGCTTTGGGGATTGCGCAATGCGCCGCGCAGATCTGCCTCGCGCCGCTGCGGGCCTTGCGGCGTGGCTTCGATGCGCGCAGCTTCCACGACGATGTCGGGGTCGATGCCTTGCGCTTGGATCGAGCGGCCGGAAGGCGTGAAATAGCGCGCGGTCGTCAGGCGAATGGCGCCCTGGTTGCCGATCGGGCGGATCGTCTGGACCGAGCCTTTGCCGAAGCTGCGCGTTCCCAGCACGATCGCGCGGCGATGGTCTTGCAGGGCGCCGGCCACGATTTCGGAGGCCGAGGCCGAGCCGCCGTTGATCAGCACCACCAGCGGCAGGCCGTTCAGGATGTCGCCCGCGCGCGCGTTGAAGCGCTGGGCTTCGTCCGTGCGGCGGCCGCGCGTCGAGACGATTTCGCCGCGCTCGAGAAACGCGTCCGAGACCGAGACCGCCTGGTCGAGCAGGCCGCCCGGATTGTTGCGCATGTCGAGCACGAGGCCCTTAAAACGGGGCCCGAGTTGCTCGCGCATGCGCGTGACGGCATTGCGCAGACCCGTGTCGGTCTGCTCGGTGAAGGAGGTGATGCGGATGTAGCCGATCTCGCCCTCGACGCGCGAGCGCACCGACTGCACGCGGATGACGGCCCGGTTGAGCGTGACTTCGAAGGGGGCGGCGTCGCCGCGCCGGATCATGATCTTGATCGGGCTGTTGACGGGGCCGCGCATTTTTTCGACCGCTTCCTGCAGCGACAGGCCGAGGACCGGCTCGCCGTCGAGCTGCACGATGAGGTCGTTGGGGCGAAGCCCTGCGCGCGCGGCGGGCGTTTCGTCGATCGGCGAGACGACCTTCACGAGGCCGTTTTCCATCGTCACTTCGATGCCGAGGCCGCCGAATTCGCCGCGCGTCTGCACCTGCATGTCGCGATACGAGCGCGCATTGAGGAACGAGGAATGCGGGTCGAGAGCCGTGAGCATGCCGTTGATCGCGTCTTCGATCAGCTTGCGGTCGGGCACCTGCTCGACATAGTCGTTGCGCACGATCTCGAAGATTTCGCCGAACAGATTGAGCAGGCGGTAGGTCTCCGAAGACGCACCGGTCGCAGGCGCCTGCGGCGCCTGAGCAGCAGCCGGAACCGCGTAGAGAGCGGGCAGGACTGCAAACGCGGTTGCGAAGGCAGCGGCGGCGATCTTGCGGGCGAACATTCGAAGGTCCTTTCCGCGTCCGCCACGATGGCGGACGTCCAAATTCTTTTCGCGGCTGCTAGCGCCGCGCACTCGTCCCGGCCGTCTGCAACCAGGGCGTGGGATCCACCGGCTGTCCGTTGCGCCGAAGCTCGAGATAGAGCACCGGCATTCCGCGATCGTCGATCCCCGCCCGGCCGACCGGTTCGCCCGCCGTGACGGTTTGCCCCACCGCAGCGTCGATTCGGCTCAACTGTGCCAGGATCGAATGATACCCGCCGCCGTGTTCCAGGATCAAGATTTGCCCGTAGCCGCGAAAAGTCCCGGCAAAGGCCACGGTTCCGTCGGCCGGCGCCACGAGGCTGGCCGCCTCGCGCGGCTCGATCGTAAGGCCCCTGGCAATTTGGCCGCCGGGCTGCGCTTGGCCCCAGTTTTCGACGATCCGGCCGCGCACGGGCCAGCGATAGGCGGGCAGCGCCTGCAGGTCGGCGGGCGAAACCGGGGCGCTGCGGGCAACGGCGCGTGCGTTCTGCGGCGAAATTGCGGGTGCCGCTGTCGGGGCGGGCTCGAGCCGGCCCAGCAATTCGGCCGATTCGCGGCCCAGCCGCGCGATGCGGGCGGCCGTGTCGCCGCGCTCGTCGGCGAGGCGTGCGACCGCGCGCGCGCGGGCGACAAGGGCCGTTTCCAGCCGCGCGCGCTCCTGGGTGAGGTCGGCGAGCGTCTGGGCGAGGGCGGTGCGGGTCTGCAGATGCGCCTGGCGGGCAGCGGTCAGGGCCGCCAGCTCGTCTTTGAGGGCGTGCGCTTGGCGCTCGAGCGTGGCGACCATTGCGCCCACCAGGGTCGCGGTGCGCGCAGCCTCGAGCGGCGTGGCCGGATCGAGGGCAAGCGCTTCGGGCGGCTGGCGGGCGAGCCGCTGCAGCGCTCCGGCCAAAGCCGCTATCTCGCCGCGGCGATTGGCGATCGCGGATTCGCGTGCCCCCCGTTCGACGTCGATTTCGGCCAGGCGCAATTCGAGGTCGCTCGCCTCGTCCTCGCGCGCCATGGCCGTTGCGGCGGCGATGCGGGCGGCTTCCTGCAGTTTTTCGAGTTCGCTTTGCTCGGCCGTCGCCCGGCGCTCGAGCGTGCCCGCGCGGTTGCGCTCCTGTTCGATCTGGCGCTCGATCTGGCGCACTTGCTCGCCGCGCTCGGCCGGGCTTTGCGCAGCGGCCGGGAGTGCCGCGAGCCAGATGCAGAGGGCTGCAGCACGCCCCCTCATTCGGCGGCGACGGGCGGTTGCAGCAGCGAATGGCCGGTCATTTCCGGCGGTACGGCAAGCCCCATCAGTTCGAGGATCGTCGGGGCGACGTCGGCGAGCTTGCCGTCGGCAAGATGCACGGGCGCGTTGCGCCCGGGCCGCGTGCCGCCGACGAGATAGACCGGAACCGGGTTGAGCGTATGCGCGGTCATCGCCTGGCCCGACGCAGAATCGCGCATGCATTCGCAATTGCCGTGGTCGGCCGTGACGAGCAAGGCGCCGCCTTGCGCTTCGACGCTGCGCGCCAAGCGCCCAAGGCACGCATCGACGGTTTCGACCGCCTTGATCGCGGCGCGAAGATCGCCCGTATGGCCCACCATGTCGCAATTGGCGTAGTTCACGACGATGAAGTCGTAGAGGCCGCCATCGACGGCCGCGACGAGCTTGTCGGTGAGTTCGACCGCCGACATTTCGGGCTTGAGATCGTAGGTCGCGACTTTGGGCGACGGGACGAGAATGCGCGCCTCGCCCGGCAGCTCGGCTTCCGCCCCGCCGTTGAAAAAGAACGTCACGTGCGCGTATTTCTCGGTCTCGGCGATGCGCAATTGCCTGAGGCCGGCTGCCGACACGACCGCACCCAGCATGTTGTCGAGCGATTGCGGGGCAAACAGAGCCGGCATATGCGCCGACAGCGTTTCCGAATAGGCGACCAGCCCGAGCGTCGCGGCAAAGGCAGGCCGGCGCTTGCGCGCAAATCCGTCGAATTCCGCAAGCAGCAATGCTTCGAGAATTTCGCGCGCGCGGTCGGCGCGGAAATTGGCCATCAAGAGCCCGTCGCCGGCGGCCATGCCCTTGTAGTCGCCGAGGCGCGCGGGAAGCACGAACTCGTCGGTCGTGTCGGCCGCGTAACTCGCAGACAACACCGCTTGCCAATCGGCAAAAAGCGGGGCCTCGGCATCGACCATCGCCGCGAAGGCCAGCGCCACGCGGTCCCAGCGTTTGTCGCGGTCCATCGCGTAGAAGCGCCCGGCGAGGGTGGCGAGCTTCGCGTTCGGCAAAGGGGCGATGTCGGCCGCGAATTTTTCGAGATAGGCCTCGGCGCTCTTGGGCGGCGTGTCGCGCCCGTCGAGGAAGGCGTGCACGGCGACCGGCACGCCGGCGGCGGCCAGAATTCGCGCGAGTGCTGCCATATGGTCTTGATGCGCATGGACCCCGCCCGGCGACAGAAGGCCCAGCAGATGCGCGGTACCGCCGGTCTTTTTGAGGGTTTCCACGAAAGCCAGCAAACCCGGCAAGGCGGCGAGCGTGCCGTCCTCGATCGCGGCGTCGATGCGCACGAGATCCTGCATCACCACGCGGCCGGCCCCCAGATTCATGTGCCCGACTTCGGAATTGCCCATTTGGCCGGTCGGCAGGCCCACATGGCGCTCCGAGGCCTGCAGGAAGGCGGGTGCGTGCAGGCCGGCGAACCGGTCCAGATTGGGGGTGCGGGCAAGGCGAATGGCATTATCGGCGCGCTCGACGCGATGGCCGAAGCCGTCGAGCACGCACAGAACCACGGGGCGGCAATTCGTTGCGGTCATGGCACCTATCTAGCGCGGATTCGCCGCCGGGGGGAGGGCGGGCTTGCAAAACGGGAGTCGACGCCCCGAAGTCTGAAGTCTATGACATTTTGACGCAGCTGCGCTCAAGATGCGCTGGAATCGTGGGAAGATTCGCGGTATCTCGCTATATAAGCGGAGCGAATGCTGCCGAGCCGCCAATGAACACGGGGACGTGGACGATGAAGAACATTCCGATCGCGATCAAAATCTATTTCGTTGTTCTCCAGCTGTCGTTGGTGGCTGGTTTCATTGCCTGGAACAGCATCGGCGCGCTCAAGGATTTGAACGGCATCGTCGATAGCGTGGTTGTGACGCAGGAGCGGACCTTTTCGGCGGGCCGCGCGACGGCCAACATGCTGTCCTACGTGCGCGCGATCGAGTATCTGCCGATCGAACTCAGCGCCGACGAGCGGCGCGAGATGGAAGCCTTGGCGGTCGAAGAATTGCGGCTGTTCAAAAGCCGTATGGACCAACTCCAGCCCAAACTGCTCAACGATGCGGGGCGCGCCAATCTTGCGGCCGTGCGCGAGAACCTCGCGAAATACGAGGTCCAGGCCCAGCGCGTGCAGGCTTTGTCGCGCGAAGGCAAGCTTGAGGAAGGCGGCAAGATCGCGTTCGAGGCGATCGGCATGGTCAAGGAAATGCGCGCCGCTTTGCGCGCGATCGAAGACCGCAATGCGGCCTTTGCCGATCAACAGAAAAAGGAAGCTGACCAAACGATAGAGAGCGAGTCTTTCGATCTTTGGCTTTTGGCGGGTATCGGCATGCTGCTGGGTGTGCTAGTTGCAACCTATGTGGGGCAGATCGGTATGGTGCGCCCGCTCAACCGTATCATCGCGGCGATGCAGGCAACGGCCAAAGGCGACTACGGTCTTGCGATCCCGCACAAGGACCAGACCGAAGAGGTCGGCAAGCTCGCGGTCGCCCTGCAGGTGTTCCAGGATTCAGGCAAGGAGAAGCTGCGCCTCGAAGCCGAGCAGCGGGTGGCGACGGCCGAAGCCGAGCGCCAGAAAAAGCAGGCGCTGCTCGACATGGCCGAGACGGTCGAGCGCGAAACCTCGGCTGCCGTCGAATCGATCGCGGCCACCACGCGCCAGGTCGACAACGCAGCCCAAGGCATGACGACGCTGGCGCAGGAAGTCTCGAGCGACAGCCAGTCGGTTGCGGCGGCGTCTGAAGAAGCGCTCGTGAACGTGCAGACCGTGTCGTCGGCGGCCGAAGAGCTGTCGGCCTCGATCCGCGAGATTTCGGGCCAGGTGGCGCGCGCGTCGAGCGTGACCAAGCACGCGGTCGCAAGCGGCGAAAAGGCGCAAGCGACGATCCGCTCGCTGTCGGATGCGGTCGCCAAGATCTCGGAAGTGACCAAACTCATCGGCCAGATCGCGGGCCAGACCAATCTCTTGGCGCTCAACGCGACGATCGAAGCCGCGCGGGCGGGCGACGCGGGCAAGGGTTTTGCCGTCGTGGCCTCGGAGGTCAAAAACCTCGCCAACCAGACCGGCCGCTCGACCGAAGACATCGACCGTCAGGTCGGCGAGATCCAAGCCGCGACCGAAGCGGCCGTGGCGGCGGTCGCCGAAATCGGCGAACGCATCCGCGAGGTGGACGAGGTGGCCAGCGCCATCGCCGCCGCGATGGAAGAGCAGGGTGCGGCCACGCAGGAGATCGCGCGCAATGTCGGCCAGACCGCCGAGGCCTCGCGCGAGGTTTCTTCGAAGATCCAGAACGTGAGCCGCGAGGCCGATTCGGTCGGCAACTCGGCCGCCGAAGTGCGCGCGGCGATCGCGTCGGTCACCAAAAACGTCGAGGGATTGCGCCAGATCCTCGTGCGCGTGGTGCGCACCTCCACGCAAGACGCCAACCGGCGCAAGTCCCCGCGCTTCGCGATCCAGGCCGGCATCGACATCTACGACGGCAGCGGCGCGCGCATCGAGGGCACGCTGGTGGATGCGTCGGACGGCGGGGCCCATGTGCGCACGTCGCACGCGATGCGCAACGGCGAGCGCGGCACGCTGCGTTTCGACGGGCTGTCGCAGACGCTGGCCTTCGCCGTGCGTGAGAGCGCGGGCGACCAGATCCATGTCGAGTTCGACAAGCCGCCCGCCGACTACGCGCCGTGGCTTGCCCGCCGCAGCGCAGGCCTCAAGGCGCTTTAAGCGCGTCGGCGCGGCGCGCGAGCAGCAGCAGGCTCAAAGCGTCGCGCATTTCGCCGCTCTGCCAGAGCGCGTCGGCCGCGTGCGCGTCGAAAAACGCGAGGCGGCCGAGCCCGGCTTCGTCGGCTTCGCGCACATGGTCGGCAAGGGCCACGCAGTTGCGCGCGACGTACAAGCCGGCCCGCGTCGCCATGGCGGCCGGCTCCGCATGCACGCTGCCGAGCGGCACGAGATCGCCCGCCTTGCAGGCGAGCCCGGTTTCCTCGGCCAGTTCGCGCAATGCGGCGGCGACGGGATCTTCGCCCGCTTCGACGAAGCCTTTGGCCGCTTCCCAGCTCCAGCCACCGATCGCGTGGCGCCAATTGCGCAGCAGGCCGATGCGCCCGTCGGCGAGGATCGGCAGAACGGCGACGCCGCCGATCGCGTTGGCGGGAACCGCTTTTGCTTCGAGCACCAGATAGTCCGGAACCTGCGCCCCGCTTGCATCGGCGATCGCGTCGGCGAACACGCGCCACACGCGGTTTTCGAAGATCGCACGTCTGTCCAGGCGGCGCACCGGCGGGGCGTCGTCGGCGCTCACGGTACGTCTTTCGCGACGATGGCGGCCGCCGACTGCCAGCTTTCGGGCGTGCCGATATCGACGAAGCGCGCGGTGCGGTCGAGATGCACGCCGAGCGTGGCCGGGGCAAGGGCTGCAAAAACGTCGCGCTCGAGCGAGCACGGCCCTTGGGCGGCGATGCGGGCGAGCAAAGTTTGCGACAGCAGATACACGCCCGCATTGATCGCGGCGGCGCCTGCGAAGCTTGCGTCCTTCTCGACGAAGGCCTGGAGCCTGCCGTCGGCGATGTCGAGACGGCCATAGCGCGCGGCATCGGCGACTTCGACCGCCAGCAGGGTCGCGGGTGCGCCGTTCGTTCGATGCGCGGCCAGCATCGGTGCCAAATCGGCGCTGACGAACGTGTCGCCGTTCACGACGAGGAGGGGATCGCTGCGCAGCTTGGATGCCGCAAAGCCGATGGCACCGCCGGTGCCGAGCGGCTGCGGCTCGGTGCTGGTCGCAAACGCGATGCCCGCACGCGGATGTTCTGCCAGATGCGCCTCGAGCTGTTCGGCGCGATGGCCGAGCAGGAACACGATGCGCCTGGCCCCTTGGCCGACCAGCCAATCGAGCAGGTGTTCGACGAAGGGCCGTGCAGCCACCGGGGCCAGCGCCTTGGGCAGGCTTGGGACGGCGGCGGCAAGCCTCGTGCCGAGGCCGCCGGCCAAGACCGCTACGTCGATCGCGTCGAGCGCTTTTGCCATCGTTCCCGCGTACGACGAACGGCCACGTACCTCAAGCGATTTTCGGCAAGGTGAGGCGTGCCTCGAGTCCTTTTGGGCTGCGATTGGCGAGCGTCACATCGCCGCCGTGCGCGCGCGCAACGTCGCGCGCGACCGCAAGCCCCAGGCCCGCCCCGCCGGTCTCGCGCGAGCGCGAGGCCTCGAGCCGCACGAACGGGCGGAACACGTCCTCGAGCCGGTCGGCCGGAATGCCGGGACCGTCGTCGCTGACCACGACCGCGATCGCGTCGGCCTCGACGCCAAGCCGCACGCGTGCGGGGCCAGCATAGGCGAGCGCGTTGTCGATGAGATTGGCAAGCGCACGTTTGAGGGCACCCGCCCGGCCTTCGATGACGAGGCTCACCGGGCCGTCGTATTCGACCGGCCGGTCCATGTCGATGCGTTCGTCCACGAGCGTTTGCACCAGGGCGGCCAGGTCGAAGCGCTCGGGGGCCGCTTCGAGCGCGTCGGCGCGCGCGAAATCGAGCGTCTCGCCGATCATGCGTTCCATCTCTTCGAGATCGCCAAGCGCTTTGGCGCGCTCGGACTCGTCGCCGATACCCTCGGCGCGCAAGCGCAGCCGTGTGAGCGGCGTGCGCAGATCGTGGCTCACGGCGGCGAGCAGCTGCGTGCGGTCTTCGACATGGCGCACGAGCTGGCCGCGCATGCGCGCCAAAGCTTCGCCGATCGTGCGCACTTCGCGCGGCGCGTCCTTGGCGGCTTGGGCGAGCGGCGCGAGGCCCGCCCCGGCGCGGGCGGCCTCGTGCGCGAGGGCTGCAAGCGGGCGCACAAGCCGATGCGCGGCCCACCACGCGGCAAATGCGCCGGCAGCAGCGGTCGCCGCGAGCCACGCTGCGAACACGATCCAGCCCCAGCCGATCTGCGCTTCTTTCGGGCGCACGACGAGCCACGTGCCGTCGGGGCCGCGGATCGCCAGCACGAAACTGCCGGGCACCACGCCGCCCGCCCCCTCGTTCCACGCGGACGCTTCGTCCGGCACGCGCCGGATGTAGCGGTCGGGCGCGTTCCACGCGCGGCCCGGCGCAAAGGCGAGATCCACCTCGACCCGGTAGCCCGGCGGCAGCCGTTCGGCGATGCCGCGCTGCAGGCGGCCGCCCGGCCCGCGCGGCCGTCGCGGCTCGGCGTCGAACTCGAAGGTCGGTTTCCAGGCGAGCGACAAATGCGCGCCCTCGGCGCGCTCGCGCAAAGCGCGGGCGCGCTCGCCGGGCGGGCGGGCGAACACGTCGCGCGCCACGTCGGCCGTCGTCTCGACAAGCCAGCGCGCTTGGAACACCTGCAACTCGTGCGGCCGCAGCAGCAAGGCCACGCCGACGGCGGCCAATTGCGCGAGCACCAGCCCGAGGATCGAGACCGCTGCAATGCGCGCGGCAATGCCGTCGAGCCAGGCGATGCGTTTCACGTGCCCGCCTCGACGTCGGCGGCGAACATGTAGCCGCCGTTGCGCACCGTGCGGATGATTTCGGGTTTGGTCGGATCGGGTTCGATCTTGCGGCGCAGGCGCATCACGGCGACGTCGATCGAACGGTCGAACAACTGCGCGGCCCGTCCGCGCGCGAGATCGAGCAGCTGCTCGCGGCTCAGCACGCGCTGCGGGCGTTCGAGAAACGCCCACAGGAGATCGAACTCGGCGTCGGTCGTGGGCACGAGCGCGCCGTCGGGCCGGTGCAGTTCGCGGCGGGCCGCGTCCACGCGCCAGCCCGCAAAGCGGAAGCTGCGCGCCTTCGGCGCTTCGTCGCTGCGCTCGCCCGTGCGGCGCAGCACCGCCCGGATGCGCGCCACCAGCTCGCGCGGGCTGAAAGGTTTGGCGAGATAGTCGTCGGCCCCCATCTCGAGCCCGACAATGCGGTCGATCTCGCCGCCGCGCGCGGTCAGCATCAGGATCGGCACGTCGCTCGTCGCGCGCAGGCGGCGGGCGACGGAGAGGCCGTCTTCGCCGGGCAGCATCAGATCGAGCACCACAAGATCGAAGCGCCCGGCCGCCAGCGCTGCGTCGGCTTCGCGCGCGTCGCCCACGGCCGTGGCGCGCAGGCCGTTTTCGGCGAGAAGCCGCGCGACGAGGCGCCTTATCTCGCGGTCGTCGTCGACGATCAGAATATGGGCCGAGCGCATGTTCATGGCAGGCCTCAGTCTACCCGCGCAAAAGCAAAGCGCCTACGGCCGGCGGTGTAACGCCGGGTTACACGATGAAACGCCGCCGTCATCGCCGCCGGAAGCGCTTCTGCGACAAGGATCGCGTCGAAACCCGACGCTAACCAACCAGGAGATACCAACCATGAAGATTCGCATCGCCGCTGCTCTCGCTTTGTCGCTTGTCGCCGGTGCGGCCCTCGCCCAAGACCGTCCCGCGCGCGAGCCCGACCGCCATTCCAACCGGGCGCAAGGCATGTTCGACCGCATGTGCCGCGAGGGCGACGCGCATCTTGCAAGCCGCCTTGCCTACACGGAAGCCAAGGTGAAACCGACGCAAGAGCAGCGCACGGCGTGGGACGCCTTCGCGCGCGACGCGCGCGCGGCGGCAGAGCCCATGAAGCGCCTTTGCGCTGCCCCGGCGGCAGCGGTCCCGGCAAACGACGCGGCGGCGAGCCTTGCGCGCCGCGAAACCGTCATGGCTGCCATGCTCGAGGGGATGAAGACGATCCGCCCGGCCCTCGAGCGGCTGCAGCTTGCCTTGAACGACCAGCAAAAAGCCGCTCTTGCCGAGACATTCGAGCATCGCGGGCGCGGCGGCCACGGGCACGGCATGCGCTGAAAGCGGTCGGCAGGACTGCATTTGATTGTCGGGGTCGGGGCGTATAGTTTTTGGGGACACGAGTCGAGCCCCAGGATCATGAAAAGTCCCGACCCCAAAGCCGAAATGTATTTGGCCAAGGCCAAACGCTTCCGCCAGCGCGCGGCGGGGTTTCGCCACACCCTCAAGCGCGACGATCTGGTGCGCTCGCACCGGCTCGAACTCGAGCAGATGGTCGTCAATCTCGAAGGGGCGGCCAAACAGCTCGAGCGCATGGCCGGCGGCGCCGATTTCCAGATGGAAGCGGAGCTTGAACGCGTGCGCGCGGTCCGCGACGGCGGACCTGCACCTTCGGCGGCCGCGACGCAGCGCTTTTTTGCCGCCGCCGACAATGTCGCGCGCAATCGCACGCTGAAGAAGCCGGGCGCCGCACCGGCACCGGTATCGGTACCCAAGCCCGCACCCAGCCGCATGGCGCCGCGCTCGGCCAAATACACGCGCCGCCCGGGCAGCTGACGGCCCCCTCGATTTCCCCCCTTGATGCGCCCCCTTGATGCTGGGGGGCTGCCTTGCCATATTGTTTGCAAGGCGTTGATGCCCGTGTTTCAGGGGTCGGCGCCGACCGTAACTTGGCATTGCTCGTTGGGAGGGTGCCGCCGATGACGCGACTGTCGCTGTTCAACAATCCGCTGCTGCTCGGATTCGACGAATTCGAGCGCACGATCGACCGCATTGCCAAGCATGCGGCCGAAGGCTATCCCCCCTACAATATCGAACAGGTCGGCGAAAACGGCCTGCGCATCACGCTTGCCGTCGCCGGGTTCGGGCTCGACGATCTGTCGATCACGGTCGAGAACAACCAGCTTGCGATCCGCGGCAAACAGACCGACGAGCAGGGCCGCGTCTACATCCATCGCGGCATTGCCGCCCGCCAGTTCCA
>JAIXXA010000161.1 GCA_027490975.1 Rhodospirillaceae bacterium
GAGCGAGGTGGACGCCGTGAGCGTGACACCGGCGGCCGTGCCGGCGGCCCCGGCCGAGGCCGCGCCGGCGATGAGCGATGCGGTGACGGTGAGCGTGATGCCCGCGGCCGTGCCATTGCTCTGGCCGGTCGCGGCGCCGGCGATGAGGCTGGCGCTGGCGGTGAGCGTGACGCCCGCGGCCGTGCCGTTGCGCTGGCCGGTCGCCGCGCCAGCGATCAGCGAGGCGGTGGCGGTGAGCGTGACGCCCGCGGCGGTGCCGTTACGGACGCCCGAGGCCGCGCCGGCGATGAGGCTGGCGCTGGCGGTGAGCGTGACGCCGGCAGCGGTTGCGCCGCTGCCGGAGGCCTGCTGACCACCAAGCGGCAGCGCGCCTAGCGGGGCTGAGCCGAGCGGGCCCATCAGAACGTCGCCGCGAGCCGGAACAGGTCGTCAAGCGCCTCTTCATCGATGCCGAAGGCTTTGGCCATCCCGGCCAGCATCGGATCGTCGCGGCGCACTTCGATCGCGTAATCCCATGCCTCCTGCACCTCCTCGGGCGAGGCGGCGAGGAACTGGCGCAGGCCAGCCAGCATGCCGGCCTGCCGCAGCGCGCGGCGGGCCTGCAGCGGTGTCACGCTTTCGGGAACCGGCGGCGGCGGGGCGGTGAAGGCCTCGCCATCATACAGCCAGCCCGGCTGCGGATGAGGCCCGCAGGCGATGGCCACACCTTCGGACGGCGACCAGCCCTCGGGATAGGACTCCGCGATCTGGATGACGAGCCCGCCCTGCACGATGGCGAGGCGTGGTGTCACAGCGTCCATCTGCACTGCCCTCCTGTGCCGCCCGTGGTGCCGGAGGCTGTGCCGCCGTTGGCGCCCATAACGCGCACCATCCGTCCGGTTGAGAGAATATGGGCGATAATCACGCCGCCCTCCGCTCCGCCGCCGCCAGTGCCGGCCGTGCCGGTGCCGAAACCGGTGCCCCCATTGCCCCCATTCCCGCCATCAGCCCAGACCCAGGCGAGCCCGGCACCGCCGGTAATGCGCTCTGTGACGAGATAGATAGCGCCGCCGCCGCCGCCGCTGCCGCCACCGCCGCCGCCACGGTTTCCAGACGTCGCGGAATTGCCATTGCCGCCATTGCCGCCAAGGGCGCGGAGGATGCCGGGATTTGTATTGCTGCCCAGAACGATCTGGCGGGCAAAAATGGCAACAATGCCGCCACCACTACCGCCCCCACCGCCACCGCCGGATGTTGCCGTCCCGTCATTGCCACCGGATGAGCCGCCACGCCCCCCGCCCCCGCCCTGCAACTGCGAAGCACCACGCAGAAGCTCAGTCACGACGCACAGCGGGTAGGATCGCTGGGACGTGCCCAGGTTTGAGTTTGTCGAAGCGGCACCGCCTGCACCAGACGCGCCGCTGCCGCCGCCACCGGAGTTGTTCTGTGGGCTCCCCCCGATCTGCTGGACAGCAACAGCATTAGTTGTTGCGACCGCGCCCGCAGTCGTGGTCGCCGCCGCCCCTGATGTGCCTGCACCGCTTCCACCCAAAGTCTGAGCTGAAAGCGCCCCCCCGGCCGAGCCGCCCAACTGCGAACCTGAATTGCCGCCCGCGCCAGGATTCCACCTGATCGCATTGGAAGCCGCCGCCGTCAGGTCCAGAACGCCAGAGACGAAGATGCGATAGCCGACCGTATTGATGATGCCGGACGCCCCGAGCGTCAGATCCCGCAGAAAGGCGTCATTCGTGAGCGTAATGTTGTTGTTGACCGTCGCAGCGCCATTCGCGTCGGTCGTGATGACGCCGCCGGTCAATCCGGAGATGACAGGCGAACCGAAGATCGACAAGCGCCGGAAGGCATCATCGAGATTGAGATCCTCCGCGCTGGGCGTGATCGTGACTGTCGCCGATCCCGACAGGTTAAGCAGCGAGCCGGTCGATGACTCGCCCAGCGAGCGCGTGAGCGTTGCCCCGGCACTGGCATAGACGCCGGTGCCGCGCTCGAAATCCGCGCCGTCGATGATGAAATACGTGTATTCCTGCCCGTCCACCGCCCCGGCAGCCGCCGGCGTGCGATACGGCGACACAGCCGAGCCGACCGTGATCGCGCCCGTGCCGGTCGTCGCCGTTGTGAACTGGCAGAGATCGAGCAGGAATGACATCGGCCAGCCTCAATTCTGGATGCGGAAGGTCGAGGCGTTGAGCGTGAAGGTGCCCGACGACGAGACGACATCCGCGCCGAAATCGTTGACCGCGATCAGCTCGTCGGCCGTCGCCGCACCGCCGCGGCGCTTGTAATAGACGGCCTTGCGCGCGGTGATGGTCGAGGACGGCCAGGTCGCGCCGCCGAGCGTCACATCGACGCGATCATTGACGGTGTCGATGGCATTGACGGTAACGGTCACCGCCTGCCCGCCGGCCGTGTAGCCGGCGCCGCTCACCTCGTTGGTGATGTCGGACCGCTTGGTATGCGTGTCCTTGTTCTCGGAATAGCCCGAGGTGACGAGCATCACCCAGAAGGTGTCGGTGTCGAAATCGATCGCGCCGGTGGCGATGTCGCGGATGGCGCTGTTGTAATTCAGTGACGGCATGAGATTGGTCCTTTCAGTCGAGAGAGACGCCAGGGGTGACGGTGATCTGGACGCCCGGAATCAGACGTTGTTCGTCGCCCATTGGCTGGTGACGATGTGGCCATACAGGCGCGTCTGGTCGTCGAGCTCGACCTCGTAACGGGCCGACTTGCCTGTCGGCAGCAGCGCGATCTCGGCCTTGTCGAATGCCAGCGTGGCAATCCCGCGCGTCGCAATCTGGGACTGGTTGGCCAGCACCCATGAGCCGGAGGGCTTTGACATCTGCCCGCCTGTCCAGGTCGCATAGAAGTGCAGATTGCGGCTCGTCAGATCCAGCGGCGCGCCGGAGTCGTCGACGAACCGGAGCTGAAGCGAGAGCGGGTTGCCCTTCCAGGCCTCGACGTCGCGGTGCATTGGCATTGGCATGGCCCCGATGAGTGACGCGCGCGATCAGGCCCCGGTCAGGACCGGAGCCCGAACCGGGTCATGGCGGCCTCGGCCTCGACGCGCGCCGCATCGAGGACGGCGGCGATCTCTTCCGGCGTGTCGGCCTCGTCGAGCCCGGTCTGCGCCGCATCGCGCAGCCCCTTCACCGCCACGAGAATGGCGCGATAGGCATTGGCCTTGGCGATGACGGTCTGCGCATAGGCCTGGACCGTCACGCTCGCCCCGGCAGCCAGCGCAGCCAGCAGCGGAGCGGCGGAGGCGTTGCCACCGGCCAGCACGGCGCGGGCCTCGGCCTCCTGTGTCGGCCAGCTCGTCACCTCGGCGGCCGGATATTGCCTCGTCACGCGCCTGGTGATCTGGTTTGCAAGGCCGATGACCTCGGCCAGCGCGGCCTCACGCAGCGGCGGCAGCGGCTCGGTGACCCGCCACTGGCCGTCGACATGGGTCACGCTCGCCTGCGACGAGGCGGGCGGCGGCGGCGCGGCGACCAGCCCCGCAGGCAGCGGCCCGAGCGCATCGATCTCGACGCGCGCGCCGGTCGCGGCGCTGTAGTGGATCTCGCCGATATGATCCTCGACCACATCAGTCTCGCCGTCGCTGACGACGAGCGCCATGCCGGGCGGCAGCGGCTGCTCCGGGAGGGCGATCAGCACCTCGCCCTCGCCGGGCTGCTCGCCATCATCGGCCGGACGGCCGGCAAACAGGTCGAGCGAGATGCGCGGGACGCGGCCATGCCGGTCCAGTCGGGTGATCCAGTTCATGGGAGCGATCCTCAGTAGCCGTAAACGCGCAGGAAGAAGTAGCGACGCAGCCGGCGTGGATTGCCGATGCTGGTCGATGTCATGACCGGCTGCAGCATCGTGAAGCTGGTCGTGGTTTTCGTCACGATGTCGCCGGTCTCGATGGGCTCAACGACCGGGACGTGCTCATTCGTGGTGCCGTTCTCGATGTAACGCGAGGCGAAACAGCTCCCCTCGATGAAGTAGGAGGTGTTCGGGCGGGCCGTCGTGAAGGTGAACGTCGCCGTCGTCGGATTCCATGTACCGCCGCCCGGCGTCCCCTGCGCCACCTGCGTGCCGCCCCAGGTCGAACCGGCGACATCGAACACCATCGACGCCACCAGCGGCCCGGCCACGGTGTAGCGCGAATCCAGCACAGCCAGGACCGACGGATGCAGGGCAAGCGTGCGGATGCGCGACGGTGACGGGCTCAGTGTCAGGCGGAACGCCCCGCCATCATACCGGACCGAGACGGTGTTGCCGGCGCTGGCGATATCGCCCGCCTCGAGTGCCGTGCCATCCGGCCAGGTCACCGGCTGGGCCAGCATGCCGTTGACGGACAGCGTCACCGCGCCGGTGTTGGCGGCGGTCGAGACGAATGTCAGCGGCACGCCGACCAGATCGGCCAGCGACGCGAAGAACGGCGCAGGCGCCAGCGTGATGGCGTTGCCGGTGCCGCCGGCCGTCAGAAAATTGCTGCGCTGCGAGCGGATCGCCCGCATGAGCATGTTGTCGTCGGCATTGTTCTCGGTAACGCCGCCGGCGCGGATCGCGGCCCGCGTCTGCGCCAGAAATGCGTTGAGAATCTCGGCCGAGACCTCGGTGCCATCCTCGGTCGCCGGATTCGAGCAGTTTCCGAACCACGTATCGGAGCCGAGATTCGACGGCGAGTGAGGCGGGCGCACCACGGCGGGCAGATCGCAGGCGAATGCGCTGGGGCCGAGCAGATCAGGCATTGGAAAACCTCATGGCGTGAGCGTGAGCGTGAATGTGATGTTGGCGTGCGCCGGCGCGATGCGGCGCAGCACGCATTCGATCGGCCAGGTGTCCGGCCCGCAGGCCAGAGCCTGCGAGGCGCGCAGCCGGCCGGCACGGGGAAACCGACGCGCCGGCGGGCGATAGGACGGCGAGGCCGACAGGCTGATCCGGACGGCCCATGTCACCCCGGTCGCGGCCCCGAGCCGCGAGGCCCCGGCGCGCATCATGCCGGCGCGGGATGTCTCGGCCCGGCGGGTCCACTCCTCGGAGATCATCACCAGCCAGCCGCGTCGCTGCGCGACGGCCACGGCATAGGCGGTTGTCGAGTCGCCCAGCGCCTGCACCTTGTCGCAGATATCGGCGAACGGATCGCACGGATCGGGCATGCCGTAGTCGATCCGCCACCAGTCCAGCGTCTCGCTGGCGGTCGCGCAGAAAAACTCCTCGACCAGCGCGCAGATCCGCCGCTCCATGGCGCCTGTCGCGCGGCCGAGCGCCGCGAACACGCGCCCCATGACGGAGCCGCCCAGCGCATCATGGCCGCCATGCCGCCAGGCATCGCCACGCGGGCGCAGCGCGGCGAGCGCGGCGGCGCTCTCGGCATCGGTCGGACAGATCAGCGTCATGGCGAGGGGTCGAAGTAGAGCGTGCCGAGCGTGGCGATCTGCCCCTCGGCGAGCGGAATATCGGCGGCCGGTAGCGTGACGCGGTGCCGCTCCTCGCCCGTGGCATTGGCCACCGCCTGCCAGATCCAGCTTCGCGAGAACGTCGCAGGCGTGGCGAGGAACGTCATCGAGGGATGCGCGCCGGAGAGACCGGCCACACGGCCGTTATAGGCGAACATGTCGGCCAGCGCCTGCTGGATGGCGAGCCGCACCTCGGGCGTCGAAGGCGAGAGGCCGGAGATTGTGACGTTGACCGGCACCGCCTGCGGCAGGCGCACGACCGGCAGGCCGGCCCCCGGGCGGGCGAGATCGAGCGCAGCCTGCACGATGGCGCGGTCGGTCTCGTAGCCGATGCCATTCGCCCGGTCGGCGAACATCGGATAGACGACAACCGTGCCGCGTCCCGCCGCCAGCGGGTCGATGTAGCAGTTGATGACGCCCGGCACCGCCAGCGTGTAGCGCACCCAATCGGGAGGCGCGCCGGCATGCTCCGGAAACGCGCGGGCGAACAGCAGCCGCGCCCGATAGGCCGCGTCGCTCTCGGTCTCGGCCCCGCCGCCCAGCCCCTGCGCCGAAACCTCGAATGTCGCCGATCCGGTGACGCCGGATGAGGCCGAAAGCGGCACGCCGCCATCGGTATTTCCGGCGAGCCCCGCCGCCTGCGCCTCGACGGCGACGAACGCCGTGCCCGCACCAGCCAGCACGAGACCGGCCGTCACCGTGTAGCGCGCGCCATCGGCGCGAGAGAGCACAGCACCCGTCGCGATCGTCAGCGCGGTCGTGGCCGTCACCGTCACGAAACCCTGCGCACGCGAGGCCGCCTTGCGCGGAACGGGCGGCTTCATCTGCGCGCCGTGCCGGTCGAGAAACACCGCATCGCAGCGGTGCACGAAAGCCTGATCCGCCGCCCAGGCGGCGAAGCGATGAATGTTGAACAGCCCGCCGGCGAGGATCTTGGCGAGCGGGCGCAGATTGTTGCGGCGCAGCGCGCCATCCGCGCCCGGCAGTTCGGCGCGGAACCCCGCGACGATCTGCGCCAGCAGCGTCTCCTGCGTCGGTGTCGTCCAGGCCATGAGCTCAGATATCCTGCCAGAGCCGCGCGAAGCGGCGGTCGTAGATCAGCGCGCCATCGCGGCCGCGCAGCTGCACCAGCATCCAGATGCCGCGCCGCGGGGCCTCGATCAGCCCGGTCGTGACGATGACCGCCGAGGCGACGCGATCCGCCACCAGCCAGGCCAGCGCCTCCTCGGCATAGATGCGGGCGAGATTGGCCGTTTCCGGCGAGGCAATCTCGTTCCGCAGCAGCCAGAGCCAGGAGCCATCCTGGTCGGCGGCATCGCCCGGCAAGGTGAGATGATCGCCCCACCAGCCGCGCCGATCCGCCACCTCCGGCCGCCAGCCCTCCGGGGCGCGGCGGTCCGTGAACAGCGACAGAAACACCGCAGAGGCGAGTTGGTCGGAGGCATCGAGCCCGCCGGCATTGCCGCGCTGCGGGGCTGGCTCCAGCCGCCAGTCACCGAGAGGCTCGGCCCCGTTGGCCGCGGCGTCGGGCCAGATCGTGGCCCAGAAATCCAGCACCGGCGCTTGCGGGTCGGCGGTGATCTCGATGGCATAGGTCATCAGGCAAGCCTCGCGAACACGACGGATGACGGGCCGGAGACCGTCTGCACCGCCGAGCCTCCGGGCCCGCCGAGATCGATGCGCGAGCCGCTCATCAGGATCTTCATGCCGCCGCGTGTGATCTCGATGTTGCCGGAGCCCGGCTCGATCCGGACCGAGGTCTGCGGCGTCTCGATCAGCACCCCGCCCGCCTCGGCGCGGACGCGGACGCCCTCGCTGCCCTTGGCGAACACCACGTTGCCGCTCGAATCGTAGAGCACGGCCGTGCCGGCCGGGATCGAGCGCGGGCGGTTCGGCGTCTCGAACCCCAGCGCCATCACGCGATCGCTCTCGCCGAGCCGCAGCATGTAGCCGACGGCATCGGCCGGCGGATGCGACGAGAACCCGTGCGGCTGGGCGCGCACCACCTCGCTGAACCGCTCGCCGGCATAGCCGGTCAGAGTCAGCCGCTGATGCTCGCCGCCGTCATCGGTCGACGCGACCTTGCCGCGCGTGATCTGCGAGGCCCCGGCGAACATCAGGAATCATCCCCGCCGGTCTTGTCGAGGCCCCACCCCTTGCCGCTCTGGGCCGCTTTGCCGCCCTTGCCGCCATAGGCTCGCGGATCGACGAGCGACAATTCGGCCAGGGTGTGGCGGCCATCATCGCCGCCGCTCTGCGAAAAGGTCACGCTCTCGATCATCATGTCCTGCGCCAGCCCCACATCCGGCACCTCGACGGCAATCAGCCAGCCCGGCGTCCAGATCTGCCCGGCCGCATCGCGCCAGCCGATCACGGTCGCGGACGCCGTGACGCCCTTGCCGGCCGCCCGGTCGCGGTGCCACTTCGCGCGCTTGCGAGCTTCCTCGCGGGTCACCGCCTCGGGCGGGGTGATGACGCGAAGCCGCCGGCGCGTGATTGCCGGATCGGTCGCGGATTCCTCGATTTCCAGCGCGGTCGGCGCGTAGCCGTCGGGCGCCTGCGCCTTCACCTTCACCTCGCTCGCGCGCTTGCTGTCATCATGCGTCGCGCTGAGATCGATGCAGGCCGGCGATGTGCCGCCGGGCTGGATGCCGCCGGCGTGGCGGCGCGTGCTGGCCTTCGCCAGCTTCACCTTGCCCTCGGGCGTGTCGGTGATCGAAAACCCTTCGGCGCGCGCCAGCCGCTCCGCCACCTTGAACGGCGTCTCGCCCGGCCGCGCCCGCACGATCTTGCGCGGCTTGTGCTCGACATCGCTCTCCACCTCCAGCCGCATCGGCTGGACCAGCTCGGAGAGGATGGCCTTCGCGTCCTTGTCCTTGAATTCGCCGGTTGTGTGCTCGTGCGAGCCATCGACGGCGTCGGCGGTTTTCGAGCGGCCCGAGGCGGAAATCTCGCCCTCGTCGGACGCCAGCCGCGCCTGCCGCTTCTCGACATGACCGGTCAGCATCAGGTCACCGCCCATCGGGCCGGGCACGGTCGCGATGCCGTCCGAGGCGGCCGCGCGGATCGTCACTGCCGGCGAGCCGGCGAGCAGATCGAGCAGCTGGGCGCGCGTGAACCGGCCGTCCTTGAGCTTGGCGTCGAAGGAGCGCGCCGCCTCCTCCATCGAGGCGGTGATGCTGATCGTCTGCGGCCGCAGCGCCAGCCCGCCGACTGTCAACGTCACGATCTCGAACGGCATGTCAGGCGCTCAGCGCCGTGAACCGGCGCGGCATGAAGCCCGGATGCGCGGCAGCGGCCCGGCGCACCAGCTCGTCGGCGCGCGCCGGCGTCCCGTAGAGACGATGTGCCAGCACCTGCGCCGGCAGCGGGCGGCCGACCGAAACCGAAACGACCGGCGCGATATCGGAGGAGCGCACTGTCACCAGCGCGCTGTAGGACTCGAATGCCGCCGAGAGGGACTCCGCCAGCGCCCCTCCCTGCCGGCCGATCCGGCCCAGCGCCGTCCCGACGACAGCAGCAGCCACGGCACGGGCCTCGACATCCTCCTGCCGGTCGCGCGGCACGCGGCGGGCCTCGGCGGCCAGCAGCGCGACGGCATCGGCGACAGTCGAGAGCGCAACCAGCGCGAGGCGCACCTCGACCAGACGCTCGTCCATCATCGTCGGGATGGCCGCAACCGGGTCCGGCGGGCCGAGCGCGGCGATGAGCCCGGACAGCGCGACGGGAGAGGAGCCGGCGCCGACAGCGCCCGCACCCGCCATCAGCGCAGCGCCATAGGCCGCAGGATCGACAGTGACGGAGGCGGCCGAGGCGGCGGCCATCTCAAGCGCGGCCTCCTGCTCGCCTGGCAGCGGAGTCGCCGGCTCGGGCTGGCCCTGCCCGGCCAGCGCATGCAGCCGGACGACAGGCGCGACGGCCGCATTGCCGATGCCGACCGAGACCGCGATCGTCGGGAACGCGGCGGCGAGATATCCGCCGGCGGCGGCCGGCACGGCATCGATGGCGGCGATGAGCGACGCGAACAGCTGCCAGACCGTGAGGCCCGCCGCCATGTCCGGCTCGATCACCGCCTCCAGCGTGACGACGGCGCGGCCGAGCTTTTCGCGCTCGAATTTGCGGACGGCCTTGGTGAGCCGCACGCGCGCCGGCGGCTGATCCGGGAGGATCAACAACCCGGCATGGGCGCTCTCGGCCGCCTCGATCAGCGCCTCGGCGCGGGCCTCGTAGCCGGCACCGATGACATATGCCTCGATGATGTACTTGCGCGCGGCGGGGCCGAAGCTCTCGTTGACATGCGCGCCGCCCGGCAGGCCCGTGGTGGCGACGCGATGTCCGGCCTCCGTCTCGCTTGTCTCGACCCAGAACGGCCGCCCGTTGAATGAGGCCGGGCGAAGCCGGCTGACATCGAACATCACTGGACCTCGGGCAGCACGCGGCCGGTGTTGAGGCCGCCGCCCCCGCCGAACGAGAGCGAGGGCGCGCGGAGCGAATTGAGTTTCTGCTGCAGCCGATCCACCTCACCGATCATCGTGGCGATCGATGCGTTGAAACTGGACTGCATCTGCTGCGCGGCGGTCTGCGCCGCCGGGCCGATCTCGATCACGGCCGAGCGCGTGTCGCCGGCCTTGCCGGCCGCCTCCTCCAGCCCCTGCACC
>JAIXXA010000112.1 GCA_027490975.1 Rhodospirillaceae bacterium
AGCTTGCCCTCGGCCATGTTCCAGGCGGGCGGCACGGCGTCGAGCGAGATCGGCATCATCGCGTCGTCGTTGCGCCACACGCCCGCCGTCGCCGCCGTCACGCGTGTGCCGGCCGCACGCGGAAAACACGGGTGCAGCCCGATCCCGGCCGGCATCGGACCGGCCCCGGTATTGACCATCTCGAGCGTCTGCGAAAAGCCGCCGTCGAACACGGCGAAGTTCTGGCGCGCTTCGAACGCAAACGGCCATTCGACAACTTGGTTGCCGGTCGCGGCGTGGACAAGCCGCAGCGTCGCGTTCGCGCCGTCGGACGATTCGACGTCCCAGGCGCGCTGCCAGCCAATGCCGTGGATCGAATGCGGATGGCTGCCGAAATTGGGCGCCAGGCGATAGCGCTTGCCGGCGAAATGCAGCGTGCATTCGCGCATGCGGTTCGAATAGGGCAGCAGCGCAAACGAACCCGACTGGCGCACGTCGCGCGCGGCCAAGGCTGCGTCCGGCATGCGGCGCAAGGGCTCGATCCCGGCGGGCGAGGAAGGGCCAGGCCAGTCGAGACGGAGGCCTGCAAGGGCGCCGCCGATTTCGGGGGTGATGTCGAGAGAGGTGGCGCCGGCGCGCAAGGTCAAAAGGCCCGAGATGACGGCGGAAGAAGTTTGCGGCACGATCCGATTCCAGAGACGATTGGGACGAAACCCAAGTCTAGCGCAAAAACGGGGGGAACGGCATGTCCGGATACGCGGTCTATCCAAGCCTCAAGGGGCGCGGCGTTTTCGTGTCGGGCGGCGGCTCCGGGATCGGGGCGAGTTTCGTCGAGCATTTCGCCGCCCAAGGGGCGCATGTCGCCTTCGTCGATCTTGCCGACGCGGCGTCGACGGCCTTGGTCGAGAAGATCGCCGCGGCAGGCCATCCCAAACCGTTTTTCCAGCGCTGCGACGTGACCGACACGGCTTCCTACCAGCACGCCATCGCGGCCGCCGGCAAAGAGGTGGGGCCGCTGCGCGTGCTCGTGAACAACGCTGCGCGCGACGACCGCCACAAGATCGACGACGTGACCCCCGACTATTGGGAGAAGTGCCTTGCGGTCAATCTGAAGCACCAGTTTTTCGCCATCCAGGCGGCCGCACCCGCGATGCGCGAAGCGGGCGGCGGCTCGATCGTGAATATGGGGTCGGTGTCGTGGATGCGGTCGCGCGACATCTTCATCGGCTACGCCACGTCCAAGTCGGCGATCAACGGCATGACGCGCAGCCTTGCGCGCGAATTGGGGCCGGGCAATATCCGCGTCAATTGCCTTGTACCCGGCGCCATCGTGACCGAGCGACAGACCGCGCTGTGGCGCAATCCCGAGGAAGATGCGCGCTTTCTCGATCTGCAGTCGCTCAAATTCCGCTTGGGTCCGCAGCATTGCGCGCGTCTGGCCTTGTGGCTTGCCGCCGACGATTCCGACGGCTGCACGGGCCAGAATTTCATCGTCGACGGCGGGCTCGTGTAAGCGCGGCTGCGTGCGGTTGCGCGAATCAGGCGAGTCCAATAGGGTCGGATTGCAATCCCAGCCACAAGGCCGCCTTACACGTGAACGAGCCGCGCAAGAAAAAATCGTTGTCGCCGATTCTCGACCAGATCGCCCATGGCGGTTCGTCGGTGGCGCTCAATCTCATTCGGCTGACGTCGCTTGCGAGCGACCGGCACATGTTCCGCCAGGAGAGCCTCAACCGCACCGTCATCTTCAAGTATCCCAACTTCGAACAGCAGATTGCCGACCAGCCGGCGGCCCCGCCGCCGAGTGCGGCAAAGCCCGTTGCGCCCAAATCGGCGGCGGCACCGGCGCAAGCCGAGCCGCCGGCTCCGCCCGTCCCCGAGCGGCCCATCGAAACCGCGATCTACGTGCCTTACGATTCCGAACAGATCGGAGCGGGCGGCTACGGCATCTATCTGCGCCAGCGCGAGTTCGAGCGGCTGCTCAAAGACCATGTCGGCATCGATTTCGAAACCAAGAGCGAAGCCTTCGAGCGCGACGTCGCCATTCTGCGCCTCATCGACTCGGTTCCGTCGCTCGATCCGTTCCTGCTCAAAAGCGCCCTGCTCAAATACAGTGCGGACATCCATCCCGCCTATTTTGCGATCTCGGAATCGGAAGAAGAGAGCATCAAGTCCCTCATCGCGAGCAAGGTCAATCCGATCGTGGCGCGCGCCCTCGGCCTCAAGGACGTCGCCGACGTCAACGAACGCTCGCAGCGCTTCCTGCAGGCTTTGTGGGACCCGTCGATGCCGGAGGCCAAACTTTTCGTGTCGGCCTTCGGCATTTCGGGCGACCAGGCGACGCTGATCTTCGAAGGCTGGAAGGGCGTCACGTTCTACGAGCACACTTTCACGCGCAACCTGCACCAGGTTGCTGGCGTGCTGCGCTGGCTCACCTCGAACGACGCCACGCCGCTCGATATCCGCGAATTCAAGCACTACAAAGACCAGCAGGACATGTTCCGCCAGGCGGTCGTGAAGAAACTGCGCAACCTGATTTCGAACGTGAACGGCATCTTCGCCGAATACACCGAATGCCACGGCCAATTCCTGCATGGCGGCGACGCCAAGCCCTTCCGCAACTTCCTCGCGGGGGTCTACCGCCGCTACTGGGTGCTCGGCTACTGCTCGATGGCGGTCCTGCACACCTGCAACATCCACGAACGCTTCATGCGCGAAGCGATCCAGAACCGCCTGCGCTTCGAACAGATCGAAGACATGCTGAAGCGCATGGACGCCTCGCTCTCGAGCCAGGCCAACGCCTCGATCTGAGCGGCGTTCGCGGGGCTAAGCGCCCTCGCGCGCCGCGACGATCTCGATCTCGACCTTGAATTCGGGCCGCGTGAAGCCACCCACCATCATCAGCGTCGAGGCCGGCGGCGGATAGCCTTCGAACCAGCGGTCGCGCGCCGCCATGTAGGGCTTGAAATCGCCGCGGTCGAGCACGAAGGCGTTCACGCGCACCACGTTCGACCGATTCATGCCGGCGTCTTTGAGGATCGCGTCGAGATTGGCGAAGATGAGGTCGCACTGCGCGTCGATGCCCGCCGGCACCGTGCCGTCCTTGGCGATCGCAAGCTGGCCCGAGCTGAACAGCAGGCGTCCCGGCATGTCGACGGCAATGCCGTGCACGTAGCGCGCCAGCGGGGCGGCAAGTTCGGGCGGCGTCAATCGGTCCATGTCGCTTGCACTCCCTGGCGTCGATGCGGGGAAGCGACTATATAACGCCCGACGTCAAAAAACAGGGAGCGGCGGCAGATGGCGCAGGCATGGCGGTGGTGGCTCGACATGACGACCGAGGATTTTCGCGGCCTCGATCCCGCGAAAACGGTGGCCTTGCTGCCGGTGGCGGCCGTCGAGCAGCACGGGCCGCATCTGCCCGTGGCGGTCGACGCCACGCTCAATCGCGGCATCGTCGAAGCCGCGACCGCGCATTTCGCACCCGATCTCAAAGTGCTGATCCTGCCGCAGACCGACATCGGCAAATCGAACGAGCATCTGGCGTTTCCGGGCACTTTGTCCTTTTCGGCCGAGACGCTGATCCGCATCTGGACCGAGATCGGCGAATGCGTGCACCGGGCGGGCATTCGCAAATTCGTGATGTTCAACAGCCACGGCGGCCAGCCGCAGATCATGGACGTCGTCGCGCGCGATCTGCGCGTGCGCCTCAAAATGGCGGCGGTCGCGGCGTCGTGGTGGGCCTACGGCATGCCCGAGGGCCTGTGGCCGACGCAGGAAATGAAATTCGGCATCCATGCGGGCGGCGTGGAGACGTCGATGATGATGCATCTTGCCCCGCACACGGTGCGCACCGACAAGATCGCGAATTTCAAGCCGGGCCAGCTCGATCTCGCCGAACATTTCAAGCTGCTGACCTACACGGGCTCGAGTGCGCTGGCCTGGCAGAGCCAGGATCTGCACCCGTCCGGGGCCGTGGGCGACGCAACCGACGCCGATGCGGGGCGCGGGGCAAAAGTCGTCGACCATGCCGCACGCAAGCTTGCGGCGCTGCTGGCCGAGGTGGCACGCTTCCCGCTTGACCGCATCAAGGACTACGCGTAACGGGTCTTCCCATGCCGCGCTTTCGCGACCAATCGCTGATCCCGACCGAGGCCGTGCGCTTGACCGCCTTGGGCGAATTGGCGCGCGCGGAAATGAGCTTGGGCGCCCTCTCGGCGGCCGTGCGCGGCTTCGTCTCGCGGCTTATGGGCCCGTCGCTCGACGTTCTGGGCCTGTCGATCGAGCAGCTGCGCTACGAAGACCTTGTCGAGCCGCGCGGCAAACGCGCGGGCCCCGGCCAGAGCCTGTCGGCCGACACGGTGCTGGCGCTGACCGACAAGGGCCGCGAAAAACTGTGCGACATGCTGCGCAGCCCCGTGCGTGCGCCGATGACCGATCTTTCGAAAATGGTCGTGGCGCTCAAAATGCGCTTTCTCGACCTGTTGCCCGAGGAAGATCGCGCCGCCCAGGTCGAACAGCTCGTCGAAATGGCCGAAATGGAAATCGCCCGGCTGCAAGACCTCGCTGCGCGCAACGCCGACGGACTGCTCGGCGAATGGCTCGCGCACGACATCGGCGAGGCCATGCGCTGGCGCGACTGGTATCGCGACCATCTGGCGAAGATCTAGTGCGGCGCCGCGCGCGTGCGCGCATCCTTGTCCCAGCCAATACCTTCGCGCAACGCCACGCACAGCAGAACGATCGCAAGCCCCGGCCACAGCATCAAGGTCGGCTGGTCGAACATCGAGAGCCGATACTCGAACAGCATGGCACCCCAATCGGGCCGCGACGCGTCCGCACCCAGGCCGAGGAATGCCAGTGCGGAATAGGCGATGACGACGCGCCCGATCTTGGCCCCGAGATAGGCAAGCTGGGTATCGACGATGGCCGGCAGGACGTGCCGAAACAGCACATGCGCAGAACTCGCCCCAAGGGCCGCAGCGGCGCGAACATAGGTTTCGCCGCGCGTGCGTTCGGCAAGGCCGAAGGCCAGCAGCGCATGCGGCCCCCAAGCACCCGCCGCCAGAGCGAGCCCGACGACGAGCGTGCCGTTGCCGAACATCGCCACGATCGCGATCGCGGCAACGAGGCTCGGCACCACGCTCGCGAACTCCGCCGTCCGCAGCAGGGCGGCGCGCGCAAATCCATGCAGCGAGGACGCGAGAATGCCCACCGCCATGCCGATGCCGACGCACACGCTCGCAACGATCGCAACCGCCGCCAGCGTGCGCGCAAACCCGACCAGAATGCGCGATAGCACGTCGCGGCCCAAATGGTCGGTGCCCATCGGATGGGCCCACGACATGCCGACATTGCGCAGCGTCAGATCGACCGCATCCGGCGCGTAGGGCTGCCAGAGCGCGGCGACGACGGCGAGCGCCGCGACGCTCGCCAGCAGGGTCGGCGACCGGCGCACGCCCGACGGCAAATGGTGCGACATCTCAAAACCCGCCTGGTGCGACGAACCGACGCGCCAAACGCGCCGCGAGCGAGGCCAGCAGCATCCACGCGACGGCGACCATGAAAAACGCCTGCAGCACGAAAAAATCGCGTACCGCGACGCTGTCGACGACGAACTGGCCGATGCCGGGCAGGCCGAACACGGTTTCGACGACGGCCGTGCCGCCAACGACGGTGCCCGCCTCGGCAGCCGCCGTCGAAAGCAGCCCGAGTGCTGCGTAGCGGCGCCCTTGCTGGGCGACCACGCGCGCGCGCGGCGCACCGCGCGCAAGGGCGGCGCGCACATAGTCGCTGCGCGCGGCTTCGCGCAAACCCGCGCGATAGACTTGCGCCAACGGTCCGAGCACCGCGAAAGCGACGATGGCGATGGGCAGCGCAAAGCGCAGCGGCCCGCCCGCGAACAGGTCGAGCGCGCGGAATTCGACGACGAACAGCCAGATCGCGATGCAGCCGATCCAGAAGCCGGGTACCGCCTGCGCGCCCAGCGTGGCGGCGTCGAGCAGCCGATCCGGCCAGCCACCAGGACGTGCCGCCGCCGCCTCGGCCAGCGGGCGCACGACGAGGAGCGCAAGCGCAAATGCACCAAGCCCGACCGTCAGCGTCGTCGGTAGGCGCGCCCGGAACTCTTCGAAGATCGGGCGGCCGGTGCGGAAACTCGTGCGCCAGTCGCCGACCAGAAAATCGCCGAGCCACGCCGCGTACTGTCCCGGCAGATCGCGGTCGAGGCCCCATTGCGCATGCAAAGCCGCCACGGTCGCAGGATCGGCCGCCTGGCCCTGCGCCAGCAGCAGCAGCACGGCCGGATCGCCCGGCATGGCGCGCACGATCAGGAAGGCGAGCACGGACGCAGCCAGCAGATGGGCGGCGGCGCGCGAAACCTCCGTCAGAACGCGGCCCAAAGGCGCTCAGTCGCGCGCGCGCAGATCGGCGCGCACGATGTAGTAGTCCGAAGGATACGGCACGTAGTCGGCGACGCGCGCCGACAGCCCGACATGCCAGACCGGTGTCATCAGGTAGACGACGGGCGCTCGCGCGAACACCAGCGTTTCGGCCGTGCGCAAAGCCGCCGCTCGCGCAGGTGCGGCCTCAATCGCGCGCAGCCGGTCGAGGGCGGCGTCGATACCCGCGTCGGCCAGCCCCGTGAAATTCGTGGGCCCCTGGCTGCGCAGATACTGCTCGAGCACATCGGCGCCGTCGCCGCCCGGCGCCGCATGCATCGCCCAGAACGCCATGTCGAATCGCTTGGACTGCAACTGCGGCGTGATCGCTTCGCTCGTTTCTAGGCGCACGCGAAAGCCGATCCGCTCGAGCTGGGCGCGCAAGACCGGGCCGAGCGTCAGAAAATCCGGGCGCTGGGGATACGCGGTAAGTACGAATTCGAGCGGACGGCCGTCCTTGAAACGCTGGCCGTTTGCGCCCGCAAGCCAGCCAGCCGCATCGAGCAGGCGCGCGGCCTCGGCCGGATCGGTCGGACGCCGGTCGGGCGACGCAAACGGAAAGAAGCGCGGATACATGCCGGTGGCGACTTCGCCGCCGCGCACCGCCTCGACCAGCTGGGCGCGATCGACGGCCAGATCGACTGCACGGCGCACGCGCACATCGTCGAAGGGGGCGCGCGCCGTGTTGAGAAACGCCATGTACTGGTAGGCGACCGGCGTCGATTTGACGCTGAGGCCCGCGCGGCGCGCCAGCCGCGGCAGGGTTTCGACCGCAAGATTGAACGCAATGTCGATCTCGCCGCTTTCGAGGCCCAGCGCCAAAGTCTGCGGATCGGCGACGCGCCGCACAACGACGGGCGGCCGCCGGGCCGACACGCGGTAGTGCGGATTGGGCTCGAGGCGCAGAAATTCGCCGCGCCGATACTCGACCGCACGATAGGGGCCGGTGAAATGGAACCTTTCGCCCTCGACGCGGTAGACGACGAGCGGAAACGCGGCCAGCACGCTCTCTGCCGCCGCCAACGGCAATTCTGTGCGCAGGCGTACGGCGTGGGCGTTCAGAACTTCGACTTCGATGCGGCCGGTCTGCGCGCGCGCGCGCGGATTTTCGCGCGTCGAGCGCTGATACGCGTCGCGCAGGGCCGAAGCGTCGAACGGACTGCCGTCGCCGAACTTTACGTCGTCGCGCAGTTCGATGCGCCAGCCGTCGCCGTCGCGCGCCACGCTGCGCGCGAGGTTCGGCACGACGCGGCCTTCGCGATCGACGGTGAAGAGCGTTTCGGCCAGCCCATGCGACTGCAGCGCCCAGCCGGCATTGCCCTGCGCCGGATCGAGCGATTCGGCGATGAACGTCTGGCCGACGACCACGGGGCGCTGCGCCAGTGCCGGCGCTGCGGCGACGAACGAAAGAAAAGCGAGAAAGAGCAGACGGATCATTTTGCGCCTCCGAATTCGGCTTCGATGTGCATGGACGTATCGACCAAAGGTCCGCACCAGCCGGGCGGCGGCACGCGCGCAAGGATGCCTGCTCGCAAGGCCTCCGGCCGCTCGAAGCGCTCCATGAAACCGTCGGGACGGGCGAGGTAAAGCGCGAAGGCGTCGGCGATTGCTTCTGCGTCGCGCAGTGCCACAAGATCGCCGAACAGATAGGTGAAGCGCCCCGGTGCGCTGAATGCGACCGCACAAGGGCGCTTGCACTGGCTGATGCAGCGCACATTGCGGCGCACCGCCCGCGGCATTGCGCGCGCGGCCAAGGCGCGATCGACCGCTTGCGCCAGAATGGCGCCGGGCCTTGCACCCTCAGACTGGCTCCAGTCGGACGGACGGCACAGAACACAAATGTCGAGAATCGGCGCGTCGAAAACGCGCCTCGGCACAATGCCGTCGGAACAGTCGCTCATCGGTCGGCCTCGCGGCAACGCAGCACGTCGTCCGCGAACCAAAGCCGCCCGGCGTCCGGTTTCCCGAACGGCCTTTTGGCTCCATCGGGGCACCCCGCCCGACGTGTACGCGACGCGACTACAGTCGTCGGCAGGTCTCCTGGCTTGCGGGTCAGGGCGGACGCGTCGCCTTCCCGGTTGCCCAGTGGCGAGATGACGCGCCGCTCGCCGCTCACAGTTGCGGGGGCAGCCGCAGAATCGGCACGCGAACCGCGCCTCACTGCATTCCCTATCAATTCCCGAAGGAAACCGACGCTCCGAAGCTCGCAGACTTCAGGCATCGGCGTCAAGCGCGCGATCGACGACGAAGACGAGGCGCGGTACACGCGGGCTTGCCGGCGGCGAGCGGTGCACATGTCCCGTTCCCGCGGATGCAGGGTCGGCTTCGCCGCGGAAATACCCGACCGCGTAGAGCGGCAGGCGCCACACCTTCGTTGGATCGGGAACGATGCGCCGATTGTCGCCGCTGCCCAAGGCCGCCCTGTCGACGTCGCCGGCCTCGACATACTCCGTGCCGCCGCCGGCATAGGTCGCGATCGCCCGCAGTTCGACCACATCGACGTGGAAAAACTTGCAGCCCGGACCGACGATGCGTGCAAAACGGAGTTTCAGGCGCGCCACGCGCGTGCGCGCCGCATAGGCGTGCGCGATGTCAGCCATATCCGCTGCAAGTGCCGCGTCTGCGACGTGGCGCGCAAGTGCGGCCGGCACGTCTTCGCGATCCGCCGAAATTTCGAACGATGGATCGGCGCTGAAACGAAGCGCGGCAACCGCGTGGCGCGCCGAGTCCGAAGGGCAGCGCAGTTCGATGTCGGGACCGTTTGCCAGGAAATCGTCATACGGCATCAAGCTGACCGCCCGAGGCGCAACCGCCATCCCCTTCATCGCACTTCTCCTCGGCGTCAGACGCGCCAAAACATGTTATACTATAACATAGCTATCTTGCCTGCCGACAGCGGTCAAGCCGCCGCCGGCACGGCGCCCCGTGGCGTTCCAAAAAACATCACAATTCCGCAACCCGCCGAGAACACGCGCGTGGCAAATCGTTTGGATGCGCGCCTGGACTGGACGCGCCGAAACGGAGAAAATTATGCGCAAACCCATCGCAGCACTCGCTGTTGCCACGGCATTGGCCGTCGGTGCCGTCGAAGCCCAAGCCCAGGATCGTCTGGTCATTGCCGGGCGCGACGCAGCGTTCGGCACGGCGCTCGCCCGCATGGTCGAGGCCTACCAGCAGCGCAACCCTACGGTTCGCATCGAACGGCTCGAGCTGCCCGGCGGCCCGCTCTACGAGCGCATCGCCCTCAATGCCCGCGAACGCGCGCGCGCCCTCGACGTGGTGATGCTCGACGACATCTGGGCGCCCGAGTTCATGGCCAACAACTGGCTCGCCGACCTCGACCGCTTGGGCGGTGTGCCGGGCACGTTCGTGAAGTCGGCCGACGCCGTGTCGCGCAATCCGGTCGGCACCGGACCGCGCTTTGCCGCCCCGATGGTCGGCAACGTCGCGATGTTCGCCTATCGCGGCGATCTGCTCGCCAAACACGGGCTGCAGCCGCCGCGCAGCTGGACCGAAGTCGCGACGATCGCGCGCACGATCCAGGAACGCGAGCCCGGCGTGGCCGGCGTGGCGTTCCGCGGCATCCGCGGCAACCCGATCGTCACAGGCTTCCTGCCGATTCTGGGCGCTTACGGCGGCGAAATCATCGATTCCCAAGGCCGTGCCGCGCTCGATTCGCCCGCAGCCCTCGCGGCCCTCGAACAGTTCCTGGCCTTGCGCCCGCTCGCGCCGCGCGGCGTCGAGACCTGGAACGCGACCGAGGTGCGCGAGGCCATGGAACAGGGCCGCATCGCGATGTCGGCCGAATTCTGGCCCGGATGGGCCGGCACGCTCGACGATGCGTCGCGTTCGCGCGTGGTCGGAAACGTCAATCTGGTCTCGCCGCCGGGCCAGACGCGGGGGCCTGCCCCCATGCTCGGCGCCTGGATGCTCGGCGTCGCCGCCGACAGCCCGAACGCAGCGCGCGCGCTCGACTTCATCCGCTTCGTCGTGTCGCCGGAGAACCAGAAGCGCATCGCGATCGAGACAGGCAACCCGCCCACCTTGGCGGCCCTCTATGCCGACACCGATCTGGTGCGCCAGTTCCGCTGGTATCCGGCACAGCTTCAAGCACTCGAGAACGCGGTCGCCCGCCCGCGCATCGCGCAATGGAACCGCGTCGAAGCGATCCTGGGCGAACATCTGCAGATGGCGCTCGTCGGCCAGACGCAGCCACGCGAAGCGCTCGCCGAAGCCAACCGCGAAATCCAGCGCGCGCTCGCGCGCTGATAGGCATCCAAGAAGCGGGCCGGACGGCGGCAAAACCGCCGCCCGGCCTCGCATCGCTTCGCTCGATTAAGTCGGATGCGCGCGCAAAACCGCCCCTGGCTGCTGCTCGTGCTGCTCGCGCCGGCGGCTGCGCTTTTTGTGCTGCTGACCATGTACCCTTTGGCGCGCGTGTTTTTGCTTTCGTTTGCGGCGAGCGACCACGGCTTCGAAGGTGCCAGGTTCGTCGGCCTGGAGAATTACGCCGAACTTTTGCAAGGGCGATCTTTCCGCCGGGCGGCCTGGAACACGGCTTTTTTCGCCCTCGTCGCGACGGTCGCCGAAGTGCTGGTCGGTCTGGGTCTCGCCCTGCTGCTCGACCGCGCTTTTGCGTTTCGGCGCGCGCTGACGCTGGTGGTCCTGGCACCCTATGTGCTCTCGACGATCGTCGTCGCGGCGATCTGGCGTGCCTGGTTCCACTACGATGTCGGCTTTCTGAACAACGCACTGCGCGCCGTTGGGCTCGACGGCGTGCCGTGGCTGTTTGACCCGAACATCGCCTTGCTGTCGATCGCCCTCGCCGATGTCTGGCAGAACGCGCCCTTCTGCTTCCTGATCCTTTATGCGGGCTTGCGCTCGATCCCGCCCGAGCTCTACGAGGCGGCGCGCATCGACGGTGCGGGCGCATGGCGGCGCTTCCGCGATATAACCGTGCCGCTACTGACGCCCTATCTGTTCGTGGCGGCGCTGATGCGCACGCTCGACTCCTTCAAGCTGTTCGACAAAGTCTACGCCATGACCGGCGGGGGCCCTGGCAACGCGACCGAAACCCTGTCGATGCATGTGCATCGCCTGGCCTTCCGCTTCTTCGACATCGGGCTCGCGAGTGCGGCTGCCGTCGCGATGATCCTCGTGGCGGGCACGCTCGGCGCTGCATACGCCGTGCAGTTGCTGCGGTCGGAGGCGCGGTGATGGACAATGACCGGCCTGCGGGGCTTGTTCGCGTGATATCGGCGTTCCTGGTTGCGGCCCTGTTCGCCTTGCCGCTCGTCTGGGCGTTGGCGACGTCGCTCAAACCGCCGGGCGAGTATGTTTCGGCGTCGGCAGCATTGCTGCCGCGCGAATTCACGCTGATGCACTACGAGGCGCTTGCAGACTCGCGCGTGTGGCGCCTGGCGCTGAACAGCCTCGCCGTCACGCTCGGCACTACGGCGCTGGCACTGGCTGCCGCCCTGCCGGCCGCCTACGCGCTCGCGCGCTTCGACTTTCCGCACCGCCTCGACGCGCTCTTCCTTGCCTTCGTGCTGCTCGTGAAGCTCACGCCGCCGATCGTGCTCGCGGTTCCGCTCTATCAGGTACTGCGCACGCTCGGCCTGCTCGACACGCTGGCCGGGCTTGTTCTCGTCAACCAGATCTACGCGATGCCATTCGCACTCTGGATGCTGCTGGGCTTCGTTCGCGACGTGCCGTTCGTCTATGAAGAAGCGGCCGCCATCGACGGTGCCGGTCTCGCGCGGCGGATCGTCCAGATCGTGATCCCGATCCTGGGGCCGGGGCTCGTCGCAACCGGCGTGCTGGTGGCGATCGCGGCCTGGAACGAGTTTCTCTTCGCGTTCCTTTTCCTGCAATCGCCTGCGAATTTCACGCTGCCGACCTATGTCGCCACGCGCATCAACGAGGACGAAACGCTATGGGGCCAGCTGTCGGCGATCGGCGTTCTGGCGTCGCTACCGATCCTGGCGCTGATCGGCTTCGTGCATCGCGCGCTGTCGCGCGGCTTTGCGGGCGGACTCAACTGAAAGCCGCTTCGGCCAGCCTGCCTAGAGCAGCTGCTGGCCGCCGGTCACGAAGATTTCGCTGCCCGTCACGTAGCCGAAATCGGCGTCGCACAAGCGGTAGATCACCCCTGCAACCTCGGCCGACGTGCCCATGCGGTGCATCGGAATGCGCGTGATCAAGGGCTCGTAGTCGGCCGAGATCATTTCGGTTTCGATCTCGCCGGGGGCGACCGCATTCACGCGCACGCCCAACTGCGCGAACTCGACCGCCATCTCGCGCGTGAGGCCCGAGAGAGCCGCCTTCGACGTCGAATAGGCCGAGCCGGCGAACGGGTGCGCGCGATGGCCCGCGATCGAGGTGATGTTGACGACGGCCCCCTTGGCGCGCGCCAAAGCGCCCGCAAAGCCGCGCGCCAACTCGAGGGGCGCGAAAAAATTGAGCTCGAACACGCCGTACCAGCCCGCGATCTCGCCGTGCAGCACGCCGAGACGTTCTTTGTAGGTCGTCTTGGGGCTGATGCCCGCATTGTTCACGAGCGCATGCAAAGGCCCGTCGCCGAGGATTTCGGCGACCTCGCTCACGAAGCGGCGGCGATCTTCGGGCTTCGAAAGGTCGCACGGAATATGGTCGGTCCAATTGGGATCGAACCGGCAATTGGCCGGCACATCCTCGCGCGAACAGGTGATGAGCCGCCAACCCTCGGCGGCAAAACGTTTGACGGTGGCGTGGCCGATGCCTTTGGAGGCTCCGGTCAGAACGATCGTGCGCGGCTCTGTCATGGCCGACAGGTTAGCGTCTCGTCCCGCCGAAGGCTAGCGCACGGAAACGATGCGGAACGGGCGTGCGACACCGTCATGTTCGGTGATCGTCACGTATTCGCCCGGCACAAACGCATGGCGGTCGAACTTGAAGATCGGCTCGTCGTCCTTGTCGCCGCGCGAATAGGAGAACGACCAGCGCGCGTTCGCGTGCACGAGCAAGCCGTGCTCGTCCGCCGCACCGCGCCAGTAGCGGCGCACGGTGCAAAGCTGGCGCAGTTCGGCCCAGCCGTCCGCATCGAAATTTCCGTGCGCATCGAGCGGGGCCGCAAATTCGTAGCCGCACGCCGCGTCGCCGGCCGGCGACTCTTTCGTGCGCGCGAGTTCGAGCTGGATATGCTTGAGCGGCATGGGGCGTTCATCCTGTCTTGGCGGCGTCGTTTTCGGGGTGGGTGTCGCAGAAATGGCGGATCGTGGCGCGCAGTTCGGCCGCGCGCGCAAAATCGCCGCGCGCACTCGCGGCTTCGAGCTCGTCGAGAATGACCCGCTTCAGGCGCCGCGAACCGTCCGGCATCTGGACCAGCCAGTTGCCGAGTTCGAGGGCCGCGATCTGCGACAGACGTTCATGGTCCGCGATCGCGCGGATTTCGTCGGCCGTAAGGTCGGACAACGCAAGGCAATCGATCCAAGCGAGCATTTTACGCCTCCATCGTTCGATGTGGCCGTCTTCGTCGCTTTGCGCAGGTCCTAGTGCGCCATCAACACCGGCAAATCGGCATGCTGCAGAATGTGGCGCGTGACGCCGCCGAACACGAGCTGGCGCAGGCGGCTGTGCGTGTAGGCCCCCATCACAAGCAGGCCGCAGCCCTGGCGGCGCGCCTCGGCCAGAACGTGAGGGCCTGCCTGGATGGTCGGCACGTCGGCGCGCGCGATTTCGATCTTGAGGCCCTGGCGCGCCATGTAGGCTTCGAGCGGCTTCGCGTCGTTTTCGGCGACGTTTTTGCCGGCGACGATCGCGACGATCTTGGCCGCCCCCGCCATGAAAGGCAGGCCCGCCCCCAGGGCGCGCGCGGCCTCGCGGCTGCCGTTCCACGCGAACGCGATCGGCTTGCCCAGATCCGTCGGGCCTGCGGGCGGTGCGATCAGCACCGGGCGCCCGGTTTCGAGCAAGGCGGTTTCGAACGCCACGGTGGACGCGATGGCTTCGTCCTCGATCGGGCGCGGCAGCACGATCAAGTCGCTGAAGCGCCCGTTATGCATGATCGAGTCTTCTTCGGAACCGGACGGCTCGACCAGAGCGCTCGACACGCCCGCGTCCTTCGCCCAGCTCTCGAAATGCGTGCGCGAGGCGGCACTGCGCCTTGCCAGATCCTTTTCGGCGGCAACCACGATCTGCTCGACGAGCGCACCCGAAGCGCCCTCGCCGACAAACGGGATCGCGTCGCGCGGATCGCCGGCCGCGTGCAGCGCATCGACATGGCCCGCGAATTTGCGCGCAACGGCCGCCGCGCATTCGAGCGCGCGCAGATCCGAAGCGGTGCCGGCCAGAGGCACCAAGAGATGCTTGTAGGGCATTTGCGTTCTCCCTCGTCTTTCGAACTACTGTACTACGATACGCCTTCCGCACGGTTTTTCATTTGACTTGGCGCAAAAGTGCCGTCGCCAATGTGCGCTCGGGCGGGCCGCTGGCGTCGACGATGCCCCAGTCGCCGCCATGGGCATCCAGGCCCGACTGGAAGCGCACCACTTCGGCATCGGCATCCGACGCGTCGCCGGCACGGGCACCGACACGCGCCAAGCGGATCGGCTCGGGGCAGTCGAGCCACAGGCCGCAGAATCCGCCCGGCGGGGCAAGCGCCGCCACATCCGCGCGCTCGGCCGCATCGGCATAGACCGCATCGACGATCACCGAATGACCGGCGCCAAGCGCGGCCTGCGCGCGCGCATGCAGGCTGGCATAGACGGCCGTGCTTGCTTCTTTCGTGTAGGCCGATTGCGGCAGCTTCGCTTCGGGGGCCAGCCCGGCAAGGCGCTTGCGCTCGACGTCGCTGCGCAGCACGAGCGCGCCCGGTGCCGCCCCCACCGAGGGCGCAAGGGCAGCGGCAAGCACGCTCTTGCCCGTGCCCGACAGGCCGCCGACGGCGATCAGCCGCGGCGGCGGCGGCGCTAGAAAGCGGGCTGCCATGTCGAAGCAGCGCTGCGCCTCCTCCAGGGCGCCCGCCATCGCGCGCGTCTTGGCTTTGACGGCGGCGCGCAGGCTCATGAACAGCGGCAGCAAGGCAAGCCCCGCCTCGTCCGGTCGCCGCTGCAGATAGCGCGACAATGTCCGCGCCGCAAAATCGGCGCGGCCGACGCGCAGCCAATCGACCAGCAGGAAAGCGATGTCGTAGAGCGTGTCGATGCAGGCAATGCGGTCGTCGAACTCGATCGCGTCGAAGGGCACGGGCTTGCCGGCGAGCGTGGTGATGTTGCGCAAATGCAGATCGCCGTGGCAGCGCCGCACACAGCCGCCGGCCGCGCGTGCGGCGATCAGGCCCGCGTGGGCTGCGATCTGTGCGGCCGTCTTCGCGTCGAGCGAATCGCAGGCGATGCCGTCGAAAAAGCGCACGAGATCGACCGCGTTTCCAGCCCGCGTCCAGTCGAGATCGGCGACGCTGCCATGCGCGGGCGTGGTCTCGGCGGCCGCATGGAACGCCGCGATCGCGTCGGCAAGATCGCGCACGTCGTCGGCTGCGATGCTGCCTGCAGCCGCGCGCGCATCCCACAAAGCGTCGTCGGGAAAGCGGCGCATCACGATGACCCAGTCGATAATCTCGCCCTCTTCGCCAAACGCCAACCGATCGCCGATTTTGCGGATCGCGCGGACGCCGAGATAGAGCTCGGCCGCCGTGCGGCGGTTTGCGGCAAGCTCGGCCAGGCACGCCGCATGCCGCTTTTCGAGCGTCGAGAAATCGACGAAGGGCAGCTTGACCGCACGTTTGAGCTTGTAGGCGAAATCGCCTGCCAGAAACACGGCGGACAGATGCGTGTCGATAGGTTTGACCGCAAGGGATGGCTGGCCGTAGCTGGCGGGATCGGCGAGAAAGGCCAGCGTGGCGGCCTGGTCGTCCATCACGCGGCCGTCGGGCGATGCCGTTCGACGATGTTGTCGGGATCCATATGCGCGATCACGTCGGCCCCAGGGAAAGCCGCCTCGATCGCCGCTTCGACCGTATCGGCAGCGGCGTGCGCGCGCAGCAGGCTGAGGCTGCCGTCCATTTCGAGATGGATCTGCACATGGATGCTCGAGCCGTTGGCGCGCGTGCGCAGCTCGTGCGCGTCTTTGACGTCCGGGACCGCGCGCGCGATCGCAAGGATTCGATTGCGCGTTGCCTCGGGCAGTTCGCGGTCCATGAGATGGTCGAGCGACTGCGCGCCGATCGTCCAGGCGCCGCGCAGGATGAAGGCGCCGATGGCAAGGCCGCACAGCGGATCGATGAGGTCGATCCCGAACCACATCGAAGCGAGCAGCGACAAACCCACGCCGCCATTGAGCAGAAAATCCGACATGTAGTGCATGCGGTCGGCCCCGATCGCGACCGAGCCGGTGCGCGCCACGACATGGCGCTGGTACTGAACGAGCGCGAAGGTGAGGGCCATCGAGAGGGCCGTCACGGCAAGGCCGATCTCGCCCTGCTCGATCGCGACCGGCGCCCACAGCCGATGCAGCGCTTCGGAGAACAGCAGCAAGGCCGAGCCCGCGATGAAGGCCGACTGCACGAGCCCGGCGACGGCTTCCGCCTTGCCGTGGCCGAAGCGATGGTCGTCGTCGGCCGGAACGAGCGCTTGGCGCACGGCCACGAGGTTGACGAGCGAGGCCGCCGCATCGAGCAGCGAGTCCAAGAGGCTCGACAGGATCGACACCGAGTCGGTCACGATCCAGGCCGCAAGCTTGCTGCCGATCAGCACGCACGCCACCGCAACCGACGCGTAGGTCGCGTGGCGCATCAAGCGCCCGCGCGCTTCTTGCGACAGCGGGGCGGCGCTCCCGTTCACGGGAACAGCCGCTCGGTTGCCCAAGCGCCGTCGGCCGCCGGGCGGTAGACGATGCGCTCGTGCAGGCGGAAGGCGCGGTCGGCCCAGAACTCGATGGTCTGCGGCGTGATGCGGAAGCCCGACCAATGCGGCGGGCGCGGCACTTTTCCGAGCCCGAATTTGACGCCGAATTCCGCCACGCGCCGCTCGAGCTCGAAGCGGCCGGCGAGCGGACGCGACTGTGTGGAGGCCCAAGCGCCGATCTGGCTGCCGCGCGCACGCGTGGCGAAATACTCGTCCGCTTCGGCGTCGGACACGGGTGCCACCGTGCCCTGCACGCGCACCTGGCGGCGCAGGCTCTTCCAATGGAACAGCAACGCCGCCTTGGGGTGTGCGGCAAGCTCGGTGCCCTTGCGGCTCTCGAGATTGGTGTAGAACACGAAGCCGCTGCGGTCGTAGCCCTTCATCAGCACCATGCGCAGCGACGGCATGCCGTCCGGCCCCACGCTTGCCAAAGCCATCGCGTTGGGGTCGTTGGGTTCGCTCTTTTCGGCTTCGGCGAACCATTCGGCGAAGCGGCGATAGGGTTCGACGCCGGCGTCGAGTTCCGGGGCGGGTGCTTCGGGGCTGGAATTTTCAAGCATAGCTCCTAAATAGTCCGAGATGCGCAGCCGGTCTATGGGCGGAATAGCCGCCATGTGCCGTGCGTTTAGCTGACGACCGGTTTTGCCGGCAACGACCCAAAGGGGATAAACATGCGCGCTCTCAAGATCTTCACGGTTGCGGCCCTGGCTTTGACGCTGGCGGCGTGCCAGGACGGCGGCAACAAACAGACGATCGGCACGGTTCTGGGCGGTGTCGGCGGTGCGGTCGCGGGTTCCCAGTTCGGCGGCGGGCGCGGCCAGCTCGTGGGCACGGCGATCGGCACGCTGGTTGGCGCGTTTTTGGGCAACGAAATCGGCAAGTCGCTCGACAAGGCCGACCAGGCTGCGGCCCAGCGCGCAACCCAAACGGCCTCAAACGCCCCGATCGGCCAGAAAATCACCTGGTCGAACCCCGATTCGGGCAATTCGGGCGCGGTTACGCCGACACGCGAAGGGCGCGATTCGTCGGGTGCCCAGTGCCGCGAGTACCACACCACCGTAAATGTCGGCGGCAAGCAGGAAGAAGCCTACGGCACGGCCTGCCGCCAAGCCGACGGAACTTGGAAATTCGTTAATTAAAGCAGGTAATTGCGGCGAATCCCCGGACCGATCCAAGATCGGCGGGGGTTCGTCGTTGAACAAGCACCCGGTTCGTGTAGGATGCGCGCTTCTTTTGCGCCGCCTCTTTTGCGCTCCCTCACTTTTGCGCCTGCACAAAACGGACTTGGTGAAATGAATCAATCGCATGGCCTCATGGCCGGCAAACGCGGCCTGATCATGGGGGTTGCCAACGATCGCTCGATCGCGTGGGGAATCGCCAAGGCCGTTGCGTCGCACGGTGCCGAACTCGCTTTCACCTACCAGGGCGAAGCGCTCGAAAAGCGCGTTCGCCCCCTCGCCGAGCAACTCGGGGCCGCCCGCCTGCTCGAAGCCGACGTCACGAACGTCGCCTCGCTCGATGCGGCATTTGCGAGCCTCGCGGCCGACTGGGGCACGCTCGATTTCGTCGTGCACGCGATCGCCTACTCCGACAAAGAGCAGCTCAAGGGCCATTACGTCGATACGACGCGCGAGAATTTTCTCAATTCGATGGACATCTCGTGCTTCTCCTTCACCGACGTGTGCCGCCGCGCGCTGCCCTTGATGCCGAACGGCGGCTCGCTGCTGACGCTCACCTACATCGGCGCCGAACGCGTGACGCCGCACTACAACGTCATGGGTGTGGCGAAGGCCGCCCTTGAAGCGTCGGTGCGCTATCTGGCGGCCGATCTCGGGCCCCGCAATGTGCGCGTCAACGCGATTTCGGCCGGTCCCATCAAGACGCTCGCCGCCTCGGGCATCGGCGATTTCCGCTACATTCTCAAATGGAACGAGCTCAACGCGCCGATGCGCCGCACGGTCACGATCGACGAGGTCGGCAATTCGGGCGTGTATCTGCTCTCCGACCTCGGCGCCGGCGTCACGGGCGAAACGCTGCACGTCGACAACGGCTACCATGTGGTCGGCATGATGGCGACGGAATCGGCGGCCGAAATCGCCGAGCTTCTGTCCAGCTTCAAGAACAAGGGCGGATGAGCGCCAACGCGTTCGGAACGCTCTTCCGCTTCTCCACCTGGGGGGAGAGCCACGGACCGGCCATCGGCGCTGTCGTGGACGGCGTGCCGCCGCGCTTGGCGCTTTCGGCCGCCGACATCCAGCGCTATCTCGATCTGCGCAAGCCCGGCACGTCGCGCTTCGTGACCCAACGCCGCGAACCCGACCAGGTCGAAATCCTGTCGGGCGTTTTCGAGGGGCTTACGACCGGCACGCCGATTTCACTGCTGATCCGCAACGAAGACCAGCGCTCCAAAGACTATTCGGAGATCGCCGAGACGTTCCGCCCCGGCCATGCCGACTACACCTACTGGGCCAAATACGGCATTCGCGACTATCGCGGCGGCGGGCGTTCGTCGGCGCGCGAAACCGCCAGCCGCGTTGCCGCAGGCGCGATCGCCCGGCTGATCTTGGGCCCGCAGATCGTGCTGCGCGGGGCCGTCGTGCAGCTCGGGCGCCACAAGATCGACCGCCGCAATTGGGACTGGGAGCAGACGACAAAAAATCCGTTCTGGTGCCCGGATGCAGCCGCCGCCCAAGCCTGGGAGGGCGTGCTCGATGCCACGCGCAAAGCAGGCTCGTCGCTGGGGGCCGTGATCGAGATCGTCGCCGAGGGCGTTCCGCCGGGCTGGGGTGCCCCACTCTACGGCAAGCTCGACAGCGATCTTGCAGCAGCCCTCATGGGCATCAACGCGGTCAAGGGCGTCGAAATCGGCGACGGGTTTGCGGCCGCCGAATTGTCAGGCGAGGAAAACGCCGACGAAATGCGCGCAGGGAACGAAGGCCCGATCTTCCTGTCGAACCATGCCGGCGGCATTCTGGGCGGCATTTCGACGGGCCAAGCGATCGTCGCGCGCTTTGCGGTGAAGCCCACAAGCTCGATCCTGTCGGCGCGCCGCACGATCACGACCAAAGGCGTCGACGCCGAAATCTCGACCAAAGGCCGCCACGATCCGTGCGTGGGCTTGCGCGCCGTTCCGGTCGGCGAGGCCATGGTCGCGTGCGTGCTCGCCGACCACAAGCTGCGCCATCGCGGCCAAGTCGGACCGTGAGTTCGAGCGACGAAAGACGGGCCGCCGCCGCCGCATTGACGAACGCGGCGCTGGGCAAAACCAAACTGCCCCTGCTGGTCGTTCGCCGCTCGCGCCGCCATGCCGGCTTCGGCCTGCTGATGGGTTCGCTGATTTTCGGCTTCGCGGTCGCCGTCGTGTGGTCGGCGGTCGAAAGCGGCGATTCGATTGGCGGGCCGCTGCTGCTGCTCGCCGTCGCCGCCTGGTACGGCGTGCAGACCGGCAAGATCTTCCGCGACGACAGCCCCAAACTCGTGGTCGAGCGCGCGGGCCTCGCCATGCCGGGCGTCGCCCCCCATCCGATCCCATGGGCGCATATCGGCGAAATCCGCATCGCGACCGGCTTTCGCGCGCTCGGCGGCGGGCGCATCGACATCGGGCTCGACGTCGAAGCATTCGCGAGCCTCACGCTCGGCCAGCGCTGGATGGGCGATCCCATCGTCAAGCGCGCGGGCCTGTCGCCGGTCGTGACGGTGCTGGCCGCCGGCCTCGACACGGACGCGCGCAAGATCCTCGACGCCATGCGCCATTACTGGCCGCCCGAGGACCGCACCTGATGGAACGGCTGCAGGCCGCCTTCGGGCTGTTTGCCCTGCTGGCGATCGCGGCGGCTTTGTCGGAGAACCGCCGCGCCATCGATTGGCGCCGCGCGGGCCTTGCCTTCGCCGCGAGCATCGCCGCCGCCTTGCTGTTTTTGAAAGTGCCGTTTGCCGCCCAGGCATTGGGCCTGCTCAACGTGCCGGTGCAAGCCGTGGCCGACGCGACGCGGACCGGTACGGCGTTCGTGTTCGGCTATCTTGGCGGCGGGCCGTTGCCCTTTGCCGAAGCCTCGCCGGGCGGGGCCTTTGTGCTCGCCCTGCAGGCCTTGCCGCTCGTGCTTGTCGTTTCGGCATTGACCACGCTTTTGTTCCACTGGGGCATCTTGCCGAAGATCGTGCGCGCGCTTTCGTTCGTGCTCGAGCGCAGCCTCGGCGTGGGCGGCGCCGTGGGCCTTTCGACCGCCGCCAACGTGTTTGTCGGCATGGTCGAAGCGCCCTTGTTCATCCGCCCCTACCTTGCCCGCCTCACGCGCGGCGAATTGTTCGTCGTGATGGTGGGCGGCATGGCCTCCATCGCGGGCACGGTGATGGTGCTCTACGCAACCATCGTCGGCCGCGTCGTGCCCGACGCTTTCGGCCATATTCTGGTGGCTTCGCTGCTCTCGGCACCCGTCACGATCCTGATCGCCCGCATCATGGTGCCGGACACGGGCGCCGCACGCACCGCGGCGACGCTCGACACGGACGAGCCGGTCGCCGCCAGTGCGATGGACGCGATCGCCAAAGGCACGTCCGCCGGCCTCGAATTGCTGCTCAACATCGTGGCGATGCTGATCGTGCTGATCGCGTTCGTGGCCCTCGCCAACGCAGCGCTCGGCCTGCTGCCCGAGATCTTCGGCGCCAAGCTCACGCTCGAGCGCGCCTTGGGCTGGGTCATGGCGCCGATCTGCTGGCTCATGGGTATATCTTGGGCTGAAGCGCCGACGGCGGGCGCCCTGATGGGCGTCAAAACCGTACTGAACGAGTTCGTCGCCTATGTGCAGCTCGCAAACACGCCCGCCGAGGCCTTGTCCGACCGCGCGCGTCTGATCCTCGTCTATGCGCTGTGCGGCTTCGCCAATTTCGGCTCGCTCGGCATCATGATCGGCGGCCTTGCGACGATCGCGCCCGCACGCCGCGCCGAGATCGTGGCGCTGGGCATGAAATCGCTGGTCGCCGGCACGCTCGCGACCTGTTTCATGGGTGCGCTCGTGGGCGCGCTCACCTGAGCCTTGCGATGCCGCGTCCGCTGACCAGCGTGTTTCTGGGCTTGAGTCTCGATGGCTGCATCGCAGGCCCCGGCGGCGATCTGTCGTTCCTCGATACGGTCACAACCGATCCGCCCGAGGATACGGGTTTTGCAACATTGCTGCGCACCGTCGATGCGCTCGTGATGGGCCGCACCACCTACGAAACGGTGGCCGCGTTCGATCCCTGGCCCTACGAAGGCAAGCGCACGCTCGTGCTCACCCATCGTCCGCTTGCCGCACGGGCCGGAATCGAAACGCGCGGCGGCCCACTTGCCGATATTCTCGAAGCACTCGGCAACGAGGGTGTGGCACATGTCTATCTCGACGGCGGCGACGTGGTGCGCCAAGCGCTGACGGCCGATCTCGTCGACCGGCTTACGCTGTCCTGGGTTCCGGTCGTGCTGGGCAAAGGGATGCGTCTGTTCGACGGCGATCTGCCGACGCGGTGCTTCAAACTCGAAGGCACGTCGCAATTCCCCAGCGGCCTTGCGCAAGCGCGCTATGTGCGCGGCTGAGCGGTCTTCCGCGCCGCCACCAGAAACTCGCGATTGCCTTCGGGGCCGAGGATCGGGCTCGGCTCGATGCCCAGCACCTCGAGCCCTTGCGTCGGCAGCCAGGCCGCGATGCGCGCGCACACTTCGTCGTGCAATGCCGCATCGCGCACGACCCCGCCTTTGCCGACGCGCGCCGGTCCCACCTCGAATTGCGGTTTGATCAACGCGACCAGCGCGCCGCCGATCTTGAGCAACGCCAACGCGGCCGGCAGTACGGTTTCGAGCCCGATGAAACTTGCGTCGCACACGACCAGGTCGATGGGTTCGGGGATTTCGGCCGCACTCAGGCGCCGCGCATTGGTCTTCTCGAGCACGACCACGCGCTTATCGGTGCGCAGCTTCCACGCGAGTTGCCCCTGCCCGACATCGACCGCATAGACGCGCGCGGCCCCGTTTGCGAGCAGCACGTCGGTGAAACCGCCGGTCGAAGCGCCCACGTCGATCGCGACGGCGTCTTTGGAATCGAGCGCAAAATGCGCAAGGGCATGCGCGAGCTTGACGCCGCCGCGGCTGACCCACGGATGCGGCTGGCCGCGCACCTCGATGGCGAGGTCTTCGGGCGTCGGCGTGCCGGGTTTGTCGAGCCGCTTTTCGCCAGAGAAGACGAGGCCCGACACAAAGGCCGTCGCGTGGGAGGCGTAGTAGGAGGCTCTTGCTTGCTCG
>JAIXXA010000130.1 GCA_027490975.1 Rhodospirillaceae bacterium
CGCAATTCCGCGCAGAGCGCGCCCAAAAATGCGTCGCCGGGCGGGCCTGCCGGCATCACCAAATGGGCGGACAGCGCCGTCTGGTCGGTGCCGAGCGCCCAGATGTGCAGATCGTGCAGACCCGCAACGCCGGGCTGGCTCGCCAGAAACGCGCGCACGTCGTTGGAGTTCACGCCCGCCGGGACCGCCGCCATCGACAGCGCCACGCTTTCGCGCAGCAGGCCCATTGTGCCCCACACGATCGCCGCACAGACTGCAAGCCCGACCGCACCGTCGATCCAACTCCAGCCGGTCAGCAGCACGCCGAGGCCGGCAAGCACGACGCCCGCCGAAATCGCGGCGTCGGCGACCATGTGCAGGTACGCGCCCCGGATATTGAGATCGCCCTTGCGCCCGCGCGCGAACAGCCACGCGGTCGCCCCGTTGACCGCGATGCCGACTGCCGCAACTGCCATCACCGTGGGTGCCGCCACTTCCACGCCCGCGGGGTCGAACAGGCGCTGGGCTGCTTCCCAGGCGATGGCGCCGACGGCCAACAGCAGGAAGGCCGCGTTGAACAAGGCCGCCAGGATCGAGCTTGCGCGAAAACCGTAGGTGAAGCGCGCCGAGGGCCGCCGCTTTGCGAGCACGGTCGCAAGCCACGCCACGCACAGACCCAGCACATCCGAAAGATTGTGGCCGGCATCGGCCAGCAGCGCCATCGAATTGGCGGCAAGGCCGTAGCCGGCCTCGACGATCACAAAGCCGAGATTGAGCGCAATGCCGATCGCAAAGGCCCGGCCGAAGGTGGCGGGCAGATGGACATGCGCATGGCCGTGCCCATGCGCGTGCCCGTGGCCGTGCCCGTGCCCGTGATCGTGCTTATGGTCGTGGTGATCGTGGCCGTGATCCTTGGCGGCCATGCGCCCTACTCGACGCGGAAAGGTTTTTGGCGCGCGGTCTGGCCGAACTCGTCGATGAGGGCGCGCGCCATCGACCCGTAGGCGCTTGTCTCGTCGCCGGGCGCGCCCAGCAGCGTGGCCGTACCCTGCCAAAGCCTCGTGCCGCGCGCATCGTCGAGGGAGATCACCATCGTGTACTGCACCGAGCCCGAGCTGCCGAGCTCGGCGCGGCGCGGATTGACGAGGCTGTCTTCCGTGTTCGAATAGAGATTGAGGCGCAGGCGCGACTCGTTGCGGTCGGCCGTGAAGCTGCCGATGCCCTGCGGCGGCCCGGCGCGCCCGACCTGGCGCACCTCGATCTCGAAGCTCAGCGCCAGATCCGCATTCCTGTCTTCGATGCGCCGGCCTTTGCGCTCGACCGCGCGCTCGATCTGGGTCTGCAGGCGGCGATTTTCGCGCGTGTCGTCGTAGGGGCGCACGCGCACCGAACCGGTCGCGGGCACGTCGCGATAGGCCTGCGCGTTGAGCCGGCCCGGTGCGCGTAGATCGGGCGCTTCGCCCGGCGTGGGCAAAGCGGGGGCGGGCGAAGCGGGCGCGGTCTGCGCGGATGCGGGGTCCGCACCGGCGACCGCCAGCAGAAGGGCAAGAACGAGGAGCATCGGGCGCATCGGCACTATCCGGAAAGGCATTTCGAATCCGCGAACGCCCTCAATCTACCGCTTATCGGGGGATGCGCGCGCGTGGTTTTTCGAAGCCCGCCGCTCAGCCGCGCAGACGGGCGGGTGAAAAGTCGGACCACGCGAAGCCGGCTGCAGCAAGGTCGGCGGGCAGTTCTTCGCCTTGCACGCCGGCCGCAACGATGCGGCCCGTGGCGGGGCTGGTCATGATGCCGTAGCCGCCAAGCGCTGCCGCCCAATGGAAGCCGGGCACGTGCGGGTCGGGCCCGAGCACGGGCCGGCGGTCGGACACGAAGCAACGCAAGCCCGCCCATTTGCGTTTGACCGACGCGACGCGCAGCCGCGTGGCCGTCTCGAGCCGGTCGATGCAGGTTGCGACGTCGATTTCTTCGGGCTGCGCATCGCAGGGCGGCGACGGCGTTTCGTCGGCGGGCGAGGCGAGCAGCAGGCCTGCATCGGGCTTGAAATAGAATTCTTCGTCGATCTCGCAGACCATCGGCCAGGCTTGCGTGTCGCCCGCATCGGCGGGTGCCGCGAACACAAGGGCCGTGCGTCGGCGCGGCTCGAGCCCGATACGGGCGGCCCCGGCAAGGGCTGCGATTTCGTCGGCCCACGCGCCGGCGGCGTTGACGATGTGGGCGGCTTCGAAGTCGCCGGCGGCGGTGGCGATGCGCCAGCGCGCGCCGTCGCGCTTGAGCGCTTGCACGGCGGCGTTGCATGCGATCGTGCCGCCGGCGGCCGCAAATCTGCGCAAATACCCGCGATGGATGGCGGCCACATCCATGTCCATCGCGCCTTTTTCGTAGAGCGCGCGGTCGAGCCAGTCGGCATCGAGCGCGGGGCACAACGCCGTCGCTTCGCGGCGCGCGATTTCGACGACCGTGCCCGGCAGCGCATCGACGAGCGCTTTTTCGATCGAGGCGCGGCCGGCGGCGGCGGCGGCGAACACCACGCCGCGGGGCTTGAGCAGCGGATGCTCGGCAAAACCCGGCGGCGGATCGGCGAGGAAGGCGCGGCTGGCATTGGCAAGCTTGCGGATCGCGGCAGGCCCGTAGGCTTCCTCGAACACCGCCGCCGAGCGGCCGGTCGTGTGGTAGCCGGGCTGGCTTTCGCCTTCGAGCAGCAGCACGCGATGTGCGGCGCCGAGCGCCATCGCGGCCGAGGCGCCGACGATGCCCGCGCCGACGACCGCAACGTCGAAGCTTTGCGCCACGCGCGTGCCCGTGCGCAGCCGCCCTACTCGGCCGCGTGCGGGGTGGGGTGGGCACCCTTGTGCGAACGCTCCTGCTGCGCCAGACGCTGGGCGATGGCGCCCGCGGGCTTGGTGAAGCGCGCGAGCAGCAGATAGAGGCACGGGATCACGAAGCTCGTCAGCACGGTCGCGAACGACACGCCGCCGATGATGACCCAGCCGATCGCCTCGCGGCTTTCGGCCCCGGCGCCGTGCGCGTCGGCGAGCGGGATGGCACCGCACACCGTGGCGATCGAGGTCATCAGGATGGGCCGCAGGCGGGCGACCGACGCTTCGAGCACGGCCGAGCGCACGTCGGCGCCTTCGTCGCGCAGCTGGTTGGCGAACTCCACGATCAGAATCCCGTTTTTGGCCATGAGTCCGATCAGCAGAATCATGCCGATCTGGCTGTAGACGTTGAGCGAGATGCCGGTGAAGTAGAGCGCGCCCAGGCCGCCCGTGAGTGCGAGCGGTACCGCCAGCATGATGATGAGCGGATGGATCCAGCTTTCGAACTGGGCCGCCAGCACCAGGAACACGACGAGCAAGGCGAGGCCGAAGGTGAAGTACATCGACGAGGCCGATTCTTTGAACTCGCGGCTTTGGCCGAGATAGCCGATGCGCACTTCCGGCGGCAGCACTTCGCGCGCGAAGCTCTCCATCAAGCCGAGCGCTTCGCCGAGCGTGAAGCCGGGGGCGAGCGACGCCGAGATCGTGATCGCGCGCAGACGGTCGAGGCGGTTCAGTTCCGCAGGGCCCGCCGCTTCCGTCAGCGTCACGAGCGTGGAAAGCGGGATCAGCTGCTGCGTGGTGGCCGAGCGCACGAACACGTTCGCAAGATCGCGCGGCGTGGCGCGGTCCTCGAGCCGTGCCTGCAGGATCACGTTGTACTCTTCGCCGCGGTCCACGTAGGTCGACACGGTGCGCGCGCCGAACATGGTCTCGAGCGTGCGGCCGATGGTCTCGATCGACACGCCGATGTCGGCGGCGCGCGCGCGGTCGATGCGCACGCGCAGTTCGGGCTTGGTCTCGCGGTAGTTGGAATCGACGTTGAGGAAGCGCGGATCCTGCGCCGTGCGCTGCATCAGAAGATCGCGCCAGTTGCGCAGCGTTTCGTAGTCCGAGCCGCCGAGCACGAACTGGATCGGCGGCTGGAAGCCGCGCTGGCCCAGCGACGGCGGGTTGATCGCGAAGGCGCGCACGCCCGGCAGATTGGCGATGCGCGGGAAGATCTCGCGCACGATCTGCTGCTGCGTGATTTCCTTGCCCTCGGGCGGCGGGGCGCCCGTCTCGGAGCCTGCGTAGCGCTGGCCCCACGGCTTCAGGCGCAAGAACAGCAGGCCCGAATTGACCGGGGCCGGGCGCTGGAAGCCGGGCGCGATGTTGCCCATGATCACGGCGGCCTGGCCCTTGTCGATATAGGGCTGCAGGATGTTTTCGATCTGGCGCACGGCATCGGAAGTGTAGGAGAAGGAAGCGCCCTCGGGTGCCGTCACCGGGATCACGACGTTGCCGCGATCTTCGGTCGGCGTGAACTCCTTGGGCAGAATGGCCCAGAAGCCGTAGGCGGCCGCGCACAGCGCAAAGCCAACGGCCAGCACCAGCACGGGTGCCCGCAGCGAGCGCTCGAGCAGCCAGCGGTAGCCGTTGTTCATGCCGATGAAGGCCTTTTCGGTCACCTGGTAGAATTTGCTCTCGCCCGCGTGCGCCACGAGCAGCTTCGAGCACATCATCGGCGACAAGGTCAGCGCCACGAGGCCCGAGAACAGCACGGCGGCGGCAAGCGAAATGCCGAACTCCGTGAACAGGCGGCCCGTATTGCCTTCCATGAAGGACAGCGGCAGGAACACGGCCACGAGCGTGAGCGTGGTCGCGATTACGGCGAACGAAATCTGGCGGGCGCCCCGCACGGCGGCGAGCAGCACCGGCTCGCCTTTTTCGATGCGCGCATGGATGTTTTCGAGCACGACGATCGCGTCGTCCACGACGATGCCGATCGCGAGCACGAAGGCGAGCAGCGTGAGCACGTTCAGCGAGAATCCGAGGGCCCCCAGCACGATGAACGAGCCGATGATCGACACCGGAATCGCGACCGCTGGAATGATCGTGGCGCGCCACGAGCGCAGGAACACGAAGATGACGGCCACGACGAGCAGAATGCCGATGCCGAACGCGTGGTAGACCTCGTAGATCGACTGTTCGATGAAAACGGATTCGTCGTAGCCGATCAGAAAATTGATGCCGTCGGGGAAAGTCTCCTGCAGGCGCGCCATCTCTTCTTTGACGCCCTTGGCGACCGACAGCGTGTTGCCGGTCGACTGGCGCAGGATGCCGAGGCCGACGGCCGTGTTGCCGTTGGCGCGCAGGCCCGAGCGTTCGTCTTCTGCACCCACTTCGACGCGCGCGACCTCGCCCAGGCGGATCTGGTAGCCCTGGCGCGTGGCGACGATGACGTTGTTGAACTGCTCGACATTCGACAGGCGCGAGTCGGTCTTCACCGTGAGTTCGCGCTGCGTCGATTCGATGCGGCCCGAGGGCAGTTCCACGTTCTGGCGCCTGATCGCGGCTTCGACGTCGTCGACCGTTAGGCCGCGCGCGGCGAGCGCTTGGCGGTCGAGCCACACGCGCATGGAGAAGCGCCGCTCGCCCGAGATGTTGACCTGGGCGACGCCCGGCACGATCGACAGCCGGTCGACGAGATTGCGGCGCGCGAAATCGGTGAGTTCGAGCTGGCTGTAGCGTTCCGAATAGAGCGTGAACCACACGATGGCGCGCTGGTCGCCGTCGACCTTCGCGATGATCGGATCGTCCACGCCGTCGGGCAGGCGCGCGCGCACGCGCGCCACGCGGTCGCGCACGTCGGCCGACGCCGCGTCGATGTCGCGGCCGAGGCGGAATTCGATCGTAACCGACGAGCGTTCTTCGCGGCTCTGCGACGTGATCGACTTGACGCCCTCGATGCCGGCGACCGCCGCTTCGATGATTTCGGTCACGCGCGTTTCGACGACCTGGTTGGCCGCACCCTTGTAGACCGTGGTGACCGACACGATCGGCGGATCGATCGCCGGATATTCGCGCACCGGCAGGCGGAAGAAGGCCGCCACGCCCAGCACCACGATGAGCAGGCTGATCACCGTCGCGAAGACGGGGCGTTTGATCGAAACGTCGGACAGAACCATGTTTTTTCCGCTTTGTGCTGGGGAGGCGGGGCGGGAAGGGGAGCGAAACTCAGGACGCAGGCGGCGCGAAGGGCCGCGCGGCGACGGGCAGGTTGGGGCGCACGCGCTGCAGGCCGCGCACGATCACGGAATCGTCGGCGCCGATGCCGCTCATGATCTCGACCTCGCCCTGCATGCGCATGCCGAGCTTGATCTCGCGGCGCTGCGCGCGGCCGTCGACCACCACGAATACGAACTGGCGCACGCCCTCGGCGACGAGCGCTTCTTCGGGCACCACGAGCGCGTTTTCGCGCGTGGCGACCGACAGCGAAATCGTCAGGAACATGCCCGGCTTCAACAGCCCGTCGGCATTGTCGAACGAGGCGTTGAGGCGCACGGCGCGCGTGGCGGGATCGATGCGCGTGTCGATGGCGCTGACCTCGCCTTTGAAGTCGCGGCCCGCAAACGCCGGCGTGATGCCGGCCACCGGCAGGCCCACGCGCAGCTGCCCCAGGAACTGCTCGGGCACCGAAAACTCGATCTTGATCACGCGCACGTCGTCGAGCGTGGTGATCGGCGTGCCCGCCTGCAGGAGCGCGCCGAGGCTGACCTGGCGCAGACCCACGCGGCCCTCGAACGGGGCGGTGATGCGGAAATCGTCGAAGCGCGCATCGGCCGCGCGCAGGCGCGACTCGTTCTGGCGCACGCGGCCTTCGGCGGCGCGCAGCTGGCTTTCGAGCTGGTCGACGCGCGCTTCGGGCGCGTTGCCCGACGCGCGCAGCGCCCGCGCGCGTTCGAGCTGCTGGCGGATTTCGTCGGCGGCGGCGCGCGACTGGGCGATTTCGGCGCGCACGGCCTCGGTGTCGGCCGCCCGCTCGCGGCTTTCGAGCTCGATCAGCACCGCACCGGCCCGCACGGTCTGGCCTTCCTGGAAATTGATGCGCGCGATATTGCCGGTTTGCTTGGCGGCCACGACGACGGATTCGTTGGCGCGGGCCGTCCCCACCGCCTCGACCTTCTCGACCACCGACTGGCGCTTGGGCTTCACGTACTCGACCCCGACCGCGGGCGCTTGCGGCCGGTTGGCGGGTGCGGCCGCGACGGCCTGGCCGCCCATATTCTGGTAATAATACCAACCGCCGCCGCCGGCAGCGCCGAGAACCGCGATGATGGCGAGTTGGGTGATTACGCGCATGGTCTGGATGCCTTATCTGCAAACGGGCTCGAGCGACGAACGGACTAAACTACCGTCGATGTGTGCTGAATTCAGGCTGATGCTAGCAATCCCCGCGCCAAACGTGGCAGAGTTTGCGTGCCACCCGGCCCCTGCGGAAAGCATGTAATATGCCGGCCGCCGAAAGAAAAGGGCTGCTTCGGTAACAGCACGTAATAGATCAGGACGCAACAGACAGGGCAGATCGCGCAATGACAGACTCGTTCGCCCATCGGCGCTTTGCTGCCGGTCATGTTTTGTTCGAATCCGGCGATGCGGCCGATGCCGCGTACATCGTCGAAAAGGGCTGGGTCGAGATTTTCGTGCGCAGTTCGGGCGGCGTGCAGCGCCTGTCGCTGCTGGGGCCCGGCGAAATCTTCGGCGAGATGGCGCTTGTCGACGATTCGCCGCGCTCGGCGGGTGCGCGCGTGCTCGAAGACGTCGATTGCGTGGTGGTCGAGCGGGCGCAGATTTTGCGGGATATCGACCGCGCCACGCCGTTGATGCAGTTGCTCTTGCGCACGCTGATCTACCGTCTGCGCGCGGCGACGACGGGGGTGCAGAGCTGGACGGATGCGGCAATCCCCGACGTGACGGCCCAGGCGGTCGCGCATATCAAGGTCGAGCACGAGGTGCGCCAGGCGCTCAAAGGCGGCGAGATCGCGGCCTATCTGCAGCCGATCGTGCGGCTCGACGACGGCGTGCCGATCGGCTTCGAAGCGCTGGCGCGCTGGCACCATCCGCGCTTGGGCGTGCTGGGGCCGGAAGCATTGCTGCCGGCCGTGGCGCGCGCAGGGCTGGTGGAAGCGCTCGACCTGCTCGTGGTGCGCGAGGCCGCAACCATGGTGGGGGCGCTCAACCGGCGCCTCACGCTGGCCGGGCGCCGGCCCGTTTTCGTCGCCGCCAATTTCGGCGCCGCCCATTTTGCCGATCTGCGCTTGGCGCCGCTGCTTGCCGAGATCCTCGAAGAAGCGCAGCTGCCCGCCGAGCGGCTCAAGATCGAGATCACCGAGACCACGCTCATCTCCAATCCCAAAGCGGGCGAAGCCCTGGCCCAGCTGCGCAGCCGCGGCATGTCGATCAGCCTCGACGATTTCGGCACCGGCTATTCGGGCCTGTCGTATCTGTCGAAATTCCCGATCGACTATCTGAAGATCGACGGCAGTTTCGTGGCGTCCGCCCTCGACGAGCGCAAATCGTCGGACATTCTGCGCGCGATGCTGGCCCTGGGCGCCCAGCTCGAAATCGACGCGATCGCCGAGGGCATCGAGAACGAAGCGCAGGCGGGCCTGCTGCGCGAAATGGGCTGCCTCTACGGTCAGGGCTATCTCTACGGCCGCCCGATGCCCGCCAACGAAGCGTGCGCGGCGCTGTTCGACCGGATGTGACGGCGCACATCGAATTGTCGCGAAACAATTGAGTCCGAAGCGGTTCTTTTGTTTGGGGCGCAGTTCGACTATCTCTTTTCGCATGGTCGGAAACGCAGCCCGCGACGCGACGTCTTTGTTCACGCCTGCCGAGGCGGCACAGTTTGCCGCCGAAGGGTACGTCGTCGCGCGCGGATTTGCGTCGAGCGATCTGTGCGCACGCATCCGCGACGCCGGTATCCGCGATCTCGCCGCCGCCAAAGCCCCGCTCGAATACGAAGCGAGCGTCGGCTATCCGGGGGCACCCGCCTCGATCGAGGCGGCCGGCGGGCGCACGGTGCGCCGCCTGCTGGGCGCCGTCGACCGCGATGCGGCGATGCGCGACTGGGCGTGCGGCGCCGACACCGCCGCGCGCATGGCGCAACTGCTGGGCGGCCGGCCGGTGCTGTCGCGCGCCCACCACAATTGCATGATGACCAAACATCCGGATTTCGGCAGCCAGACCAACTGGCATCGCGACATCCGCTATTGGTCGTTCGAACGTCCCGAACTTGTGTCGCTGTGGCTCGCTTTGGGACCCGAGCGGCCCGAAAACGGCGGGCTGTTCGTGCTGCCGGGCACGCATGTGATGGAGATCGAGCCGCAGCGCTACGACGGCGCGAAGTTTCTGCGCCCCGAGCTTGCCGCCAACCGAGATCTCATCGCGACCAAGCGTGCCGTCGCGCTCGAGGCGGGCGACGCGCTGTTCTTCCACAGCCGCCTCTTCCATGCCGCCGGGCGCAACGCATCGACCGCCGTCAAATTCTCGCTCGTCTTCACCTATCGGGCCGCCGACAATCCGCCGGTTGCGGGCACGCGCTCGGCCGCAAGCCCCGAGATTTTCCTGTGACCGGGATTTTCCCGTGACGCTGCCGCTCGCGCTCACGATGGGCGAACCCGCCGGGATCGGCGGCGAGCTCACTTTGCGCGCCTGGCTTGCGTTGCGCGCGACCGGCCCGGTCTTCGTGGCGCTCGACGATCCGGCACGGCTTGCGCGCCTCGCGGAAACCTTCGGCCTCGACGTGCCGGTCGAAATCGTCGCGTCGGCCGCCGCTGCGTCTGCCGTGTTCGCGCGCGCCTTGCCGGTGCTGCCCGTGGCGCTTGGCACGCCCGCGCATGCAGGCCGTCCCGATCCCGCCAATGCGCGCGCCACGATCGCGTCGATCGACCGGGCGGTCGCGTTGGCGATGGAAGGGGCCGTCGGCGGCATCGTCACCAACCCGATCCAGAAATCCAATCTCTACGACGCCGGCTTCGCCTATCCGGGCCACACCGAATATCTCGCGGCCAAGGCGGGCGACGTGCCCGTGGCGATGCTGCTCGCCTGCCCGCAATTGCGCGTGGTGCCCGTGACGATCCACGTGGCCCTGCGTGCCGCCGTCGCAACGCTGTCGACGGACGCGATCGTGGCGACGGCGACGCTCGTCGCCAAAGGCTTGCGGTCCGATTTCGGCATCGCGCGTCCGCGCCTTGCGCTTGCGGGCCTCAACCCGCATGCGGGCGAGGCCGGCAGCATGGGCTCGGAAGACGCCGAAATCGTCGCCCCGGCCGTCGCCCGGTTGCGCGCGCACGGCATCGACGCGGTCGGCCCCTTGCCGCCCGACACGATGTTCAGCCCGCGCGCGCGCGACGGCTACGACGTGGCGATCTGCATGTACCACGACCAGGCTTTGATCCCGCTGAAGACGCTCGACGTCGACGGCGGCGTGAACGTCACGATGGGCCTGCCCTTCGTGCGCACCTCGCCCGACCACGGCACGGCGCTCGACATTGCGGGCAAGGGCCTCGCCCATCCGGGCAGCCTGGTGGCGGCGCTGCGGCTGGCAAAGGATCTTGCGACAAAACGGGCGACAGGAGCACGGACCCCATGAAAAAGCTTCGCTTGGGCTTCAACTGCGACCATGTGGCGACGTTGCGCAATGCGCGCGGCGGCCTCTATCCCGATCCGGTTGCGGCCGCCAAACAGGCGATCGCGGCGGGGGCCGACGGCATCACGGCACATCTGCGCGAAGACCGCCGCCACATCCGCGACGCCGACATGCGCCGTCTGCGTGCCGAGATCGCGGCCCCGCTCAATTTCGAAATGGCGGCGACGGCCGAGATGCTGGCGCTCGCGTGCGAACTCAAGCCGCACGCAAGCTGCCTCGTGCCGGAGAAGCGCACCGAGGTCACCACCGAAGGCGGGCTCGACGTGGCGGGCCATCTCGCCGAGCTCGGCCCTTACGTGGCCAAGCTCAAAGCGGCGGGCATTCGCGTGTCGATGTTCATCGATCCCGACCCGGCCCAGCTCGACGCTTCCGTCGCCGTGGGGGCACCGGTCGTCGAGCTGCACACGGGCGCCTACGCGCATGCGCACAGCCAACCCGAGGTCGCGCGCGAGTTGGCGCGCCTGCAGTCGGCCGCCGCCCACGCCGCCAAAATCGGCCTCGAATGCCATGCCGGCCACGGTCTCACCTTCGACAATGTCGGCCCGGTCGCCGCGATCCCGGAATTGGTCGAACTCAATATCGGCCATTTCCTGGTGGGTGCGGCCGTGTTCGAAGGCCTTGATTCGGCCATAAAGCGCATGCAGAGTTTGATGGAAGGCGCGCGTCTCTAGCGTTGCAATTGCTGTCGATTGGGTGCGCGGCATGCTTGGTCGGCGCGGTTTTGTTTTGGGCGGTGTTTACGCTGTCGCTGGGGCCGGTGACGCACGCGCGCAATCTTACAGGCCGCCCGTATCTGATCTTCTTTGGCGCTGGCCCTATCGCGACCCGCCGCCGCTGCCCGAAGATATCGACTCCGTCCATTTCGAGCCGGGATCGGCAAAACTCGACGAAGCGGCCCTGACGATTCTTGGGCGCCAATATCTCGCCCTCCGGAAGCACCAATTCGGCTGGCTGCGTATTTTTTCGTTTCTCGATCCGTCCGAAGTCTCGGGTCCGGATGCGGGCCGCGTTTTGGCCAGGCAGCGTGCCGACGCTGTGTTGGCCGTTTATGTCGGCTTTGGTTGGAGCAAGAAGGCGATGCTGACGCAGTTGCCCGGCGACCCGGCACCTCGCTTTGCGCCCGAATGGCTCGCCCGTATGAACCAAACGACGCGGACGGTCCGTTTGCAAGTGCCGCTTTTGAGATATTGAGCCAGCCCCGCCGATGCGCCACACTGGCCGCAATTCGGGGGGGAAACATGGCCACGCAGCTCATCACGCACCCGGCGTGCCTGGACCACGATCCGGGCAACCACCATCCGGAGAATCCGCGCCGGCTTGCCGCCGTGCTGGCCGCACTCGACGATTCGCGCTTCAACGGGCTCGAGCGCGTTGCGGCCCCGCGCGCCAGCGACGACGCGTTGTGCCTTGTGCATCCGCGCGCGTTTGTCGAAGCCGTGCTCGGCGCCATTCCGCCGATGGGCCGCCACCAGATCGACGGCGACACGATCGTGTCGCCCGGCTCCGAGGATGCGGCCTTGCGCGCGGCAGGCGCCGTGATCGCGGGCGTGGATGCCGTGTGCGGGGGGCTTGCGCGCAACGCCTTTGCCGCCGTGCGCCCCCCCGGCCACCATGCCGAAGCCGCGCAGGCGATGGGCTTTTGCATCTTCAACAACGTCGCCGTGGGGGCGCTGCACGCGCGCGCCAAACACGGGCTGCGGCGCGTGGCCGTGATCGATTTCGACGTGCATCACGGCAACGGCACGCAGCACATGTTCGAAAACGATGCCGATCTTTTCTACGCGTCGAGCCACGAATGGCCGCTTTATCCCGGCACGGGTTCGAGCGACGAAACCGGGCGCTTCGGCAACATCGTGAATGCGCCGCTGCCGGGCGGCTCGGAGGGGCTCGCGTTCCGCCGCGCCTTCGAGGCCAAGATCCTGCCCGCTCTCGACGCGTTCGCACCCGAACTCGTGATGATCTCGGCCGGGTTCGACGCGCACGAGGAAGACCCGCTTGCCAGCCTGCGCCTGCATGAAAGCGACTTCGCCTGGGTCACGCGCGCGCTGATGGATGTCGCCAGCCGCCATGCCAAAGGCCGCGTCGTTTCGGCGCTCGAAGGCGGCTACGACCTCGACGCGTTGGGCCGCTCGGCCGCCGCCCATGTCGAAGCGCTGATGGCCGCTTGAGGTCGTTAGAATAAGTACGCAACCGCTTTAGAAGAACTGGCTGGCGGCTGGTCCGCCCGGCCTGTACGCGTGTGGCCCCCTCAATCGTGTGTTCGAGGCTTGCCATGACCGTTTCTTCGCGCCGCGCGTTTCTGGGCGGCGTTGCCGCCGCAACTCTTGCCGCACCGCTTGCCGCCCCATCGGTGCGCGCGCAAAGCGCGCGCCCGCTGCTGCGCGCAGGCTTCATCCCCGTCGTCGGCTCGGCCCAGCTCTTTGTGATCGACCAGGAAGGCTGGGCCACTGCGGCCGGCATCGACCTGCGTCTGTCGCAGTTCGACTCCGGCCCCAACATGATCCAAGCACTCGCCTCTGGCACGCTCGATGCCTATTGGGCGGGCGTGGGCCCGCTCGGCGTGGCGCGCGAGCGCGGGCTCGACATCCGCGTGGTCATCGCGACCGCAACCGAAGAACTCGCCTTCGTTGCCGGCGGGCGGCTGCAGCCGTTTTTCGCGGCCGATGCAGCGCCCGCCGACGCATTCAAACGCTTCTTCGAGGCCACCAAGCGGCCGGCACGCCTGGCAACCCAGCCCGCCGGCTCGGTGCCCAACAGCATCCTGCAATACTGGCTGTGGGAAGTGGGCAAGGTCGACAAGGCGCATGTCGAAATCGTCGCGATGGGCATCGACGCCACGCAGCAAGCCGTGCTCGCCCAGGCGGTCGATGGTGCGACTGTGCGAGAGCCCGCGTTGACGATCATCCTCGACCGCGCCCGCGATGCGCGCCTCGTGGCGTCCGGCGGCCAGATGTTCCCCGACCAGCCGGGCGGCGTGTTCGCCCTCACGGGCGAGTTCATCAAGCGGGCACCCGATGCGAGCCAGAAGCTCGTGGAGCTCGCGGTGCGCGCGACCAAGCTGCTGCGCGAAAATCCCGACCGGGCGGCACCGCACGTGCAGAACGCGCTCGGGCGCGGCATCGTCGATCTCGACACGATGAAGCGCGCCTTGCGCTCGCCGGGGGCGAAATTCGCCGACAATCCCGAGGCGATCGTCGCGGCCACTTCGAAGCTGCAGGATTTCCAGGTCAAGATCGGCGCTTTGCAGCGGGCGGCGTCGCTCGACGGGCTGTTCGACGCGAGCTTCTACCGCCGCGCGATCGCGGCCCAAGGCTGACGATGCCCGACGCTTCCGGCCCTTTCGCGGCACCGGCGCCGGTTGGCGCATTGCGCGCCGCGCGTATGCGCGACCGGCTGTGGCCGTTCCCGGCACCTGTGTGGGGTGCGCTTGGCCTTGCCTTGCTGCTCGGGGTGTGGGAGGCCGTGCCGCGCTTGGGCCTCGTGCCGATCATGCTGCTGCCGCCGCCGAGCGCCATTCCGGCCGCGTTCTGGCGCGATTTTACGAGCGGGGAATGGCAGCGCGCGATCTTTGCAAGCCTCGGCCACTACACGATGGGCCTGGCCATCGGCTCGATCGGCGGCATCGTGGCGGGCGTGGCCGCGGGTGCTTCGGCGCGCACCGATGCGGCTCTCGCCTATGTGGTGCGCATCCTGCGGCCGATCCCGGGGCTTGCGTGGGTGCCGTTTGCGATCATCTGGTTCGGCGTGAGCACGTCGGCGGCCACGTTCATCGTCGCGGTCGGCGTGTTCTGGATCAACTTCTTCGCGGCCCTCAGTGCGGTGCAGGCGGTCGATCGCGACTTGGTCGAAGTCGCCGACGCGTTCGGCCATGGCGGCTTTTTCGGGCGCCTGTTCAAGGTGATCTTGCCGGCCGCGTCGCCGGCGATCCTCGGCGGCCTGCGCACCGGCTTGGGCCAAGCCTGGATGGCCGTTGTGGCGGCCGAACTGTTCGGCGTGCCCGGCTTGGGCCAGCGCATGATGCAGGCCTCGAGCCTGCTCGCGATCGAACTCGTCGTCGTCTACATGCTGACGATGGCGGCCCTCTACGGCGCCATCGACTGGTTTTTCGTCAAACTGCGCGACCGTTTGCTGCGGTGGAAAGCATGAGTGCGCCTGCTATCGTCGTCGAGAATCTCGGCCTCGCGTTCCCGCCGCGCGGGAATTCCGCCCCGAGCGTGATCTTCGAAAATTTCGATCTCGAGGTGGCGCGCGGCGAGTTCGTGGCGATCGTCGGCCGCTCGGGCGTGGGCAAATCCACCTTGCTGCGCATCCTCGCGGGGCTTGCGGCCCCCAGTGCGGGCCGCTTCGAGATCGACGTCGACAGCCGGGCGGCCTTGCGCCCCACCGGGCTCGTGTTCCAGGACAGCCGCTTGCTGCCTTGGCGGCGCATCGCGGCCAATGTGGCACTCGGGCTCGAAGGGCTGGGCCTTGCCAAGCCGGAGCGCCATCGCCGCGCGTTGGCGGCCCTCGCGCGCGTCGGGCTGGCGGCCCATGCCGACAAATGGCCGCACCAGCTGTCGGGCGGCCAGCGCCAGCGCGTCGCGTTGGCGCGTGCGCTCGCGGTCGAGCCTGCTTTGCTGCTGATGGACGAGCCGTTTGGCGCCCTCGACGCGCTTACGCGCCGCACGCTGCAGGACGAGCTGCGCGACGTGGCCGCCGCGACCGGAAAAACCGTGATCTTCGTGACGCACGACGTGGAGGAGGCGGTCTATCTCGCCGACCGCGTGGTGGTGCTGGCCGGTTCGCCCGCGCGCATTGCAGGCGTGCATCGCATCGACCTGCCGAGCCCGCGCAGCCGCGAGGCAGCCTCGCAATCCGCCCTCGTGGCCGCCATCCATGCCGCCCTGGACGGCGTTCCGGCTTCCGTCTTGGCGACGTAATCGTTACATTTCAACTCCTTATCTAGCCCTTGGCGCGAACTCTGCTAGAGTGCGCGTCGGGAAGGTGGGAGTGATGTCCGAGGGGCAGAAAAATCTGACGTTGGCGCTGCAAGGCGGGGGTTCGCACGGGGCGTTTACCTGGGGCGTGCTCGACCGCCTGCTCGAGGACGACCGGATCGTGATCGAGGGCATTTCGGGCACGTCGGCGGGGGCCATGAACGCGGCCGTGGTCGTGGCCGGCATGGCCGAGGGCGGGGCGCCGGCCGCGCAAGCGCTCCTCGAGCGTTTCTGGGAACAGGTCGCCGAAAGCGGGCGCTTTTCGATCTTCCAGCCCTCGCTGTTCGACCGCATGTTCGGCAACCCGGCCAATCTCGATTTTTCGCCCTTCTACCAGGGTTTCGATCTGCTCACGCGCACCATGTCGCCCTACCAGCTCAATCCGCAGGGCACCAATCCGCTGCGCGAAGCGCTCGTCAAGCTCATCGACTTCGAGAAGGTGCGCGGGGGCGACGGCGTCAAGCTGTTCGTGTCCACCACCAACGTGCGCACCGGCAAGATCCGCGTGTTCCGCAACCACGAGCTTTCGGCCGAAGTGCTGCTCGCCTCGGCGTGCCTGCCGCATCTTTTTCAGGCGGTCGAGGTCGAGGGCGAGCATTACTGGGACGGCGGTTTCATGGGCAACCCCGCGATGTTCCCGCTGATCTACAATTGCCGCGCAACCGACGTGCTGCTGGTCGAGATCAACCCGATCCGCATCGAAGAACTTCCGACCACCGCGCGCGGTATTGCCGACCGCATGAACTCGATCAGCTTCAACGCCACGATGATGCGCGAAATGCGCACGATCGCCTTCGTCACGCGCCTGCTCGAGCGCCATCGCCTGACGGGGCGCTCGGGGCTCCGGCGCATCTTCTTCCACATGGTCCAGGCGGAGGAGGAAATGGCGGCGTTCGGCGTGTCGTCCAAATACAATCTCGACTGGGATTTCCTGTGCACCTTGCGCAAGCTCGGCCGCGAACGCGCCGACCAGTGGCTTGCCGCCAATTTCGACGTGATCGGCACGGACTCGTCGGTCGATCTCGAGAAGCTGTTTTTCTGATGATCCAGACCGAACGCACCGTCGTCCCGCACGCCGTCTCCGAACAGAGCCTCGCCACGCTCGAGCCGGGGGCGACGATCGTCGAGGCCGCGCGCATGATGGCGTATCTGCGCATCGGCGCCTTGATGGTGGTCGAGGGCGAAAAGCTCGTGGGCATTTTCAGCGAGCGCGACGCACTCACGCGCGTGCTCGCCAAAGAGCTCGATCCGGCGACCACGACGCTTGCCCAAGTGATGACGCCCGATCCGATCACGATCGCGCCCGACGCGACCGTGCAGCAGGCGCTCGACATCATGGCCGCCAAGGGCTTCCGGCATCTGCCGGTGATCGAGGACACGCGCATCGTGGCGATCGTGTCGATCCGCGATCTCTACCGCTCGGTCAAAGACCAGATGGAATCCGACATTCTGCTGCTGGCCGAAACGCTGCTGCAGGGCTAACCGACACGAGGCGAAGATGGGCGCGACGGAAAACGGCAACTACGACTACGATCTGCTGGTGATGGGCTCGGGCCCCGCAGGCCAAAGAGCTGCCATCCAAGGGGCCAAGCTCGGCAAGCGCGTGGCCGTGATCGAACACAAGGCCGTGGTCGGGGGGGCGTGCATCAACACCGGCACGATCCCGTCCAAGACCTTGCGCGAAGCGGTCATGCATCTGTCGGGCTACCGCGAGCGCAACGTCTACGGCGCTTCCTACCAGGTCAAGCAGAACATCACGATGGAGGATCTGCTCTACCGCGCTTCGGCCGTGATCCAGGCCGAGCTCGACGTGGTGCGCCACCAGATGCAGCGCAACGGCGTCGAACTCATCGTCGCGGACGCGAAATTCGCCGGGCCCGAAACCGTGGTGCTCACCGGCCTCGACGGGCGCGGCCGGCGCGAAGTGCGCGCGCGCTACGTGGTGATCGCGACCGGGACGGCCGCCACGCGCTCGAATTCGATCCCGTTCGACGGCCAGAACATCATCATCAGCGACGACATTCTGGGCCTCGCGAAGCTGCCCAAATCGCTGTGCGTGATCGGCGCCGGCGTGATCGGCCTCGAATACGCGACGATGTTTTCCACGCTCGGCGTGCGCGTGACGGTGGTGGACAAGCGCGAGCGCCTGCTCGATTTCGTGGACCACGAAATCACCGACATTCTCGTCTACCAGATGCGCAAGAACCGCGTGACCTTGCGCCTGGGCGAAGAGGTGGAAGGCATCGACACGGTCGAGGACGAAGAGCACGGGCTGCGCGTGCGCGTGAAGCTGCGTTCGGGCAAAACCATCCTCACCGAAAAGGCGCTCTATTCGATCGGCCGCACGGGCGCCACGCACGCGCTCGACCTGCCCGCCGCCGGCCTCCAAGCCGACAGCCGCGGCCGCGTGACGGTGGACGAGCATTACCGCACGTCGGTACCGAACATTTTCGCGGCCGGCGACGTGATCGGCTTTCCCGCACTTGCCTCGACCTCGATGGAGCAGGGCAGGCTTGCCGCCTGCCACGCCTTCGGCGTCAAAACCAAATCGGTGCCCGAGCTTTTCCCCTACGGCATCTACACGATCCCGGAAATCTCGACCTGCGGCAAAACCGAAGAGGAACTCACGCAGGAAGGCGTGCCCTACGAAATCGGCAAAGCGCGCTACCAGGAAATCGCGCGCGGGGCGATCATCGGCGACAAGATCGGCATGCTCAAACTGCTGTTCCACGTCGACACGCGCAAGCTCCTGGGCGTGCACATCATCGGCGAGGGGGCGTCCGAGCTCATCCATATCGGCCAAGCCGTGATGGCCTTCGAGGGCACAGTCGACTATTTCGTGCGCACCGTCTTCAACTATCCGACCCTGGCCGAATGCTACAAAACGGCCGCCTTCGACGGGATCAATCGGTTGGGTTAGGGGTGGTCGATTGCCACGCTTTCAGTCTCACGACGTTTAAAGACAAGAAACATATAGTCAAATCCAAAGATTTGACTATCTCAGATGCATCGTCTTGGCGCCCAAGTTCACCTTAACCGCTCATACAGCGACGCGTAGCATAGCTATGCGCAGCAGCACCGATAGCAGTAGAACATCGACGCCCCGCCTGGGCCAACCTTGAAGTCGTATTTCTTCCCTTTTGGAATGAACATCCAATCGCCTTCCGTCAACTCGACGCCTTTAAAAATGATAGATCCGCCGATGACCACGCGAAGTCCGTCACCTTCGTCATGAGAGTGGGGTGGAACGTCCGCGTCGGGGGCACCGATCGACAAAAAGAACTGGGATGCCCCATCCATATAGACGGGAAGTTGCCACTTCTTGAATCCATTCGGAATATTGGAAATCCGAAGCTTCTCCTGGACGGCACGAACCATTGGATCGCGTGAGGTTATGATCGCTTCGCTCGTGGATACCCTGCCGTCGGCGAGAGCG
>JAIXXA010000033.1 GCA_027490975.1 Rhodospirillaceae bacterium
CGATCATGGCGCTTGCCGTCGCTGGCCTCCTGCGGTTTGTCGATTTGGCGGAAGTCGGCCAAGCGCTTGGCCGCGCCGATCCGTGGCATGTGGCGGCCATGGTCGGCGTGTGGCTCGTGTGGCTGGCCGTGCGGCCGTTGCGCATGCGCCTGCTGCTGCGGGCAACCGCCCCGGCCACGCCTGTTGCCTACAACGACGCCTACGGAGCGCACGCTTTAGGCAATGCAATCAACAGCTTGCTTCCTATGCGGGCCGGCGAGTTCGCGATGATCTGGGTGCTCGCACGGCGCGCCCAGGTGGCCTTGCCGGCTGCGTTTTCGGCGATCGTGCTCGACCGGCTGTGCGATCTGGCGGCGGCGCTTGCGGTGCTGATCCTTGCGATTTTCCTGATGCCGAACCCGCCGGCCCTGATCGTCGAGGGGATCGAGCTGGTAACCGCCGTGCTCGTCGTCGGCATGGCGCTTGTCGCAGCCGCCGTGCGGCTGCGCGCCCAGGCTTTGCGCGCGGTTGCAGCGCTTCTGCCGCGCCGCTGGCACGGCGCCTTGCTGCATCGGCTCGAAGAATTGCTGCAAGGCCTCGGCGTTTTGGCGCGGCCCGCGGTGTTCGTGCAGGCCGTCGCACTTTCCGCAGTCATTTGGGGTTTGGCGGTCGTGTCCTTCACGGCCGGGATCGCGTCCGTCTGGCCCGAGGCGACATTCGCGATGGGCGCCTTCACGGTCGGCGTGGTCGCGATGGCGTTTCTGGTCCCCGCCGCGCCCGGCGGAATCGGCGTTTTCCATGCCGCGATCGTGTTCGCGCTGGCATTTTACGGCGTACCGTCTGCGACAGCGCTTGCCTATGCGCTGATCAGCCATGCTTTGACCTTTACGGTCGGGATCGCCGTGGCGGCCGCGTGGACGCTCTATAACGGCCTCGATCCGCGCGAGTTCGCGCGCGCCAACGCCACCCGCGACGCCGACGCGACCTGAGGGCGCGAAACAACGCCATTTGGCGCACTTGCGCTTCGCGGCATTTGGCATTAGACATGCCCGCCTTTACGACAGCCTTTCGTGCGGACAGGTGGCCGAGTGGCTGAAGGCGTCAGTCTCGAAAACTGAAATACCGGCAACGGTATCGCGAGTTCGAATCTCGCCCTGTCCGCCATCTCTTTATTTCCCGACATTTCCCCAGCCCCCCAGAACCTTCAAAAACCCAGTTAAAACAAGGGTTCTGGCACTCCCATGCCCTCTCTAGCCCTCTTGACGTCTCCCCCAATCGCACCACATACTTGGGACCGAATGTGGGGCCGGTAACGGGAGAGAGGGAAACGCTTGATGACGAAACGCACGCTGCACCGTCTATCTGCACGCGCCGTCGAAACAGCGCCCGCCGGGCGCCATGCCGATGGCGGGGGCCTCTACCTGTCGGTTGACGCCGAAGGCCGGAAGCGGTGGGTGATGCTCTACCAACGCGCGGGGCGCCGCGTCGAGATGGGCCTGGGCGGCGCCGGGCAAACCGGCGTGTCGCTCGCCAACGCGCGCAAGGTGGCCGCGCGGGCGCGCGAGCAGCTACAGAACGACCTCGACCCGCTTGAGATGCGCCGCGCCGCCCGTCGCGCCGCCCGCCCTGCGCTGACGTTCGGAACTTGCGCGACCGACTACATCGCGGCCCACCGGGCCGAATGGAAGAACCCCAAGCACATCGAGCAATGGACTTCGACGCTCGAAACCTACACAGCCCCATTTTGGGACTTGCCTGTCGATCGGATCGGCACCCAGGACATTCTCGAAATCCTCAAGCCGATCTGGGCAACCAAAGCCGAAACCGCATCCCGCCTTCGCGGTCGGATCGAAAAGGTGCTCGACGCGGCGCGCGTGCAGGGCTTGCGCCAGGGCGAAAACCCGGCTCGCTGGCGCGGGCACCTTGACGCGCTCTTGGCGCGCCCATCGAAGCGCGAACGCGGGCACCACGAAGCGATGGACTACGCCGCTGTAGGCGCGTTCCTGGCCAAGTTGAAGGACCAATCCGGCATCGCTGCACGCGCGCTCGAATTTGCGATCCTGACAGCGGCTCGCTCGGGCGAGGTTCGCTTGGCGCCCTGGGGCGAATTCGACCTTGAAGCGGCGACATGGCGCGTGCCCGCCTTGCGCATGAAAATGAAACGCGAGCATCGCGTCCCGCTTTCGCCGCGCGCCGTCGAAATCCTCAAGGACATGCTGCCCCATGCCACGCGCCAAGACGGCAGCATCGACCCGACCGCCTTGGTGTTCCCGAGCGCGCAGCGCAGCAAGCCGCTGTCGGACATGACGCTCACTGCGATCCTGCGCCGCATGAACCTGACAGCGACGCCGCACGGCTTCCGCGCCAGCTTCCGCACCTGGGCAGGCGAACGCACGAGCTTCCCCGCCGAACTCGCAGAGGCAGCATTGGCCCATGCGGCAGGCGACGCGACGGTGCAGGCATATGCGCGCGGCGACCTGTTCGACCGGCGCCGTGAATTGATGGTGGCCTGGGCCGATTACCTGGCGCGCACCGCTGCACCCGCCGCCGCGTCCAATGTCGTGGAGCTTCGCGCGTCGTGACCGGCAAGCGCAAACCACCAGCGAAGCCAAAGCGCGGCCCCGGACGAGGGCCGGATACGCGGAAACTCCCCGCTTCGTTCGGCGTACCACCCAAAACCCGCAAGCGACCAGCGAAGGATGTCGAAGCGTCAGCAGCACGCCCCCCAGAGGGTGCGGGAGCGTCGAAGGATGCCGAATGGCTTAGCGCGCTAGACCGAACCGGCATCCCGGCGGTCCACGATTTCGGCGACATAGACCTCGTAAAGATTGACGGCAGATACCGCCTCGTCCCTCTTAATAGTTCGGTCGCCTATCCGAGGCGCGATGTCGAGTTGCTGTTTCCACAGATTTCCGCGTTGGTTGACGCGATCATGGACGCTGCAAAACGCGCTGGAGAGCCCTTGTCCGAGCGCAAGGCAATCAGCCAAGCGCTCGACTACATGCCGGAAGATTGGAAAACAGAGGTGACGGGCGATAACCATCCCGAACCGGCGATGGAACGACGCATCCGAATTTGGCGCTCACCTTCGCAACGCGCAAAGCGCGCCCTTCGGAGCAAGAGACTGGGCCAAGACACCCCACTTGCTGACACCGACTAGCTTTTGTGTACCGCCAGCGCGCCTTTTGTGTACCGCGCCATTTGTGGCGCCAGCTTCGCAATGCGAGCAAGTGTTTGCCTCTGACAATCTCGGAGGCCACGATGCAGCCAAACGCTCAACCCGCAAACACCGACCGCCTTTTGCGCGCCTCGGACGTAACCCGTCGCTTGGTCATCAGCGACGCCACGCTCTGGCGCCTGATCCAGCGCGGCGAATTCCCCAAGCCCATCAAGTTCGGTCGCAGCTCGCGCTGGTCCGAGCGCGGCGTTGAAGCCTGGCTTGCGGCTCGAACGCCGCAAGTCGCCTGACACCCCAAACGCGAAAGCGCGCCGCCCGGCCAGGGACGACGCGCTCGCAAATCACCTAACCTCGACGCAACCGAGGCTCCTAATGAATAGCATTTCTTCGCCCGTCGGCCAACCCGATGCGCTCGAATTGACCGTTGTGCAATCCAAGTCGCTGTTGACGAAATCCTACAAAATCAGCGCGGACGGCTCGCCAACCAAAGACAAAGAACCCAACCTACCGAACGGTAGCGCCAAGCGGCATCGCCTGAAACTGGCGACTTGGCATCAAGAGTTTGCGGCACTTCTAGGCAGCCTGAAGTCGACCGAGTGTTTGATCCTTGGCAAGATGCGTGCGCCCGGTGACGAGCACCCCATCGTCACGCGGGCAAGCCTTACGGCTAGCAACAAGCCTAAAGGTGCGATTACCCGCACGACCGACAACTTCAGCTACGAGCCCGGTGCCCCGGCGATCTTTGGGCTGGACTTCGACGCGAAGGACATTCCGGACCCGCTTCGGGATCGCCTCGAAAAGGCAGGCGGCATTCGAGCTGTCCTGGACAAGATGCTTCCGGGATTTCCCGGCATCGCGCTTGTCCAACGTCCAAGCGTCTCCACAGGAATTCGGGCGGCAGCATCCGGCAAAGAGACGCCGGGCGGCGGGGTCCATATCTATTTTGCAATCAAGGACGGGGCCGATGCAGCGGCGTTCACCAAACGCTTGCACGCGCGATTGGTTTCGGACGGCTGGGGCTGGGCCTACATCACGAGTGCCGGAACAGTGTTGATCCGGTCGCTGGTCGATACCTCCGCGTCGGGGCATGGTGAAAGGCTCTGGTTCGAGGCCGATGCGTTTCTCGATACTGGCCTCTCGTACAAGCCGGACAGCCGCAAGATCGAAGTTCGCCCTGGCGGAATTTTCGACACCTCGAATTTGGCTAATCTGGACGGGACCGAGCAAGTCGAGCTTCGGCATATCGAAGCGAAGTTGAAAAGCGACGTTGAACCGGCTCGGGCCAAAACTCGCACCGCATGGGAAAAAAAAAAAAAAAAAAAAAA
>JAIXXA010000099.1 GCA_027490975.1 Rhodospirillaceae bacterium
GTGGGCTCGATCCGTATCGCTTGACAATAGCTTCTTTCGGCTTCCGACAACCGGCCGAGATCAGCAAGCACCGTCGCAAGATGGCAATAGGCTTGCGCATATTCGGGCCGCAAGCGTATCGCCTGCCGATAGCTGAATTCCGCTTCTTTCGGGCGCCGAAGCGCCGCAAGCGCGTCGCCGAGATAGCAATGACTCGCAGCATGGTCGGGTTTGGCGCGGATTGCCGCTCGAAGGCTCGTTTCGGCTTCGTCCGGACGTCCGGCTGCTTCCAAGGCGACGCCGAGACTGAAATGGGCCTCGGCAAAGTCGGGTTTTCTTTTGATCGCCTCGCGATAGCTTCGCTCGGCTTCCTCGTGGCGGCGGAGTTTCGCGAGTACGATGCCCAGATTGACGTAACCTTCCGCAAAATCCGGCCGGCACCGGAGCGCTTCGCGGAAGCTTTGTTCGGCCTCGACGGTGCTTCCCAGCGTATTCAGCGCGATGGCGAGATTGTAGTGTGCTTCCGCCGCATCGGGATTGCAGCGGATCGCCTCGCGATAGCTGCGCACAGCGTCGTCCAAGCGCCCAAGATTGAACAGCGAATATCCGCGATTGCTGTGCGCGTCTGCGTTTGTCGACGCTAAGCCCACCGTTTCGCCGTAGCAGATCTCCGCTTCGCGCCATCGACGGAGGGACGCAAGGACATTGCCGAGATGGAAATGCGCCTCGGCAAAATCGGGCCGCAGGCGGATAGATTCGCGAAAGCTGCGCTCGGCCTCGGCAAGCCGCGCGGTCTCGGCAAGAACCACGCCGAGATTGTAGTGGCCGACGGGGTCTTCGGGTTCGAGCTGTCGCGCGCGCAGCAGGGGCTCCAAAGCGTCTTGCACGCGTCCTGCGGATTTGGCGGCGGCGGCGAGCACTTTCCAGCCGAACGCATGGCCGGGAAATCTCTGCGTCAGCGTTCGTGCAGCGTTTTCCGCCGCACGCATGTCGCCGGATGCAAAGTGTCGCTTTGCTTCGTCGATTTCGGCCTGCGTTGGACTTTGGGTCTTTCGTTCGTCGGCCGAGAGGCCTGTTTCTTCGGGCATTGCGATCTCGACGCGAATTCAGGGTGCGCACGCCTCTCGCGCGGTCATTCGAACGTGCGGGAGTGTGTCCGCGAAGTGTTTTGTCGTCAAGTTGCCGTTCGCTGCTTACGTCAAGACGCGATCTTTGGGCAGATAAAGCCGGACGGTCGTGCCCTTGCCGCGCGCGCTTTCGAGCGCGAGGCGGGCGCCGTGGAGTTCGGCGAACAGGCGGGCGAGCGGCAGGCCGAGCCCGGTGCTCTCGCGCTTGGGCATACGGTCGTCGCGAACGGTCTCGAACGGGTTCAGCACGCGCGCCGCGTCCTCGGGCGCCATGCCGGCGCCCTTGTCGGATACCGCGAAGACGGCGCCGCCGTCGGCTGTTCGCGACGCATGTAGCTCGATGCGCCGGTCGGGCCCGGCGTGCTTGACGGCGTTGACGGCGAGATTAAGCAGCAACTGGCGCAGCGTGCGCGCGTCGCCCTTCAGCACGATCGATGCATCGATGCCGCTCGCATCGATCGCCACGCTTGCGGCTTCGGCGCGCGATGCCACGAGCCGCACTGTCGCATCGGCGAGTTCGGCGGCCGTGAACGTCGTCTCGTCGAGTTCCCATCGGCCGGCCTCGACCTTGGCCATGTCGAGGATCTGGTTGATGACGGCCAGCAGATGCTGGGCGCTGTAGTGGATGTCGTTTGCGTAGCTGCGATAGCGCTCGGCGACGCCGTGTTTCAGAACGTCGCCCGAGATCATCTCGGAGAAGCCGAGGATCGCATTGAGCGGCGTGCGGATCTCGTGGCTCATCTGCGCCAGAAAGTCCGATTTGTTGCGGCTCAGCTCCTCCGCTTCCGCGCGCGCCGCATTCGCCGCGGCTTGCGCCGCGTGCATTGCGTTGTCGCGCCGATGCAAGAATACGCCAAACCCGACCAGCAGGAGCGTGGCGACGACGGCGCGCGTCGTGGGCGCGGCCGCACGGCTCCGCCATTCGGCAGCGATCGCTTCGGCGTCCACGCCGATACGGACGACCAGGTCCGTCTTCGGCACATCGATTATCTTCATCAGGTAAGTTCGACCGTCGATCGGCGATTGCAGATAGGCGGGCGGTCTTTGCGGCTGGCCGTCCGCGACCGGCAGCTTTGATGCGCCGATTAGACCGATTTGCGGAAAGCGGGCGAGCAGAACGCCGTCGCGCGTGGCTAGCGACGCGAGCGACGCATCGGTGAGTTTCAGAAAAGACTCAAAATAGTGCGGATCGATGCGCGCCGCGACCACGCCCGCAAATCTGCCGTCGGGCGTTTCGATCCGGCGCGTGACCGGGATGCTAACTTGCAGGCCAGGCCGCGAGAGTATCGGCGCATCGAAGCGCAGATCCGGGTCCCGGCTGTCGCGGTGTGCCGCGAAATAGGGCCGGTCGGCGAGGTCGGTCGGCCGCGGATCCGGGTCGCTGTCGAGGGCGCGGACGCGGCCATTGGCATCGACGATGCCGATGGTCTGGATCGCGTCGGATGCATTTCTGAGACGCCCGAGTTGGGCGTGGATGCGGTTTCGCTCGGCCGCACTCGGTCTTTCGCCGACGATCGGGACGGCATCGATACTCTCGAGACTCGTTGCTGTCGCTTGAACGACCTGGGCCACGTGCTGGGCTGCGGCATGCGCCTGCGACGCGATTCGCCGTTCAGCAGCCGCGTGCACGTCGTCGCGCAGTACCGCGACGATCCAACCTGTTGCCCCCCAGGCGAGGAAGATCAGCGCCAGAATCACGAGGTTTGGAAATGCGACGAGGCGCGCCTGCAGGGCTGTCGGACGGCGCAATGCCAGCGTCTCAGGCGCTGCCGGGCCGTCATGTCTCAAGGCCGTTTCTTGTTTCACGTGAAAGACAATGGGCCGGCTTTTTTAACAAAGCGTTAAATGCGGCACTGCGCGGCGGATCGCTGTATTTCCGGTAACGAATTGTTAAGCGCGTCGCCGTAGCTTGACCATTATATCGCGCAGCTTCTGTGTGATTTCGGAGCGATTGGTTGGCCAATCCGCGACAATCGGCAGCGTAGAGCGCGTTGCGTGCAGCCGGGTCTCTGCGCTTTTCCAACGGCGAGGTGTTCGATGAACGAGGTTCTTCTTCAATCCGCAGCACCCAAAGCCGATGCGCTCGATCAGCCCGACTCCTTCCTGCGTGAACTGCTTGCGATCCACAGCCAGATACTCGAAGCGCTTGGCGCCGACCTGCCGCTAAGGCTCGCGATCGCGTTGTACGACACGGACAGCGATCTGCTGCACACGTACCATCTTGCGGGGGCCGGGGATGCGGGCCTTGCGCATTACGCGGCTCGGCTTGCCGATGTGCCGTCGCTTGCCTTTGCCAGGAAGGGCGAAGGCTTGCGCGTAGTCGACGATCTGGCGGCATTCGCCTCGGTCAACTCGGTGCACCACGCGGCGATTCTGGCAATGGGCTACCGTGCCAGCTACGCTGCAGCCGTCGAAGACGGCGATCAGCTTATCGGCATCGTTTTCGTGAACTCGACGGAACCCGGCTATTTCACGCCCGAGCGGCAGCGCAAGATTGCTCCTTATGTCCATATGGTTTCGCTGCTGGTGAAGCTCAAAACGAGCCAACAGCGCGCGGTTCTTGCGGCCCTCGTGGCGGCACAGGAGGTCGGCGCCTACCACGACACCGACACGGCGAACCATCTGCGGCGCATGGCGCATGTGGCGCGGCTCATCGCCGACGGCATCGCCGGAAAGTACCAGCTCACAGACGCGTTCGTCGATCGTCTGTTCCGCTTCGCGCCGATGCACGACATCGGCAAGGTCGGCATTGCCGACGCGATCCTGCTGAAGCCCGGCAAACTCACCGCCGACGAGTTCGCAACGATCAAAAACCATTCGTGCATCGGCGCCGATATCGTCGCCAAAATCGTCGCGTGCCTGGGGCTCGACAACATGCCGGGCCGCTCGATCCTCGAGAACGTCGTGCGTCTGCACCACGAACGGCTCGACGGCAGCGGCTATCCGTTGGGGCTTGCGGGCGATGCGATTCCGATCGAAGCGCAGATCGTGGCGGTCGCCGACGTGTTCGACGCGCTAACTTCGCGCCGTCCCTATAAGGAGCCGTGGTCCGTCGAATCGGCGGTCGAAGAGCTGCAGCGAATGGCACCGCTGAAGCTCAATCCCGACTGCGTCGAAGCGCTCATCGCGGCCTTGCCGAAGGCGCGCGCGATCGTCGAGAATTTTGCCGACCTCTGACGGCTTGCGCCGAAGAAGACCGTCGACAGGCGCTTCGTTCGCGTTAGGATAGGCCTCGACTGCGGCTGCTTGTCTGTTGGGGGCACGTCGCTGCTCGCCACGGGGCGGTTATGGCATCGCATTCGCGCAGCAAGATTTTGGTATCGGCCTGTTTGCTCGGGCAGGCGGTTCGCTACAACGGCACCTACCGGCTCGCCGGGCATGAAATTCTGGCGCGCTGGCAGCAGGAAGCGCGGATCGTTGCCCTCTGTCCGGAATTGGCGGTCGGATTCCCGACGCCGCGCGCACCTGTCGAGATCGCGCGGGGCGGCGACGGCGCCGACGTGTTGGCCGGTGCCGCACGGCTCTTCGAGAATGGCGGGCGCGACGTGACGGATCTCTACAGCGCCGCTGCGCACATCGCCGTGGCGCGCGCCGTCGCTGCCGGGTGCCGCTATGCCGTGCTGACGGATGGCAGCCCATCTTGCGGCAGCACGTTCATCTACGACGGAAGCTTTTCGGGCGCCACGAAGCCGGGGCGGGGAACGACGGCTGCGGCTCTCGCCGCTGCGGGCATTGTCATGTTTCCCGAGAGCGACATCGAACGGCTCGATTTGGTTTTGGCGAGCGAAGAACGGACCTGACCGGTGCTTGAGCCGGGCCTTAGATCGACATGCGGCGGCGGATTTCGGTTTCGTCCATCGTTTCGCGCGTGCCGGCGAGCGATACTTCGCCGCGTTCCATCACGTACCAGCGGTCGGCGAGTTCCTTGGCAAAATCGAAATACTGCTCGACCAGCAGGATCGCCATGTCGCCGCGGCGGCGCAAATACGAGATCGTGCGGCCGATATCCTTGATGATCGAGGGCTGGATGCCTTCCGTTGGCTCGTCAAGCACGAGCAGGCGCGGGCGCGTGACGAGGGCGCGCGCGATGGCGAGCTGCTGCTGCTGGCCGCCCGACAGGTCGCCGCCGCGGCGCGACAGCATGGTCTTGAGGATCGGGAACAGGTCGAACAACTCGGACGGGATGCTGCGATCCTTCCGGGGCAGCGGCGCAAACCCGGTCTCGAGATTCTCCTGCACCGTCAGCATCGCGAAGATCTCGCGGCCCTGCGGCACGTAGGCGATGCCGGCGCGCGCGCGTGCGGCGGGCGCCATCGCGTCGATGCGCTTGCCGTCGAACGTGATGGCGCCGCCCGAGATCGGCTGCTGGCCGACCACGGCCCGCAACAGCGAGCTTTTGCCCACGCCGTTGCGGCCGAGTACGCACGAGACCTGGCCGAAATGCGCCTCGATCGACACGCCGCGCAAGGCCTGCGCCGCCCCGTAATGAAGATCGATTTTTTCGACGTTCAGCATCTAGCGCCCCAGATAGACTTCGACGACGCGCTCGTTGGCTGCGACGGTATCGATGGTGCCTTCGGCCAGCACCGAGCCTTCGTGCAGGCACGTGACGCGGCAATCGAGGGCGCGCACGAAATGCATGTCGTGTTCGACCACGACGACCGTGTGGTCGCGGTTGATTTCGCGCAAGAGCTCGGCCGTGGTTTCGGTTTCCGCGTCGGTCATGCCGGCCACCGGTTCGTCGACGAGTAGCAGCTTCGGGTTCTGCGCCAGCAGCATCGCGATTTCGAGCCATTGCTTTTGGCCGTGCGACAGTTCGCCCGCGAGCATTTCGGCTTTGTCGGCGAGGCGCACCTTGTCGAGAACTTCGCGGATGCGCTGCGGCGAGATGCGCGCGCGCGTGCCGAACAGCGCGCTGAACGGATCGCGGCGGCCGGCAAGGGCCAGCAGGATGTTGTCGGTAAGCGTGTGGCTCTCGAACACGGTCGGCTTCTGGAACTTGCGGCCGATGCCGAGTTCGGCGATCTCGGCCTCGTCGTGGCGCGTGAGGTCGATCGACCCGTCGGCGAACAGCACGTCGCCGCTGTCGGGTTTCGTTTTGCCCGTGATGACGTCCATCATCGTGGTCTTGCCGGCCCCGTTGGGTCCGATGATGGCGCGCATGTCGCCGGCCGCCAGGATCAGCGTCAGCGAACGCAGTGCCTTGAAGCCGTCGAATGACACGTTGACGCCGTCGAGGTAGAGGAGCGCGTTGGTGCGTTTTTCCATGCGCCGCCTCAGCTCCGCTTGCCGCGCTTGGCGGCGAGCTTTTCGATGGCGCCCAGAATGCCCTTGGGCAAGGCGATCGTCACCAGCACGAACAGCCCGCCGAGCACGAACAACCAGTAGGCCGCGAGGCTGCCGGTCGTGAAGAAGGATTTGAGCACATTCACGACGAAAGCGCCGAGGGCGGCGCCCACGAGCGTGCCGCGCCCGCCGATGGCGACCCAGACGACCGCTTCAATGGAATTGGTCGGCGAGAATTCGGACGGGTTGATGATGCCGACTTGCGGCACGTAGAGGGCGCCCGCGATTCCTGCCAGCACGGCCGACACGACGAAAACGGCGAGCTTGTAGTGTTCGACCCGGTAGCCCAGGAACCGCACGCGGCTTTCGGCGTCGCGGATGGCGATCAGCACCTTGCCGAAGCTCGACGTGACCATGAAGCGCGCGAAGACGTAGGCGGCAGCGAGTGTTACGAGTGTCGCGAGAAACAGCACGACGCGGGTGCTCTGCGCCTGCACATTGAAGCCCAGAATGTCCTTGAAATCGGTGAGGCCGTTATTGCCGCCGAAACCCATGTCGTTGCGGAAGAA
>JAIXXA010000178.1 GCA_027490975.1 Rhodospirillaceae bacterium
CCACCATGTCGAAAGCTAAATTCGAGCGGAACAAGCCGCACTGCAACATCGGAACGATCGGCCATGTCGACCATGGCAAGACGTCGCTGACGGCTGCGATCACGAAGGTGCTGGCCGAAACGGGCGGCGCCACGTTCATGGCGTACGACATGATCGACAAGGCGCCGGAAGAGAAGGCGCGCGGGATCACGATCAACACGGCGCACGTCGAATACGAAACGAAGAACCGCCACTACGCGCACGTCGATTGCCCGGGCCACGCGGACTACGTGAAGAACATGATCACGGGTGCGGCGCAGATGGACGGCGCGATCCTGGTCGTGTCGGCCGCCGACGGCCCGATGCCGCAGACGCGCGAACACATTCTGTTGGCCCGCCAGGTCGGCGTGCCGGCTCTGGTCGTGTTCCTGAACAAGGTCGACATGGTGGAAGATCCGGAACTTCTGGAGCTGGTCGAGCTCGAAGTCCGCGAGTTGCTGTCGAAGTACAATTTCCCGGGCGACACGATCCCGATCGTCAAGGGCTCGGCCTTGTGCGCGCTCGAGAACCGCGATCCGAAGCTCGGCCACGACGCGATCCTCGAGCTGATGAGCCACGTCGACTCGTTCATCCCGCAGCCGACGCGTCCGAAGGACAAGCCGTTCCTGATGCCGATCGAAGACGTGTTCACGATCTCGGGTCGCGGCACGGTCGTCACGGGTCGCGTCGAGCGCGGCATCGTGAAGGTCAACGACGAAGTCGAAATCGTCGGCCTGCGCGCGACGGTCAAGACGATCTGCACGGGCGTCGAAATGTTCCGCAAGCTGCTCGATTCGGGCGAGGCGGGCGACAACATCGGTGCGCTGCTGCGCGGCACGAAGCGCGAGGAAGTCGAGCGCGGCCAGGTTCTGGCAGCCCCGGGTTCGATCACGCCGCACACGGTGTTCAAGGCCGAAGCCTACATCCTCACGAAGGAAGAGGGCGGCCGCCACACGCCGTTCTTCACGAACTACCGCCCGCAGTTCTATTTCCGCACGACCGACGTGACGGGGATGGTGAAGCTGCCGGACGGCACGGAAATGGTGATGCCGGGCGACAACGTGTCGATGGAAGTGACGCTGATTGCGCCCATCGCCATGGACGAAGGCCTGCGCTTCGCGATCCGCGAAGGCGGCCGCACCGTCGGTGCCGGCGTCGTCGCTTCGATCATCAAGTAAGACAACGACGCGAGGGTCCGCGCGGGTCCGGTTTTCGGTCCCTCGCGGTTCTTCGCGACAGGAAAACAAAATGGTCAGTCAAAGCATCCGCATCCGGCTGAAGGCGTTCGACCATCGCGTCCTCGATCAATCGACGGGCGAGATCGTCAGCACGGCCAAGCGCACGGGCGCCCAGGTTCGCGGGCCGATCCCGCTGCCGACGCGCATCGAGCGTTTCACGGTCAACCGCAGCCCGCATATCGACAAGGAAAGCCGCGAGCAGTTCGAAATCCGGACGCATCGCCGCCTCCTCGACATCGTCGACCCCACGCCGCAGACGGTGGACGCGCTGATGAAGCTCGACCTCGCCGCCGGCGTGGACGTCGAGATCAAGCTTTAAGCCCGGGAACACGAACATGACGACGCGCACAGGCGTTATCGCTCGCAAGGTCGGAATGACCCGCCTCTTCACCGAAGAGGGCAGCCACGTCCCCGTGACGGTGCTGAAGGTCGATCAGTGCCAGGTCGTGGCCGTGCGCACGGCCGAGAAGGACGGCTACACCGCCCTGCAGCTCGGTGTGGGCAAGGCCAAGGTCAAGAATATCGGCAAGCCGCTGCGCGGCCACTTCGCCAAGGCGAAGATCGAGCCCAAGCGCAAGCTCGCCGAGTTTCGCGTGCCGGCTGACAAGCTGCTCGAAGTGGGCGCCGAGATCGGTGCCGACCATTTCGTCGCAGGCCAGTTCGTCGACGTCGCCGGTGCCACGACCGGCAAGGGTTTCCAGGGCGTCATGAAGCGCTGGAACTTCGCCGGTCTCGAAGCCTCGCACGGCGTGTCGGTCAGCCACCGCAGCCACGGTTCGACCGGTCAGCGCCAGGATCCGGGCCGCACGTTTAAGGGCAAGAAGATGGCCGGCCACATGGGCACCGCGCGCATCACCACGCAGAACCTCAAGGTCGTCGCCACCGACGCCGACAAGGGTCTGATCATGGTGCGCGGTTCGGTGCCCGGCCAGGCCGGTTCGTTCGTGTTTGTCAGCGACGCAGTCAAGCGCAAGCTGCCGAAGGAAGCGCCGCAACCGGCGGGCCTTCGCAAAGCGGCTGCGGCCTGAAGGTAAGGAACGTTTCCGATGAAGATCGCAGTCAAAACCCTCGACAACGGCCAAGCCGGCGAAATCGACCTCGCCGACGACGTGTTCGGCCTGCCGTCGCGGCCCGACATTCTGGCCCGCATGGTGCGCTACCAGCTCGCCAAGCGCCGTGCCGGTACGCACGACACCAAGGAAATCGGCGAAGTCTCGGGCAGCGGCAAGCGCCCGTGGGCGCAGAAGGGCTCGGGGCGCGCGCGCCAGGGTTCCAAGCGCTCGCCGCAATGGCGCCACGGCGCCATTATCTTCGGGCCGACGCCGCGCAGCCATGCGCATGATCTGCCCAAGAAGGTGCGTGCATTGGCGCTCAAGTCGGCGCTGTCGGCCAAGCAGGCCGAAGGCAAGCTCATCGTGCTCGACACGGTGAAGCTGTCCGCGCCGAAGACGAAGGAACTCGCGGCGCGCTTCAAGAAGATGGGCATCGCCTCGGCGCTGTTCGTCGACGGCGCGGCACTCGACGAGAATTTCGCCAAGGCTGCGCGCAACATCCCGCACATCGACGTGCTGCCGCAGCAGGGTGCGAACGTGTACGACATTCTTCGCCGCGACACGCTCGTGCTCACGCGCGACGCCGTCGCCGCTTTGCAGGAGCGCCTGAAGTGAGCAAGGCAAAAGCGATCGTCTATCCGAAGGAAACGCTGTACGGCGTGATCCTCGCCCCCGTGATCACCGAAAAGGCGACGCGCGGGTCCGAATTCAACCAGGTGACTTTCAAGGTTCGCGACGACGCGTCCAAGCCGCTGATCAAGGCCGCGGTCGAGACGCTGTTTTCGGTCAAGGTCAAGGCCGTGAACACGCTCGTCGTCAAGGGCAAGACCAAGCGCTTCAAGGGCATTCCCGGCAAGCGCTCGGACTGGAAGAAAGCCGTCGTGACGCTGGCCGCCGGCCAGACGATCGACGTCACCGCGAGCCTCTGACGGAGATCGGGACATGGCTCTCAAACACTTCAAACCCAAGACCCCCGGCCTGCGCCAGCTCGTGCTGGTCGACCGCACCGGTCTGTGGAAGGGCGAACCGCACAAGCCGCTGGTCGAAGGTTCGGCCAAGACGGGTGGGCGCAACAATCTCGGCCGCATCACCACGCGCCATCACGGCGGCGGTGCGCGCAAGAAGTACCGCATCGTCGATTTCAAGCGCAAAAAGCACGACATCGAAGCGACCGTGGACCGGATCGAATACGATCCGAACCGCACGGCCTACATCGCGCTCGTGACCTACGCGGACGGCGAGAAGGCCTACATTCTGGCGCCGCAGCGTCTGGCCGCGGGCGACAAGGTCGTCTCCGGCGAGAAGGCCGACATCAAGCCCGGCAATGCGCTGCCCTTGCGCGCCATTCCGGTCGGCACGGTCGTGCACAACGTGGAACTCAAGAGCGGTCGCGGCGGCCAGATGGCGCGTTCGGCCGGCACGTATGTGCAGCTCGTGGGCAAGGACGCCGGCTACGCCATTCTGCGTCTGTCGTCGGGCGAACTGCGCAAGGTCTCGGCCGAGTGCTGGGCCTCGATCGGTGCGGTTTCGAACCCGGACCAGCAGAACGTCAAGATCGGCAAGGCCGGTCGCTCGCGCTGGATGGGCATTCGCCCGACCGTGCGCGGCACCGCCATGAACCCGATCGACCACCCGCACGGCGGCGGCGAAGGCCGCACCAAGGGCGGGCGCCATCCGGTGACCCCGTGGGGTCAGCCGACCAAGGGTTACAAGACCCGCCACAACAAGTCGACGGACAAGATGATCGTCCGTCGTCGCAACGCCAAGTAACGGAGGCCTTCGTGGCTCGCGCTGTTTGGAAGGGTCCCTTCGTCGACGGGTACCTGCTTAAGAAGGCGGAAAAGTCCCGCGCGTCGGGGCGCAACGAGATCATCAAGATCTGGGCGCGCCGTTCGACCGTGCTTCCGCAATTCGTCGGTCTGACGTTCGGCGTCTATAACGGGCACAAGTTCCTGCCCGTTCTGGTCACCGAAAACATGGTCGGCCACAAGTTCGGCGAATTCTCGCCCACGCGCACCTTCGCAGGCCACACGGCCCAGGGCGGCGGCGACAAGTCGGCCGAGAGGAAGTGACATGAGCAAGCCCGCCCATCCGCGCCCCCTGAAGGACAACGAAGCGCGCGCGATCCTGCGCTCGGTGCGCATTTCGCCGCAGAAGCTCAATCTCGTCGCCGAGACGATCCGCGGCAAGACGGCGTCGGCTGCGTTGGCCGAGCTCACCTTCTCCAAGCGCCGCATCGCGGTGCAGGTCAAGAAGGTGCTGCAGTCGGCGATCGCGAATGCCGAAAACAACCACCAGCTCGACGTCGATCGCCTGATCGTCGCCGAAGCCCATGTCGGCAAGTCGTTCCAGCTGCGCCGGTTCCACGCGCGCGGCCGCGGCAAGTCGGCGTCCGTCGTGAAGCCGTTCAGCCATCTGACGGTCGTCGTGCGCGAGCGCGACGACAAGAAGAAGGCCGACGCGGCCAAAGCGGCCTGAGGAGCAAACGATGGGTCAGAAAATCAATCCGATCGGCCTGCGCGTCGGCATCAACCGCACGTGGGACTCGCGCTGGTTCGCGGACGCGGCCTATGCCCGTCTGCTGCACGAAGATCTGCGTCTGCGCGAATGGCTGCAGGAAAAGCTCCTGCAGGCCGGTTTGAGCCGCGTCGTCATCGAGCGTCCGGCCAAGAAGGCGCGCATCACGCTGCACACGGCGCGTCCGGGCGTGGTTATCGGCAAGAAGGGTGCGGACATCGAAAAGCTGCGCTCGGAAGTGGCGAAGCTCACGAAGGCCGAAGTCAGCCTCAACATCGTCGAGATCCGCAAGCCCGAGATCGACGCCAAACTGATCGCCGAGAACATCGCCCAGCAGCTCGAGCGCCGCGTTGCGTTCCGCCGCGCGATGAAGCGCTCGGTGCAGTCGGCGATGCGTCTGGGCGCGCTCGGCATCCGGATCAACTGCTCGGGTCGTCTGGGCGGGGCGGAAATCGCGCGCATCGAATGGTACCGCGAAGGTCGCGTGCCGCTGCACACGCTGCGCGCCGACATCGATTTCGGCACGGCCACGGCCAAGACGAACTACGGCACCTGCGGCGTCAAAGTGTGGGTGTTCAAGGGCGAGATCCTGGCGCACGACCCGATGGCGCAGGACAAGCGCGCCATGGAACAGCAGCCGGCCCGCTAAGCTTACAAAGACGGATCAAACAACATGCTTTCCCCAAAGCGCACCAAGTACCGCAAGGCGCACAAAGGCCGCATCCACGGCAACGCCAAGGGCGGCTTCACGCTGAACTTCGGCGCCTACGGCCTCAAGGCGCTGGAACCCCAGCGCGTCACGGCCCGCCAGATCGAAGCGGCCCGCCGCACGATCACGCGCCATCTGAAGCGCGCCGGCCGCGTGTGGATCCGCGTGTTCCCCGACGTGCCGGTGTCGAAGAAGCCGGCCGAAGTGCGCATGGGTTCGGGCAAGGGCAGCCCGGAATTCTGGGTGGTGCGCGTCAATCCGGGCCGCATCCTGTTCGAGATCGACGGCGTGCCGAAGGCGATCGCCTCCGAAGCGTTCGAACTCGCCGCCGCCAAGCTGCCGATCAAGACGCGCATGGTGGTGCGTCTGGGCGAAGAGGGCTAACGACCATGACCAAGGTTGCCGACATCCGCGGGAAGACCGACGACCAGCTGAAGGACCAGCTCGTCGATCTGCGCAAGGAACAGTTCAATCTGCGTTTCCAGAAGGCCTCCGGCCAGCTCGAGAACGTCGCGCGCGTGCGCGCCGTGCGCCGCGACATCGCGCGCATCGAGACGGTTGTGGGCGAACGTCGGCGCAAGCCGGCATCCGCCAAAGCCTGAGCCCCGGAGGACGATCGAAAATGCCCCGCCGCATCCTGCAAGGTACCGTCACCAGCGACGCCATGGACAAGACCATCACGGTCAAGGTCGAGCGCCGCATGATGCACCCCGTCTACAAGAAGTTCATCGTGCGCTCGAAGAAGTACTTGGCGCACGACGAAACGAACCGCGCCAAAGAGGGCGACAACGTCAAGATCCGCGAATGCCGGCCGATCTCCAAGCGCAAGCGCTGGGAAATCGTGACCGAAGACGCGGCATCCTGAACAGCGCCCGGAGGATTTGAACAATGATCCAGATGCGCACAAATCTGGAAGTCGCGGACAACTCTGGCGCACGTCGCGTCCAGTGCATCAAGGTCCTCGGCGGTTCCATGCGCAAGACCGCGACGATCGGCGATGTCATCGTCGTGTCGATCAAGGAAGCCATCCCGCGCGGCCGCGTGAAGAAGGGCGACGTGCACAAGGCGGTGATCGTGCGGACCTCGAAAGAGATCCGCCGCGCCGACGGCTCGTCCGTCCGCTTCGACCGCAATGCGGCCGTGCTGATCAACAAGGAAGGCGAGCCCATCGGGACCCGCATCTTCGGGCCCGTCACGCGCGAACTGCGCGGCAAGGGCTACATGAAGATCATCTCGCTCGCCCCGGAGGTGCTGTAATGGCCGTGAAGCTGAAGGTCCGGAAAGACGACGAAGTCGTCGTCATCACGGGCCGCGACAAGGGCAAGTCGGGCAAGATCATCCGCGTGATCCCGGACGAAATGCGCGTGGTCGTGCAGGGCGTGAACATGGTCAAGCGCCACACGCGCCCCACGCAGGGCAAGGCCGGCGGCATCGTGGAAAAGGAAGCTCCGATCCACGTGTCGAACGTCGCCCACATGGACCCCAAAGACCGCAAGCCGACCAAGGTCGGCTACAAAACCGTCGACGGCGCCAAGCTCCGCTTTGCGCGCAAGTCCGGCGAAACCATCGATCGGTGAGCGACATGGCAACGCGTCTGCAAGACAACTACGACAAGACGATCAAGGCCGCGCTGATGCAGCAATTCGGGTACAAGAGCCCGATGCAGGTGCCGCGTCTGGAGAAGATCGTCGTCAACATGGGCGTGGGCGAAGCCGCCCACGACGCCAAGAAGCTCGAGGCGGCCGTGGCCGAACTCGCCGCGATCACGGGCCAGAAGCCCATCGTGATCAAGGCGCGCAAGGCGATCGCGAACTTCAAGCTGCGCCGCGGCCTGCCGATCGGCGCCAAGGTGACGCTGCGCGGGGCCCGCATGTACGAGTTCCTCGACCGTCTGGTGACGATCGCTTTGCCGCGCGTGCGCGACTTCCGCGGTCTCTCGGGCAAGTCGTTCGACGGGCGCGGCAACTACTCGCTCGGCATCAAGGAGCAGATCGTGTTCCCCGAGATCAACTACGACCGCATCGACCAGGTGCGCGGCATGGACATCATCATCGTAACGACGGCCAAGACGAACGACGAAGCCAAGGCGCTTCTGAAGTCGTTCGACATGCCGTTCTACAACTGACGAGGGCTGAGAGCCACATGGCCAAGAAGAGTTCCGTCGAGAAGAACAAGCGCCGCGAGCGCATGGCGAAGCAGTTCGCCGGCAAGCGCGCGCGCCTGAAGGCGGCCGCGATCGACGAGTCGCTGTCGCCGGAGGAGCGCTTCGAGGCGCGCCTCAAGCTCGCCGAATTGCCGCGCAATTCGGCGCCCACCCGCGTGCGTCTGCGCTGCGAGCTTACGGGCCGTTCGCGCGGGAACTACCGCAAATTCAAGCTCTGCCGCATCAAGCTGCGCGAATTGGCCTCGATCGGGCAGATTCCCGGCATGGTCAAGGCGAGCTGGTAAGGCTTAAGGAAGGATTACGGACATGGCGATGAGCGATCCCCTCGGCGATATGCTTTCGCGCATCCGCAACGCACAGACGCAGCGCCGGACGGCAGTCGATGTCCCGGCTTCGAAGCTGCGCAAGAGCGTGCTGGATGTGCTTGAGCGCGAAGGCTACATTCGCGGCTACGCGGTCGTCGACCGCAAGCTGGCGACGCCCGAACTTTCGGTCGAGCTCAAGTACCACGAAGGCGAGCCGGTCATTAAAGAGATCGCGCGCGTCTCCAAGCCCGGCCGGCGCGTCTACGCGAAGATCCGCGATCTGCCGAAATTCTACGGCGGTCTCGGCATTTCGATCCTGTCGACGCCGCGCGGCGTCATGTCGGACAGCGAGGCTCGCGCCAACAATGTCGGCGGCGAAGTCCTCTGCACCGTATTCTGATCGGAAGGCAGGAAACATCATGTCGCGTATCGGCAAAAATCCGGTGACCGTGCCTGCGGGCGTCACCGTCGAAGTCAAAGGCCAAGAGGTCGTGGTCGCGGGCAAGACCGGGCGCCGTTCGCTCGTGCTCCATCGCGAGATCTCGGCGGCCGTCAAGGACGGCAAGGTCGTGTTCGTGCCGCGCAGCCAGTCGAAGCTGGCGCGCTCGGCGTGGGGCACGTCGCGCGCGCTCGTGGCCAACATGGTCAAGGGTGCGCAGGCCGGTTTCGAGCGCAATCTCGAGATCAACGGCGTGGGTTTCCGCGCCGACGTCCAGGGCAAGAACCTGATGCTCAAGATCGGGTTCAGCCACGAGATCGCCTTCCCGATCCCGGAAGGCATTGCCATCAAGGTCGGCGAAAAGAACGTGGCGCTCAGCGTCACGGGCGCCGACCGCCAGCAGGTCGGCCAGGTCGCCGCCGAAATCCGCCAACTGCGTCGCCCCGAGCCCTACAAGGGCAAGGGCATCAAGTACGCCGACGAGACGATCCGTCGCAAAGAAGGCAAGAAGAAGTAAGGAACCGCACCCATGGACAAGGCAAAGCTCTTGCACGACCGCCGCACGGCGCGGGTGCGGCATTCGCTCCGCGCCAAGGCGGCGGGTCGCGTGCGTCTCTCGGTGTTCCGCTCGTCAAAGCACATCTACGCGCAAGTCATCGACGATGCCACGGGCATCACGATGGCGGCCGCTTCGAGCGTGGACAAGGAACTGAAGGGTGCCCTCAAAGGCGGCGCCGACATCGACGCGGCCAAGGCCGTGGGCGTGCTGGTGGCCAAGCGCGCCATCGCCAAGGGCATCAAGGAAGTCGCCTTCGATCGCGGCGGCTATCGTTATCACGGTCGCATTCGCGCGCTGGCTGACGCCGCGCGCGAAGGCGGTCTGTCGTTCTGATTTCGAATTCGAGGAAGGGTTTCCATGGCACGCAAGGGTGGTGAAGGCGAACGCGGTCCCGGCCGCGGCCGTCGCGACGGTCAGGGCGATCGCCCGCGCGATCGCGACGAAGCCGAACTCGTCGAAAAGCTCGTCGCCATCAATCGCGTCGCGAAGGTGGTGAAGGGCGGCAAGCGCTTCGGCTTCGCCGCGATCGTCGTCGTCGGCGACGGCAAGGGCAAGGTCGGCTACGGCACGGGCAAGGCCCGCGAAGTGCCCGAGGCGATCCGCAAGGCGACCGAATACGCCAAGCGCGCCATGCAGCGGGTACCCTTGCGCGAAGGCCGCACGCTGCACCACGACGTGCGCGGCCATTTCGGCGCGGGCCATGTCGTGCTGCGCTCGGCCGAACCCGGCACCGGTATCATCGCCGGCGGCCCCATGCGCGCCATCTTCGAAAGCCTCGGGATCCAGGACATCGTCGCCAAGTCGACGGGCACGTCCAACCCGCACAACATGATCAAGGCCACGTTCGACGCCTTCACGCGCATGGCGAGCCCGCGCAACGTCGCGGCCAAGCGCGGCAAGAAGATCGCGGACATCGTCGGCCGCCGCGAAACCGACGCGGCCGCGGCCTGATCGGGTCCAGGAGAAAAACCATGTCCGCCAAGAAGACCGTCACGGTAAAGCAGATCGCCAGCGTCCTCGGTCGCGGCCCCGGCCAGAAGGAAACGCTGGTCGGTCTCGGCCTCAAGCGGATCGGTGCGGTGCGCACGCTCGAGGATACGCCCTCGGTGCGCGGCATGATCCGCAAAGTGCAGCATTTGGTGCAGGTCCAGGGCTGAGAGTAGAATCTCTCGGCTGACGGCCGCGCCCCTTTCGATCGATTGGAACGTCCCATGAAGCTCAACGAAATTCGCGACAACAAGGGTGCCCGCAAGGGCCGCAAGATTCTCGGCCGCGGCATCGGCTCGGGTCTCGGCAAGACGTCGGGTCGCGGCGGCAAGGGCCAGACCGCGCGTTCGGGCGTGGCGCTGAACGGCTTCGAAGGCGGCCAGACGCCGATCTATCGCCGCTTGCCCAAGCGCGGCTTCAACAACATCTTCCGTCTCGACTACCAGGAGATCAATCTCGGCAAGCTGCAGTGGGCGATCGACGAGAAGCGCGTCGATGCCTCGAAGCCGATCGACGCCAAGACGCTCGTCGCGGCCGGCATCCTGCGCCGCGAGTTCGACGGTCTGCGCGTGCTCGGCGACGGCGGCGACGATTTCAAGGCGAAGGTGCAGCTGATTGCGCACGGCGCCACGAAGAGCGCGATCGCCGCGGTCGAAAAGGCCGGCGGCAAGATCGAGATCGTCGAGACCAAGCGCGAGAAGGTCGAGGCAGACAAGGCCAAGAAGCGCGAACGCCAGGCCAAGCGCAAGGCCAAGGAAGCCAAAAAGGGCGGCGGCAAGGCGGCTTGATTCGCCCGGCCGTGCGACCCTAAATCCGGAACGTCCGGACAGGGCTTGCGGCAAACGGATCGGAAAGAGGCGTTGGGCGGATGGCATCGGCAGCGGAACAGCTTGCGCAGTCCCTGAATTGGGGCGCGTTTTCGAAGGCGACGGAACTCAAGAACCGTCTGTGGTTCACGCTGGGCGCGCTGATCGTCTACCGGATCGGGACCTACATCCCGCTGCCCGGCATCGACCCGGCGATCCTGCGCGAAATCTTCGAGAGCCAGCGCGGCAGCATCCTGGGCATGTTCGACATGTTCTCGGGCGGCGCCCTCGGCCGCATGACGCTGTTCGCGCTCAACATCATGCCCTACATCACGGCCTCGATCATCGTGCAGCTGATGACGGCCGTGTCGCCGCAGCTCGAAGCCCTCAAGAAAGAGGGCGAGGCGGGCCGCAAAACGCTGAACCAGTACACGCGCTATCTCACGCTGTTCCTCGCCCTGTTCCAGTCCTTCGGCATCGCGGTCGGGCTCGAGGGGATGCGCGGCTCGGTCGCGGGGGCGGTCATCGATCCGGGCTGGGGCTTCCGCTTCACCTGCGTGGTCACGCTTACGGGCGGCACCATGTTCTTGATGTGGCTCGGCGAGCAGATCACCCAGCGCGGCGTGGGCAACGGCATTTCGCTGATCATCTTCGCGGGCATCATCGCTAACCTGCCGAGCGCTTTGGGCGCCACGCTCGAAATGGGCCGCACAGGCGCCATTTCGACGTTCATCATTATCGTGCTGCTGATCATGGCGGTGCTGGTCGTCATGGCGATCGTGTTCGTCGAGCGCGCGCAGCGCCGCATCGTCGTGCAGTACCCGAAGCGCCAGGTCGGCAACAAGATGTTCGGCGGCGAGTCCTCGCACCTGCCGCTGAAGCTCAACACGTCGGGCGTGATCCCGCCGATCTTCGCCTCGTCGCTGCTGCTGCTGCCGCTGACCTTCGCGAATTTCAACCAGACCAACGACATTCCGTGGCTGACGTGGCTCACCACGAACCTCGCGCACGGCCAGCCGCTCTACATCGCCCTTTACGTGGCGCTGATCGTGTTCTTCGCCTTCTTCTACACGGCCGTGGTCTTCAACCCGGTCGAGACGGCGGACAATCTCAAGAAATACGGCGGTTTCGTGCCCGGCATCCGGCCCGGCAAGAACACGGCCGACTATCTCGATTTCGTGCTCACCCGCTTGACCGTGGTCGGGGCCGCCTATCTGGCCGTGATCTGCGTGCTGCCCGAGATCCTGATCAGCCAGTATTCGGTGCCGTTCTATTTCGGCGGCACGTCGCTGCTGATCGTCGTTTCGGTCACGATGGACACGGTGGCGCAGGTGCATTCGCATCTGCTTGCCCACCAGTACGAAGGCCTGATTAAAAAATCGAAGCTGCGCGGAACGCGGCGCTAAAAACGAAAATCGGGAGCAGACGCCTATGAACATCGTGCTGTTGGGCCCGCCGGGCGCCGGCAAGGGAACGCAAGCCAAGCGCATCGAAAAAGCGCTCGGCCTCGTGCAGCTTTCCACGGGCGACATGCTGCGCGCCGCCGTGGCTGCGGGCACGGAAGTCGGCCTCAAGGCCAAGGCGGTCATGGAAGCGGGCAAGCTCGTGTCCGACGACATTCTGATCGGCATGATCGCCGAGCGAATCGGCATGTCCGACTGCAGAAACGGTTTCATTCTCGACGGTTTCCCGCGCACGGTCGCCCAGGCCGAAGCGCTCGACGCGATGCTCAAAGCGCGCGGACTCAAGCTCGACCATTGCATCGAAATGCGGGTCGACGACGCCGCGCTCGTTGCGCGCATCTCGGGCCGCTACAGCTGCAAGAATTGCGGGGCCGTCTACCACGACGCCACGCGCCCGACGCGCGTTGCGGGGACCTGCGACTCGTGCGGCTCCAAGGATCTGCTGCGCCGCCCGGACGACAAGGCCGAAACGGTGGCCGCACGGCTCAAGGCGTATCACGAGCAGACCGCACCCATCATCCCCTATTACCGCGAACACGGCGCTTTGCGCTCGGTCGACGGCATGGCGGACATGGATGCGGTAACGGGCGAACTTTCGAAGCTGTTGGGCAAGCCGATTGCGGCGGTTTGAGGGGGTAGCAGGGGGCGGCAAGATTCTTTTGCGAGCGCGGTTGACTCGAGGGCGCGGGTGCATATAATGCGCGCCTCTCGGTGGTCGGTGGGCCAGGTCGGGACGCATTGGTATTGCCAAGCGTTGCCTTCTGGGGTCCGCAAAAAACCGCGTTAAGTGACTGGGACGAAAAAGGAATTCAAGCATTCGGGCCGCCAGCCCCGAACCCCGGACGGGTGGGGGTGTGGGCGGCCTCGAACCGACGAAAACGAGTATGCGGCGTCCGCCGCAGCCAAAACAGAGACGAAGGAGAGCCGACGTGGCGCGTATTGCTGGCGTCAACATTCCCACGGGCAAGCGCGTTGTGATCGCGCTGCGCTACATTTTCGGTGTCGGTCCGGCTTTGGCCGTCGACATCTGCAAGAAGGTGGGAATTCCCGATGCGAAACGGGTCAACCAGCTCTCCGACGAGGAAGTGCTGAAGATCCGCGAATGCATCGACCGCGAATTCCGCGTCGAGGGCGACCTGCGCCGCGAGATCGCGATGAACATCAAACGCATGATGGATATGGGTGCGTATCGCGGCCTGCGCCATCGCAAGGGCCTGCCGGTGCGCGGCCAGCGCACGCACACCAACGCGCGCACCCGCAAGGGCAAGGCGCGTCCCATCGCTGGCAAGAAGGTCGCCGCGCGCAAGTAACCCTTCGCGCAAGTTACCTGAAGCATTTCGAGACATTCGAGGACACCAACGATGGCCGAGAAAAAAGCAGCAGCCGCAGCAGGGCGTCCGCGCCGCCGCGAGCGCAAGAACATCATTTCGGGCGTGGCGCACGTGAACGCCTCGTTCAACAACACGATGATCACGATCACCGACGCGCAGGGCAACACGATCTCGTGGTCCTCGTCGGGCACGCAAGGCTTCAAGGGCAGCCGCAAGTCGACTCCCTACGCCGCGCAGATGGCGGCCGAAGACGCCGGCAAGAAGGCCATGGAACACGGCATGCGCACGATCGAAGTGGAAGTGAAGGGTCCGGGTGCGGGCCGCGAGTCGGCGCTGCGCGCACTGCAGGCCGTGGGCTTCCAGATCACGTCGATCCGCGACGTGACGCCGATCCCGCACAACGGTTGTCGCCCGCCCAAGCGTCGGCGCGTCTAAGCCCTCGGCGATCCCGACCGGGTGCGGCCTGCCGCCTCCGGTCTCTACGGCAATAGACGAAATTATGCGGGATCGGGGCCGGCGCTCTTCGGCGCCCTCAGTCCCCCGACCCTCGCAAGACCGCCCGAAAGGTGATCCACGTGCTGCAGAAGAACTGGAAAGAACTGATCAAGCCCCAGAAGCTCGACATCGAGCCCGGCGACGACGCCAAGCGCGAAGCGACCGTGGTCGCCGAGCCGCTGGAGCGCGGTTTCGGCCTTACGCTCGGCAACGCGCTGCGCCGCGTGCTGCTGTCGTCGCTGCAGGGTGCGGCGATCACGACGATCAAGATCGAAGGCGTGCTGCACGAGTTCTCGTCGATCCCCGGCGTGCGCGAAGACGTGACCGACGTGGTGCTGAACATCAAGGCGATCGCGCTGCGCATGCACGGCGACGGCCCCAAGCGCATCGTGCTGAAGGCCACGGGCCCCGGCGAAGTGCGCGCAGGCCAGATCGAAACCGGCCACGACATCGAGGTCATGAACCCCGACCACGTGATCTGCACGCTCGACGACGGCGCCAAGCTCATGATGGAAATGACCGTCGAGAGCGGCAAAGGCTACGTGCCGGGGGCGACCTCGCGCCCGGCCGACGCGCCCATTGGCATCATCCCGGTCGATGCGCTGTTCAGCCCCGTGCGCAAGGTCTCGTACAAGATCGAAAACACGCGCGTGGGCCAGGTCACCGACTACGACAAGCTGTCGATGCGCATCGAAACCAACGGCGCCATCACGCCGGAAGACGCCGTGGCCCTGGCCGCGCGCATCCTCCAGGACCAGCTGCAGCTCTTCATCAATTTCGAAGAGCCGAACGCCGAGCGCGTCGAAGAGAAGGTCGGCGACCTGCCGTTCAACAAGAACCTGCTCTTGAAGGTGGACGAGCTCGAGCTTTCCGTGCGCTCGGCCAACTGCCTCAAGAACGACAACATCATCTATATCGGCGACCTCGTGCAGAAGTCGGAAGCCGAGATGCTGCGCACGCCGAATTTCGGCCGCAAGTCGCTCAACGAGATCAAGGAAGTGCTGTCGCAAATGGGTTTGCATCTGGGCATGCAGATCGTCGGCTGGCCGCCCGAGAACATCGAAGAGCTCGCCAAGAAACTCGAAGAGCCGTATTGAGCGGCTGTTCGCCGAAGGAGTAGAGAGTCATGCGTCACGGAGTAGCCGGCCGGAAGATGGGCCGCACCTCGCCGCACCGCCAAGCAACGCTCGCCAACATGGCGGTGTCGCTGATCGTGCACGAGCAGATCAAGACCACGGTTTCCAAGGCCAAGGAACTGCGCCCCTACGTGGACCAGCTGATCACGTTGGGCAAGAAGGGCGGCCTTGCCAATCGGCGCCGCGCGCTTTCGATGCTGCAGGATACGATTGTGGCGCAGAAGCTGTTCGGGCCTCTGGCCGAGCGCTACAAGGCGCGCAACGGCGGCTATACGCGCGTTCTGCGCGCCGGCATGCGCCACGGCGATGCCGCGTCGCTCGCCGTGATCGAGCTCGTGGATCGCGATCCGGAAGCCAAGGGCAAGGCCGACAAGGCCCGCGTGGCCGCCGAGCGCGAAGCCAACGAAAAGGCTGAAGCCGCGAACGCGTAAGCGTTTTCGTCTCGACGCTTTAGGGACCAGCACAGACGGCGCCGAGAAATCGGCGCCGTTTTTGTTTGCGTGGATCAGGCGACGGTTTCGGGAATGGCGACCGGATCGACGGCGAGCTTGACCGCCAAGCGCGCCGCATCCGTGCGCACGACGAGGAAATCGACGGGCTCGCTTGCATTCGGGTTGCGCTCCTGATGCGGCACGTGCGGCACGAAATAGGCGAAGTCGCCGGACCCGATGGTGCAGGCAAATTCGAGCTGCTCGCCCCAGCGTATTTCGGCTGTCCCGTGCATTACCTGGATCAGCACCTCGTGCTGAGCGTGATGGTGGGCCCCGGTCGATGCGCCGGGGGCGAGCGTCACCGTGCCGATCCACACGTTGCCGGCACCGCCGCCGATAAACTGTGCTGCTGTTGCCCGGCCAATGCCGGCTGGGTCGCGCATCTCGCGGTCCAACGCCGCACCGCGCACGATCCGCACGCCGTCGCGCCAAACCGTTTGCTTGTCCATTCGGCCTCCCGCCGCCCGTGACGCAAGCCTTGCGAACGAACTATACTGTCGCCATGCGTCTTCTGTCCGTTTTTCTGGCCCTTCTATTGGCACTCCCGGCCGCCGCACAAACCCGTGTGGTGCCGGAAACGCGCGCGCAGGTGCAGCTGTCCTTCGCACCCGTGGTGAAGCGCGCCGCACCCGCCGTGGTCAACGTCACCACAAGGCGCGTGCAGCGCGCAATCCCGTCGCCGCTCGCCAACGATCCCACCTTCCAGCGCTTTTTCGGCAACCAGTTTCCGGGCATGGGCGAGCGCGTGCAGAACTCGCTGGGTTCGGGCGTCATCGTCGATGCGTCGGGCCTCATCGTCACGAATTTCCACGTGATCCGCGGGGCCGAGGAAATCGTGGTGAGCCTCGCCGACCGCCGCGAATTCGAGGCAAGCCTCGTGCGCGGCGACGAGCGCACGGACCTCGCCATTCTGCGCATCGACGCCGGGGCGGAGCCCTTGCCCACGCTCGAGCTCAAGGATTCGGACGATCTCGAAGTGGGCGACATCGTGCTGGCGATCGGCAATCCGTTCGGCGTGGGCCAGACGGTCACGCAAGGGATCGTTTCGGCCGTCGCGCGCACGATGGCGGGCATCGCTGATTTCCGCTTTTTCATCCAGACCGATGCCGCGATCAATCCCGGCAATTCGGGCGGCGCGCTCGTCACGCTCGACGGCAAGCTCATCGGCATCAACACCGCGATCTTCTCGCGCGACGGCGGGTCGAACGGCATCGGCTTCGCGGTCCCCGCCAACATGGTGCAGACGGTGGTGGCTTCGGTCGCCTCGGGCGGCAGGCTCGTGCGCGCGTGGCTGGGCGCCTCCGGCCAGAGCGTGACGAGCGAGTTGGCGCCGGGCTTGGGATTGAGCCGCCCGGTCGGCGTTGCGATCACCGACGTTTATCCGGGCGGGCCCGCCGACCGTGCGGGCTTGCGGCGCGGCGACGTGGTGCTGCGTGTGGAAGGCCGCGAGGTCAACGACAACGATGCGCTGCGCTTCCGCATCGCGACACAGCCGATCGGCCAGAACGTGCGTTTGACCCTTTGGCGGGGGGGCCGCGAAAACGTCGTGACGGCGGCGCTCGCGGCCCCGGTCGAGAATCCGCCGCGCGACGTGACACCCATGCGCGGCCAGCATCCGTTTTCAGGCGCCACGCTGGCCAACCTGTCGCCGGCGTTCGTCGACGAGCTCGGCCTCGATCTGCCGCCGCGCGGCGTGATCGTGACCGAAGTGCGGCGCGGCAGCCCGGCGGCCCAGCTTCGGCTGCAGCCGGGCGATCTTGTACTACGCATCAACGACCGCGCCATCGCCACGGTCGAGGACGCGCGTCGCGCCGTGCAATTGCCGCTGCCGTGGCGCCTGCAGGTGAGCCGCGGCGGGCGCGTGCTCAACACGACCGTCGGCGGATGACGCCGCCGAAATCCCCGGCGGGCGGGCTGTTCGCCGCACCGAATTCCGACCGGCCGCTCGCCGAGCGTTTGCGCCCGGCCACGCTTGCCGACGTGGTGGGCCAGGACCATCTGCTCGGCGGCGAGGGGCCGCTCGCGCGCATGCTCGCCAACCGCAAACTTGCCTCGATCGTATTGTGGGGCCCGCCGGGCTGCGGCAAGACTACGATCGCGCGTCTGCTGGCGGGTGCGGTCGGGCTCGAATTCGTGGCCCTTTCGGCGGTGTTCTCGGGCGTTGCCGATCTGCGCAAGGCGTTTGCCGAAGCGGTCGAGCGCCGCCAGATGGGCAAAGCTACGCTGCTGTTCGTCGACGAAATCCACCGCTTCAATCGCGGCCAGCAGGACGGGTTTTTGCCCTATGTCGAAGACGGCACCGTCACGCTCGTGGGGGCCACGACCGAAAACCCGTCTTTCGAGGTGAACGCCGCCTTGCTGTCGCGCTGCCAAGTGCTGGTGCTGAAGCGGCTCGACGACGCCACGCTCGAAACGCTGCTGGGCAAAGCCGAAGCCGCCGAGGGGCGAAAACTGCCGCTGACGGAAGATGCGCGCGGCGCACTTCTCGCCATGGCCGACGGCGATGGGCGCTATCTCTACAATCTGGCCGAACAGGTGTTCCAGCATCGCGGGAGCCCCTTCGATACGGCGGCCCTTGCCAACGCCGTGCAGCGCCGTGCCCCGCTCTACGACAAGGCGCAGGAAGGCCACTACAATCTCATCTCGGCCTTGCACAAATCGATGCGCGGCTCGGACGTCGATGCCGCCCTCTATTGGCTTGCGCGCATGCTCGCGGGCGGCGAGGCGCCGCTTTATATCGTGCGCCGGCTCGTGCGGTTCGCGGTCGAGGATGTCGGCCTCGCCGACCCGCAAGCGCTGGCGCAAGCGCTCGCCGCCAAAGACGCCTACGATTTTCTGGGCTCGCCCGAGGGCGAATTGGCGATCATGCAGGCGGTCGCCTATCTTGCGTGCGCGCCCAAATCCAACGCCGTCTATGTGGCGGCAAGCGGCGCCAACGCGGCCGCCAAGCGCACGGGCTCGCTGATGCCGCCCATGCACATCCTCAACGCGCCGACCGCTTTGATGAAAGAGCTTGGCTACGGCAAGGATTACGCCTACGACCACGATGCGCCGGACGGTTTTTCGGGCCAGAACTATTTCCCCGACAAGATGGCGCGCGAGATTTTCTACGATCCGCCGGACCGCGGGTTCGAACGCGAGATCCGCAAACGGCTGGACTATTGGGCCAAACTGCGCGCCCGGCGCACGAGGGACGAATGAGCGGCGTCATCACCATTGCGATCAAAGCCGACGATGCCGACCAGCGGCTCGACCGCTGGCTCAAGCGGCGCTTTCCGGGGCTCGCCCAGGGGCGGATCGAAAAGCTGCTGCGCACGGGCCAGATCCGCGTCGACGGCAAGCGCGCCAAATCGAACCAGCGCCTGCTGCCCGACCAGGATGTGCGCCTGCCGCCCAACATCGCGATGCCGCCGCCCGACGAGCCCGACGATGCGGTCGCCGTGCGCGCGCCTCGGAACGTGTCGCGGGCAGACGCCGAACTCATCCAGTCGTGCGTAATCTACAAAGACGACGACGTGATCGTGCTGAACAAGCCGCCGGGCCTCGCCGTGCAGGGCGGGACCGGCACCGAGCGCCATATCGACGGCATGCTCGACGCGCTGCAGTTCGAACAAGAGGGAAGGCCCAAGCTCGTGCACCGGCTCGACCGCGACACCTCGGGCGTGCTGGTGCTGGCGCGTGGCGCCCGCAACGCGCAGCTTCTCGGCGACGCGTTCCGCCATCGCAATGCGCGCAAGATCTATTGGGCGCTCGTCGTGGGCGCCCCCAAGCCCGCACAAGGCAAGATCGATCTCGCCCTCGCCAAAGAAGCCGGGCCCGGCGGCTACGAACGCGTGGCGGCGGACGAAGAAGACGGCAAGCGCGCGGTCACGTTGTTCGCGACCGCCGAGGCGGCAGGCGACCGTGCGGCGTGGCTTGTGCTTTGGCCGCGCACCGGCCGCACGCATCAATTGCGCGTGCATTGCGCCGATGCGCTCAAGACGCCCATCGTCGGCGACGGCAAATATGGCGGCCCTGCGGCGCGTCTGCCCGGCGACGGCGTGTCGGGCAAGCTGCATCTGCATGCGCGCTCGATCGAGATTCCGCACCCGTCGGGCAGCGGCCTGTTGAAAGTCAAAGCGCCGCTGCCGCCGCACATGGCGAAGACTTGGGCCTTCTTCGGTTTCGATGCCGATGCGCGCATCGATCCATTCCCCCGCGACTGAGTGGCGCGACTGAGTGGCGCGACTGAGTGGCGCGACTGAGGGGCGCGACTGAGGGGCGCGACCGAAGGGCAGGGGGCTTGGCGTGCCGGTCGGAAACCGGCAAACTCCAGTCCCATGACCGAAACCCTGTCTCCTCGCCTCGCGATTTTCGATTTCGACGGCACGCTCGTCGACAGCCAGCATGCGATCCAAGCCTGCATGCAAAGCGCGTTCGATGCGCTCGGGCTTGCGGCTCCCACGCTCGCGCAGACGCATCGCGTGATCGGCCTGCCGCTCGAGCGCTGCATGGCGCTGCTCGCCCCCGACCAGCTTGGGTCCGTGCATCTCGACCTGACCGAGGCCTACAAGCGCGCCTTTTTCGAGCTGCGCACCGACGGCGGCATGGTCGAGCCGATGTTTCCGGGCGCGCTTGCCGCCCTCGATGCGCTCGAGGCCGAAGGCTGGCAGCTCGGCATTGCGACCGGCAAGGCCCGCCGCGGCCTCGACGCCGTTCTCGCCGCGCACGGGCTGGCCAGTCGCTTTGCGACCTTGCAGACGGCCGACCGCGCGCCTGGCAAGCCCGATCCCACGATGCTGCATTGGGCGCTCGAAGAAACCGGCGTCGAACGCAAAAACGCCATCATGATCGGCGATACGAGTTTCGACATGGCGATGGCCAAGGCCGCCGGCATTCCGGCGATCGGCGTCGTCTGGGGCTATCATGCGCCGGACGAACTGACGGCGGCCGGTGCCGACAGGCTTGCCGCAAGCTACGATGAAGTGCCCGATCTGATCCGGGAACTCTGGGGGAACGGACAATGCGCATCTTGAAATGGGTTGCCATCGGCCTCGTCGGCCTCGTGGTCGTCGTCGTTGCGGGCGTGTTCATCGTCGCGTCGTCGATCGATCCCAACCAGTACAAACCGCAGATCGTCGAGGCCGCCAAAAAGGCGACCGGCCGCGATCTCGTGCTCAAGGGCGACATCAAGCTTGCGATCGGCTTCAGCCCGAGCTTCGGCATCGCCGACGTCACCTTCGCCAACGCAAGCTGGGGCTCGCGGCCCGAGATGGTCAAGGTCGGCCGCTTCGAAGTGCAAGTGGCCCTGCTGCCGCTGCTCTCGAAGCAGATCGAAATCACGCGCCTCGTTCTGGCCGACACCGACATTCTTCTCGAGACCGATGCGGCCGGACGCGGCAATTGGGAATTCGAGACGGCCGCCCCCGCCCCGGCACAACCCCAGCCCAACCAGCCGCAAGCAGCCCAAAGCGGCGGGGCAGGCGCCCCGCTGCCGGTGGTGCGCGCGGTCGAACTGCGCAATGCGCGCTTTGCCTATCGCGACGGCAAGACGCGCGAGACCCAAGAGATCAAGCTCGAGCGCATTCTCGTGAATGCCGACGGCGCGGCCGATCCGCTGCGCCTCGACATTGCCGGTGCCGTCAACGTGCCGGCCCTTGCGGGCGAGCAGAAATTCACGCTCAAAGGCCAGATCGGTTCGGTCGAACGCGCGTTGCAGACGGTCGGGCGTCCGTATCCTGTCGATCTTGCCTTTGCGGTCGGCGACAACGTGCTGACCGGCAAGATCGCCGGCGGCATCGTCGCCCCCTCCAAGGGCCAGGGTTATGCGTTCGATCTGATCGCCGAAATCCCCGAGGTGCAGAAACTCGCGGCCCTCGCCAAGCAGGAGATCCCCGCCCTCGGGGCGCTGAAGCTCACCTTGAAGATCGCCGACAGCGGCCCCAACAACCGCTTGAGCCTGCCCGAGATCAAGGTCGAGTTCGGCAAACCCGACACGATCAAGCTCGACGTGGCGGGGGCGTTCCTCGATCCGCTCGAACAGCGCGGCCTCAATGTTGCGGTGCGCGCGGTCTCGTCGGACATGGCGGCTCCGTTCCGGGCGGCGCGCATGGAGCCGGCGGTGGCGGGACCCCTCGATCTGCAGTTGCAGGTGCGCGACGTTGCCGCCGCTCGCTACCAGCTTTCCAATCTCAAGCTCGTGGCCGGCCCGCAGAACGCGGTCGATCTCGCGGGCGAGGCTACGCTCGCCAATCCGCCCGGCGGCAAGCCCTCGGTGCAGGCCAATCTGCGCTCGACTTCGGTCGATCTCGTGAAGCTGTTCCCGCCCAAGGCCGCACAAGCACAGCAAGCGCGTCCGGCAGCGGCCCCTGCGGCCGCGACGCCCAGCGACGGGCGCGTGATCCCGAACGAGAAGGTGCCGTTCGAACTGCTGAACAGTGCGAACGCCGATCTGCGCTACGCGGCCGACAGCATCGTCACGCAAGGGGCGACGCTGCGCGGCCTCAATCTGCAGCTCGTCGTCAATAACGGCCAGCTCACCTTGCGGCCGCTGACCTTCGAGATGGACGGCGGAAAATTCGCGATCGAGACCACGGCCAACGCCGCGCAGAAGGGCTTCACGCAGAAGATCGAGATGCGCAATCTCGATGTCGGCCGCGTGCTGAACGAGCGCAAGCTCAACGATTGGTTCAAGGGCGGGCTCACCTCGTTCGATCTCAATCTGCGCGGCCAGGGCGAAACCGCGCGCGGGCTCGCGGCCACGCTGCAGGGCGACGTGTTCTTGAATATGGGGCCGGGCGAATTGGGCCAGGCCGCCACGCGCGTGATCGGCGAATGGCTCGGCAAGGTCGCACCGCCCTTGGCCGCCCTCAATATCGGCACCTCGGTGCGCTGCGGCATCCACAAGATCGATTTCCAGAACGGCGTCGGCACCTACAAAGCGGGCCTCATCGACACGGGCATCATGTCGGCGCGCACGTCGGGCTCGTTCGATCTGCGCAGCGAACAGCTCAATCTCAACCAGGTCGCAGGCCCGGTCGCCGTGTTCATTCGCGGCACCTTCGCCGACACGAGCGTGGTTCCCGACCCGGCCGGCACCGCGCAAGCGCTGCTGTCGGGCGGGGCAGGGGCCGTCACCGGCATTGTCGGCGGTGCCGGCAACATCGTCGGCGGGGCCGGTGCGATCGTCGGCGGTCTGCTCGGCGGCGGCCAGCGGCAAGCCGCCCCTGCGCAAGCGGCGCCGGCTGCCTCGAATGCCTGCGCGCAAGCGCTGGCAGCGGCAACCGGCAGGCCCGCGCCGACGCAACCCGCTGCAGCGCCCGCAGCCCAACCGGCCCCGGCGCAAGCGGCCCCGGCGCCCGCACCGTCGGGCGGCATCCAGGTGCCCGGCATCGGCCGCCTGCCGTTCGGCCGTTGAGCGCGTCGCCGACGCAAACCGCCTTCGCCGTGCCCAGCGTCGTGGCGCTGGCCGATGCGTATGGCGTCGCACTCGACGGCACGCCGGTGCGCACGCCCGCCGGCGCCGCGATCGCCGTGCGCACGCAAGCCTTTGCCCAAGCGCTCGCCGACGAATGGCAGGACGTGGTGCCGAAGGGCAAATTCGCGAAGATCGATTTCGCGCGCGTCCCGCTCACGCGCATCGTCGGTACGGCGATCGACCGCATCGCCCCACAGCGCGACGCGATCATCGACGCGCTGCTGGACTTCGCCGAAACCGACCTTGTCTGCTACCGCGTGGCGCAGCCGCGCGATTTGGCCGCCCGCCAGAATGCGCATTGGCAACCGCTGCTCGATTGGCTGGCGCACCGCTACGATGCGCGGCTTGAAACGCATCTTGCCGTCGTCGGGCCGCCGCAGCCGGAAGCGAGCCTCAAGGCGTTGCGCAAAGCGCTCGAGGCGGCAAACGATCTCGAACTCGCCGGGCTCGGCGTTGCGGTCGATGCGGCGG
>JAIXXA010000089.1 GCA_027490975.1 Rhodospirillaceae bacterium
AGCAGGCGCATGCGCAACGGCCGCACGGCCAGCCACACGAGCCCCCCGCCGACCATGGCCGCCACATGCCAAAGATCGGCGCGGCCAAGCGCTTGGTCGACTTCCGCCAAATCGACAAAATGCAGGAGGCCAGCGACGGCAAGCGCCATGATCGGCACCCACGCCCAACGCATCGCAAGCTTTTTCAAGGTGTTGCTGGATTTTTTGGGGGCGGCAGCCGACATTGCGGGAGCCGGTTTAGCAGGCGGTCCCAGCTCGGTCACGCGATTTTCCGGCACGCCGCTTGACAGTCGAAGTCCTGTAAGTATAGTGCGCGCTCTTTGAAAGACCGGGGCAGGCTCGGTTGGCCGATTTTCGGCTGCCGATAGCACCCGAGGGATACGCAAAATGTACGCAGTCATTCGCACCGGCGGCAAACAGTACAAGGTCGCCAAGAACGACGTCATCGTCGTCGAGAAGCTCGAAGCCGAAGCCGGCAAGACCGTCGAATTCGGCGACGTGCTGATGGTGACCGACGCGGGCAAGGCCACCGTCGGCAGCCCGACCGTTGCCGGCGCCAAGGTCACCGCCACGGTGCTGGCGCAGGGCAAGGGCGAGAAGATCATCATCTTCAAGAAGCGCCGCCGCCAGAATTCGCGCCGCAAGAACGGGCATCGCCAGTTCGAAACGACGCTGCGCATCGTCGACATCAAGGTCGCCTAAGGGAGTATCGGGAAATGGCGCATAAAAAAGCAGGCGGTTCTTCGCGCAACGGGCGCGACACAGCCGGTCGCCGTCTCGGCCTCAAGCGCGCGGGCGGCCAGGTCGTCCTCGCGGGCAACATTCTGGTCCGTCAGCGCGGCACCGTGTATGTCGCGGGCAAGGAAGTCGGCATGGGCCGCGACCACACGCTGTTCGCGCTGAAGACCGGCAAGCTGGTGTTCCGCAAGGCCGGCGGCAAGACGATCGTCTCGGTCGAGGCAGCGTCGGTCGAGCCGGCGCCGGTGGCCGTCGCCGCCGAGTAAGCCGTCCCACATTCCGCCCGACCACAGGCGGTTCTGCCAGACAAGGGAACGGCACCAGGCCGTTCCCTTTTCTCGTTTTTGGACCTGAAAAAAGATGAAGTTTCTCGACCAATGCAAGATCTTCGTCAAAGCGGGCGACGGCGGTGCCGGTTCGGTCAGCTTTCGGCGCGAGAAATTCATCGAATACGGGGGCCCCGACGGCGGCGACGGCGGCAAGGGCGGCGACATCTGGATCGAAGCGGTCGCCAATCTCAACACGCTGATCGACTATCGCTACCAGCAGCATTTCAAGGCCGAAAAAGGCCATCACGGCGAGGGGCGCCAGAAATCCGGTGCCGGCGGCAAAGACATCGTGCTCAAAGTGCCGGTCGGTACGGCCGTGCTCCACGACGACCAGGAATCCCTGATCGTCGACATGCGCGAGGCGGGCCAGCGCGTGCGCCTGTGCAAGGGCGGGGACGGCGGCTTTGGCAACACGCACTACAAATCCTCGACCAACCAGGCGCCGCGCCAGGCCGGCCCCGGCTGGAAGGGCGACGAGCGCTGGATTTGGCTGCGCTTGAAACTCATCGCCGATGTCGGCCTCGTGGGCCTGCCGAATGCCGGCAAATCGACGTTCCTGGCTGCGACAACCTCGGCCAAGCCCAAGATCGCGGATTATCCGTTCACGACGTTGAAGCCGCAATTGGGCGTGGTGCGCATCGACGAGGACGAGCTTGTGGTCGCCGATTTGCCGGGCCTCATTGCGGGCGCTGCCGAAGGCAAGGGGCTCGGCCATCGTTTCTTGGGGCATGTCGAGCGCTGCGGGGCCGTCTTGCATCTGATCGACGGCACGCAGGAAAAAGTGTCGGCAGCCTACAACCAGATTCGCGACGAGCTCGAAACCTACGGCCACGGGGTGGCCGAAAAACCCGAAATCGTCGGCCTCAACAAGATCGACGCGCTCGATCCCGACGCGATCAAGAAGGCGCTCGCTTCGCTCAAGCGGGCCGCCAAAAAGCGCAGCCCCAATTCGCTTGTGCTTGCGCTGTCGGGCGCGGCGGGCACGGGTGTGACGGACGTGCTGCGCGCGTTGGCAGTGCCCGTCGGCGCGCGCCGGGCCGCCGACCGCGCCGAGCGCGAAGCCATGCGCAGCGACGACGACAGATGAGCAGGCGATGAGCTTCGACAGCGTCAAACGCCTCGTCGTGAAAACGGGCTCGGCATTGATGGTCGATGCGCAAGGCGGCGTGCGCGCCGATTGGCTTGCGGGCCTCGCCGACGACGTCGCGATGCTCAAAGCGCGCGGCCTCGATGTGATCGTGGTCACGTCGGGGGCCGTTGCGATCGGGCGCTGGAAGCTCGGCTACGGCACGCGGCTGCTGAGGATCGAGGAAAAACAGGCGGCCGCGGCGACGGGCCAGGTGTGGCTGGCGCACGCGTGGCTCGAAGCGTTGGCCGCCCGCGGCCTTGTGGGTGCGCAATTGCTGCTCACGCCCGACGACACGGAAGCGCGCCGCCGCCATCTCAATGCGCGCGCTACGGTCGCGACCCTTCTTGAGACCGGGGCAATCCCCATCATCAACGAAAACGACACGGTCGCGACCGAAGAGCTGCGCTTCGGCGACAACGACCGTCTGGCCGCACGCGTGGCGCAGATGGCGTCGGCCGACGCGCTCGTGCTGCTGTCGGACATCGACGGGCTCTACACGGCCGACCCGCATCGCGATCCGGCCGCCCGCCATCTGCCGCAGGTGACGGATCTCACGCCCGAGATTCTCGCAATGGCCGGCGAAGCGCGGCCCGGCTATTCGTCGGGCGGCATGGTCACGAAGCTGGGGGCTGCGCGCATCGCACTCGGTGCCGGGTGCCGCATGGCGATCGCGTCCGGCAAGCGTTTGCGCCCGCTGCAAGCGCTCGAGCAGGGTGCGCGCTGCACCTGGTTCGTGCCGCAGGGCAGCCCTGCTTCGGCGCGCAAACGCTGGATCGCGGGCACGGTCGAACCGGCCGGTGCAGTCGTGATCGACGACGGGGCCGTGCGCGCCTTGGGCCAGGGCAAGAGCCTGCTGCCGGCGGGCGTGGTCGGCGTGGAAGGCGCTTTCGAGCGCGGCGATGCGATCCGCGTGCGCGACAAGGCCGGACGCGAGGTGGCGCGCGGCTTGAGTGCGTACGCCGCCGCCGACATTGCGCGCATCCAGGGCCGCCGCTCGTCCGACATCGAGGAACTGCTCGGCTATCGCGGCCGCGACGAAATCATCCATCGCGACGATCTGGCGATGGGTCCGGTTTGAACTGCCGATCCCGCCCGCTAGAATGTCGCCGATGAAAGCCGAATCGATGGCCGCACAAGAAATCTCCCTCAAAGCCGCGATGGATGCGATGGGCCTTGCCGCACGGCGTGCGGCAGCCCTGTTGGCGGTCGCCCCGGCCAAGAAAAAAAGCGCGGCCTTGCGCATGGCGGCCGACAAGATTCGGGCGGCTTCCAACGCCATTCTCGAGGCCAACGCCGCCGACGTCGCGTTTGCGGCCGAGGCCGGCAATTCGCTCGCCATGGTCGACCGTTCGCGCCTCGACATCAAACGCGTCGAGGCCATCGCCAAGGGCCTCGAGGACGTTGCGGCGCTGCCCGATCCGGTCGGCTCGATCCTGCAGGGCTGGAATCGGCCCAATGGGCTCATGATCTCGCGCGTGGCCGTGCCCATCGGCGTGATCGGCATCATCTACGAAGCGCGCCCGAACGTGACGGCGGATGCGGGCGCCTTGTGCGTCAAATCCGGCAATGCCGCGATCCTGCGCGGCGGGCAGGAAAGCTTCAACTCATCGCAAGCGATCGTCGCCGCGATCCGGGCTGCCCTCGCCGCCGCGGACCTGCCGGAAGACGCCGTCCAGCTTGTGCCCACGCGCGACCGGGCTGCGGTGGGCCACATGCTCGCCATGCACCGGCATATCGACACGATCGTGCCGCGCGGCGGCAAGAGCCTGATCGAGCGCGTGATGAAGGAAACGCACATCCCCGTGATCGCGCATCTCGAAGGGCTGTGCCACACCTACATCCACGAATCGGCCGACATCGACATGGCGCGCAAAGTCACCATGAACGCCAAGATGCGCCGCGTCTCCGTGTGCGGGGCAACCGAAACGCTGCTGGTCGACCGCGCGGCCGCACCCACGCATCTGCCGGCCATCCTCGACGATCTGATCGCGGCGGGCTGCGAGATTCGCGGCGACGCCGACGTGCAGAAGATCGACCGCCGCGCCCTTGCCGCAAGCGATGCCGACTGGACGACCGAATATCTCGACGCGATCCTCGCCGTGAAGATCGTCGATGGGCTCAACGCCGCGATCGACCATGTCAACGCCTACGGCTCGCACCACACGGATGCGATCGTGGCGGGCGATGCGGCCGCGGCCGAAGCGTTTCTGTCGCGCGTCGATTCGGCGATCGTGCTGCACAACGCTTCGACGCAGTTCGCCGACGGGGCGGAGTTCGGCTTCGGCGCGGAAATCGGCATTTCGACCGGCCGCTTGCCGCCGCGCGGGCCCGTCGGGGCCGAGCAGCTCACGACCTACAAATACGTCGTGCGCGGGGCCGGGCAGACGCGGCCTTGAGCATCGCCCCGCCTCTCTACCGGTTGGGATTGGCGCCCAAGCGCCGCGTGGGCCTGTTCGGCGGTTCGTTCAATCCCGCCCACGAAGGCCACGCGCATATCGCGCGCGAAGCCTTGAAGCGCCTCGATCTCGACGAAGTCTGGTTCGTCGTGAGCCCGCAGAATCCGCTCAAAGAAGCAAGCGGCATGGCGCCTTTGGCCGCACGCCTTGCCAGCGCCAAAGCCATGTGTGCGGGCCATCCGCGCTTGAAAGCGGTCGCCCTCGAGACGTGGCTCGGTACGCGCTACACCGCCGACACGCTCGAGGCCTGCGCGCGGCGTTTCCCGCGCACGCGCTTCGTGTGGCTGATGGGTGCCGACAATCTGCTGCAGTTCGACCGCTGGCAGCGTTGGCGGAAAATTTTTAACACGATGGTCATTGCCGTTTTCGCGCGCCCGACGTATTCTAACAAAGCATTGGTCGCAAAGGCGGCTCGGGCCTTTTCCACAGCCCAAATCGGATCCCGTCGGGTCCGCCGTTTGGGCACGTTCGCGCCGCCGGCGTGGGCGTACTTCCCGGTCCGCCTGCATCCGGCCTCTGCCACGCGGATCCGTGCGGGCCTCAAAACCCCGTGGCCCTCCGCGCGAACCGAACACAAGTAAGCCGCCGCCACGTTCGCACCGTTAACCGTACGACCAACTCGGGAGACACGCGATCGCCACGACAAAGCGCAAGACCGTATCCGCGCCCAAAACGGTCCTTAAACTCGTCGCCAAAACGCTCGACGACGACAAAGCCGCCGACCCGGTCGTCATCGACCTCGCCGGCAAAAGCACGATCGCCGACTACATGATCGTCGCCAGCGGCCTTTCGAGCCGCCACATCCAATCAATGGCCCAGCACGTCGTCGAAAAGCTGGAGGGCAAAGGCCTCAAAGGCATCCGCATCGAGGGTGCCGACCAGGGCGATTGGGTGTTGATCGACGGCGGCGACATCGTCGTGCACCTGTTCCGGCCCGAAATCCGCGCCCAGTACGGGCTCGAGAAGATGTGGGCCGACGATTGGGAAGAGCCGGCCGCAGCGCATGCGTAAGCGCTAGGCTGGTAGCGACGGACCGGGATGCGCGTCACGATCGTGGCAGCGGGCCGCGCGCGCGGCTCGCCCGAGGATGTGCTTGTCGGCGAATACGCCAAGCGCCTGACGGCGAGCCCGGCGGGCATCGGCCCGCTCGAATGCCGCGAAATCGAGGCCAAACCCAAAGACAAAGCCGACTCGGCCGCACGCAAGCGCGCCGAGGCCGAAAAACTGCTGGCCCAACTGCCCGACGGCGCATTTCTGGTGGCCCTCGACCCGCGCGGCAAAACGCTGTCGACCGAAGAATTCGCGGCCAAACTCGCTGCGTGGCGCGACGACGGCAACGGCGATCTTGCTTTTGCGATCGGCGGGGCCGACGGGCTCGATGCGACCTTGCTCGCACAAGCGCGGTTCCGCCTGTCGCTGGGTGCGATGACCTGGCCGCATCTGCTCGCGCGCGCGATGCTGGCCGAACAATTGTGGCGGGCCGCCTCGCTGTTGGCTGGACACCCTTACCACCGCGCCTAAAATAAACGGTTCCTTGCGAATCGAGTCGCTGCGATGCCCGCCAAAGCCAAATCGACGCCGAAAAAAGCCGTGAAGTCCGGTGCGTCGCTGCGTCTCTATCGCAGCCTGCGGCGCATTCGCCGCGTCGAAGAGGAAATCGCGCGCCTCTATCCGTCGGACAAAATCAAAAGCCCCGTACATCTGTCGATCGGCCAGGAAGGCATTGCGGTCGGCGTGTGCGATGCGCTCGAAGCCCGCGACGCGGTCTCGGGCACCTATCGCGGACACGCGACGTATCTTGCCAAAGGCGGATCGCTCGCCGCCATGATGGCCGAGCTCTACGGCAAGGACACGGGCTGTGCGCGCGGCAAAGGCGGGTCGATGCATCTGATCGACATGGAAGCCAAAGTGCTCGGCACGTCGGCCGTGGTCGGCACCACCGTACCCGTCGCGGTCGGCTATGCGCTTGCGCAAAAGCGCTTGAAGACCGGGGCGGTCGTTGCGTGTTTCCTCGGCGACGGAGCGACCGAAGAAGGCTGTTTTGCCGAGAGCCTCAATTTTGCGGCCCTCCACAAACTGCCGGTCGTGTTCGTGTGCGAGAACAACGGTTTTGCGATCCACGAGCCGCTGTCGAAACGCTGGGCGACCGATCGCCTCTGCGCGCGCGTGGCGACCTACGGCATTCCGGCCAAGCGCTTTGCCGATTCGGACACGGCCGCAATCCGCAAGCATGTCGAAAGAGCCCTGCTCAAAATGCGCAAAGGCGGCGGCCCGATCTTCATCGAATGCCTCACTTGGCGCTGGCGCGAGCATGTCGGCCCCGGCGAAGACTACGATGCGGGCTTCCGCAGCAAAGCCATGCTCGCCAAATGGCAGAAGAAAGATCCGGTCGCCAAAGCCGCCAAGGCCGTATCGGCCAAGCAGCGTGCGGCGATCGATGCCGAGATCGAAGCCGAGATCGCGGCGGCGATCGCGTTTGCCGAAGCGTCGCCCTTCCCGTCACCCGAGGAGCTTGGCACCGATGTCTACGCCTAAGCCCCCGCCCACCCCGAAACTTGCCTGGCCGGGGCGCGTCGAAGACGGGCGACGTGTGCTCAAATACGTCGATGCGTTGTCCGAGGCCGTGGCGCTCGAGATGGCGCGCGACGAAAACGTGTTTTTGTTCGGGCTCGATGTCGACGACCACAAGGCGATCCAAGGTTCGACGCGGGGCCTGCTCGACCGGTTCGGGCCCGCGCGCGTCTTCACCACGCCTCTGTCGGAAGACGCGATGACGGGTGTGGCCATCGGGGCCGCGATGGCCGGCATGCGGCCGATCCATGTGCATATCCGCATGGATTTTCTGATGCTGTGCATGAACCAGCTCGTCAATATCGCGGCCAAGGCGCGCTACATGTACGGGGGCCAGATCAAGGTGCCGCTCGTCGTGCGCACGATCATCGGCAAATCCTGGGGCCAAGGGGCGCAGCACAGCCAAGGCCTGCATTCGATGTTCATGCATGTGCCGGGCCTCAAGGTCTGCGCGCCCTCCAACGCGCACGACGCCAAGGGCGCTTTGATCGCGGCGATTCGCGACGACAATCCGGTCGTGTTCGTCGAGCATCGTCTGCTCTATGCGACCGAAGCCTTCGTGGCCGAAGCGCCCTATGTCGTGGCCCCGGGGCGTGCGCGTGTGTGCCGGTTTGGGCGCGATGTCACGATCGTGGGCGTGTCCAATATGGTCGTCGAAGCCTTGCGCGCGGCCGATCTTCTGAAAGAGGCGGGCGTAGCCGCCGAAGTGATCGACCCGATCTGGTTGGCTCCGCTCGACAGCGACACGATCGTCGAAAGCGTGCGGCGCACGCGCAAGCTCGTGATCGTCGATAATGGCTGGTCGATGTGCGGGGCAGGTGCCGAAATCGCGGCGCGCGTCGCCGAGGCCTGTGCAGGCGAAGGGCCGCTGCAGATCCAGCGCCTTGGTTTTGCGCCCACGCCGTGCCCGCCTTCGCCGCCGCTCGAGGCCGCGTTCTATCCCAACCCGGCGACGATCGCCGCGGCCGCCTACAAGCTCGCGCGGCCCGATGCGCCCGCTTGGATGCCCGATGCGGCCAAAGCCGAGCTTGCCTATCAGCTGCAGTTCAAAGGCCCGTTCTGATGTTCTACGAACTTGCCGCCCCCTCCTGGGGCCAGGAAGAAATCGACGCGCTGCAGGCGGTCATCGCCTCGGGCCGCTACACGATGGGCGAACGCGTCGCCGCGATGGAAGCGGCCTTCGCTGCCTATCACGGCAAGAAATACGGCGTGATGGTGAATTCCGGCTCCTCGGCCAATCTGATTTCGGTGGCCGCGATGGCCTACCACTCGAAGCGCCCCTTGGCGCGCGGCGACGAGGTGATCGTGCCCGCGATCTCGTGGAGTACCACCTACCATCCGCTGCAGCAATACGGCCTCAAATGCCGGTTCGTCGATGTCGAGCTCGAGACGCTGAACATGGACGTCTCGAAGCTCGAACAGGCTTTGTCGCCGAAGACAAAAGCGCTGCTTGCCGTCTCGATCCTCGGCAATCCCGCGCGGCTCGACGAGATGCGCGCCTTTTGCGACCGCCACGGCCTGTGGTTCATGGAAGACAATTGCGAATCGATGGATGCGGTCCTGCCCTCGGGCCGCAAGGCGGGCACGCTCGGCGACCTCAACACTTTCAGCTTTTTCTTCTCGCACCATATCTCGACGATGGAAGGCGGCATGGTGCTGACCGACGATCTCGAGCTTTTCCACCTTCTCAAATGCATGCGCGCCCACGGCTGGACGCGCGATTTGCCGGCCGACTCGCCGCTCTACGAACGGGCGGGCAGCGACCATTTCGAGGCCTATCGCTTCTTGTTCCCGGGCTACAATGTGCGACCGCTCGAGATGGAAGCGGCGGTAGGTTTGGAGCAGCTCAAGAAGCTGCCTGCCATGACGGCGGCGCGGCGGCGCAATCTCGCCTTGTTCCAGAAACTGTTTGCGGGCGATCCCAATTTCGTCATCCAGAAGGAGCATGGGCAGAGCTCGTCCTTCTGCTTCACGTTGATCTTGAATCCGGCCCGTGACCTCGACCGCGAGCGCATCTTCGCCGCCCTCAAAGCCGCCGATATCGGTTTCCGCATCATCACGGGCGGGTGCTTCCTGCGCCACGACACGATCAAATACTACGACTACGACATTGTCGGCGGCGCCGTGCCGAACGCCGATCTTGCGCACGACCGCGGCTTTTTCGTCGGCAACCATCCGCACGATCTGGCACCGCAGATCGAGCAATTGCGCCGCGTGCTGGACGCGGCCGTGCGCGGCTAGCGCACTTCGCTGTCGGGTTCGTAGACCACGATGCGGCTGCCGGGGGCGGCCACCTTTACATCGACCTCGATGAGGTCCTTGAGCTTTTCGCGCAAGGCCTGGCGCTTTTCCGGGGCGACGACAAAAGCCACAAACCCGCCGCCGCCGGCCCCCAGCAATTTGCCGCCGACGGCACCCGCCGCAATGCCCGCTTCGTAGATCGCGTCGATCTCAGGCGTGGTCACGCCGTCGGCGAGTTCGCGCTTCAAGCGCCAGGCGTCGTTCATCAGCACGCCGAGTTCGCGCATCGGCCGGCCAGCGCTCGCGATGATCGCTTGCGCTTCGTCCACCATCTCGCGCATGCGGTGCAGGTTGCGCTCCTTGGCGTCCATGTTGGCGATCTGCTTGGTCGCGACCGTCATCGCGTAGCGCGACAGGCCGGTGAAAAACAGCACGAGCGAGCTTTCGAGCTCGTCGCGCCGGTCGCGCGTCAGCACCAACGGGGTTACGTCGAACGAGCCGTCGGTGCGGAAATCGATGCGGTTGAGCCCGCCATAGGCGGCCCAAATCTGGTCCTGGCTGCCGACCGGCTCGCGGATCACCTGCTGCTCGATGCGAATCGCCTCGCTTGCGAGCTTGTGTTTGGAGATCATCTGGCCGCGCAGCGCGTAGAGCGCGTTGAGGAGCCCCACCGTGAAGGCCGACGACGAGCCGAGGCCCGAGCGCGCGGGCAAGTCGCCGTCATGGTGGATTTCGAGGCCGCGCTTTTCCTTCTGGTCGAGCAGCACCGCGCGCACGGCCGGATGTTCGATCTCGAGCAGATCGTTGACGAGCTCGATTCGCGACCACACCACGCGGTAGCGATGCGCGAAAAACGGCGGCAGGCGGCGCAGCGAAATATTGCAGTATTTGTCGATCGCCGTGCCGATCACGGCCCCGCCATGGCGCTGAAACCATTTGGGATAGTCGGTTCCGCCGCCGAACAGCGACAGCCGATAAGGGGTGCGCGAGACGATCAAAAAGAGCTCCGTCTCATGGGCTGGGGCCAAGAGTTGCGGGGTCGGAAACAATCACTTATATCATGCGCTTACGCATCGATGTCAAAAGCGGGCAAAAGCCGAACCGGAAAGGCCCAAGGCGATGGCAAACAAGCTGCGCATTCTCGTGACCGGCGGGGCGGGCTATCTCGGATCCACGCTGGTTCCGGCCCTGCTCGAGGCGGGCCACGCCGTGACCGTGCTCGACAATTTCATGTTCCGCCAGGCTCCGCTTGCGCATGTCTGCGCGCATCCGGATTTCGACGTGGTGCGCGGCGACTGCCGCGACATATCCGTGCTGAAGCCGCTTGCGGCCAAGGCCGACATTGCGATTCCGCTCGCAGCCCTTGTGGGGGCCCCTTTGTGCAACAACGACCAGACCGGGGCCGTGTCGATCAATCGCGACGCGGTGCGCACGCTGCTGGGGTTGCTCGCCAAAGACCAGCGCGTGCTGATGCCCGTCACGAACTCCGGCTACGGCGTGGGCGAACCCGGCAAGGAATGCACGGAGGAAAGCCCGCTGCGCCCGCTGTCGCTCTACGGCCGCACGAAGGTCGAAGCCGAAGAGCTGGTGCTCGGCCGCGACAACGGCATGTCGTTTCGGCTTGCGACCGTGTTCGGCATGAGCCCGCGCATGCGCATCGATCTATTGGTCAACGATTTCGTGCACCGCGCGGTCACGGATCGCGCGGTCGTGCTGTTCGAGCCGCATTTCAAGCGCAACTACATCCATGTGCGCGACGTGGCGCGCGCTTTCCTGCACGGCATCGCCAATTTCGCCGCGATGAAGAACCGGCCCTACAATGTGGGCCTGTCGGACGCGAACCTGTCGAAGATGGAGCTTTGCCAGCGCATCCAGGCGCACGTGCCGGGTTTCGTTTTTCTCGAAGCGCCCATCGGCGAAGACCCGGACAAGCGCGACTACATCGTGTCGAATGCGCGTATCGAGGCAACGGGCTTCAAGCCCGCCTATTCGCTCGATGCCGGCATTTCAGAGCTCGTCAAAGGCTACCGCATGGTCCGCAACGGCATGTACGGCAACGTATGAGGATCGTCGATCTCGAATTGCCGGGGCTCAAACTCGTCGAGCCCAAAGTGTTCGGCGACGCGCGCGGCCAGTTTCTCGAAACCTGGAACCAGGCGCGCTACGAAGCGGCCGGTATTCCAGGGCCGTTCGTGCAGGACAATCTGTCGCGTTCGCGCCGCGGCACGTTGCGCGGGCTTCACTATCAAAAGCCCAACGTGCAGGGCAAGCTCGTGTCGGTCGTGGCCGGAACCGTGTGGGACGTGGCGGTCGATCTGCGACGCGCGAGCCCTTCTTTCGGCAAATGGTTCGGCGTCGAGCTCAGCGCCGAGAATCGTCGCCAATTGTGGGTGCCCGGCGGCTTCGCGCACGGTTTTGCCGTGCTCAGCGATTCGGCGGATTTCGCCTACAAGGTAACCGGCCCCTACAGCCCGCAAGACGAGCACGTGCTGCGCTGGGACGATCCGGCACTTGGAATCGATTGGAAGCTCGCCGCGGGCGATGTGCTGCTGGCAACGCGCGACCAAAACGGCAAGAGCCTTGCCGAGGCGGTGACCTTTGACTGACCGAAGCGGCATCGTGCTTGCAGGCGGTTCGGGCACGCGCCTGCATCCGGCTACGCTTGCGGCGAGCAAGCAGCTGCTGCCGGTGTACGACAAGCCGATGGTCTACTATCCGCTCAGCACGTTGATGCTCGCGGGCATTCGCCGCATCCTGCTGATCTCCACGCCGCACGATCTGCCCGCCTTCAAGCGTTTGCTTGGCGACGGCAGCGCGTGGGGCCTTGAGCTCCATTATGCCGAGCAGCCGAAGCCCGAGGGTCTGGCGCAGGCCCTTGTCATCGCCGAACCGTTTCTTGCAGGCCGCACATCGGCCCTCGTTCTCGGCGACAACATTTTCCATGGCGAAGGCCTGTCGCGCCGCTTGCAGGCGGCTGCCCAAGCAACGCAAGCAGGCGCGACGATCTTCGCCTACCAAGTCGCCGATCCCGAACGCTACGGCGTGGTCACGCTCGATGCGGCGGGCAAAGCACTTGAAATCGTCGAAAAGCCGAAAGACCCGCCTTCGAACCTCGCGGTGACGGGCCTCTATTTCTACGACGCGAGTGCGCCCGCGCGCGCCAAATCGCTGAAACCCAGCCCGCGCGGCGAGCTCGAGATCACCGATCTCAACCGCCTCTATATGCAAGACGGTTTGCTGGCCGTCGAAACGCTCAATCGCGGCTACGCGTGGCTCGATACGGGCACGCAAGATTCGCTGCTCGACGCGGCGAATTTCATCGCCGCCGTCGAGCGCCGCCAGGGGCTCAAGATCGGTTGCCCCGAGGAAATCGCGTGGCGCCAGCGCTGGATCGATACGGCGGCCCTTGCGCGCCTCGCCGAGCCGTTGCGCAAAAGCGGCTACGGCGACTATCTGCTGCGCGTCGCCAAGGCCGGTTGAGCGCCATGCGCACGCTGCTCGTCACCGGCGGTTGCGGCTTCATCGGCTCGGCCTATCTGCGCCATGTCGTGGGCGGCGGGCTGTGCCGCGCCGTCAATCTCGACAAGCTCACCTACGCCGCCAACCCGGCTGCTTTGGCATCGCTCGAGGGCAACGCCGCCTATCGCTTCGTCGAAGGCGACATCGGCGACAGCGCCAAGGTCGCGGCCCTGCTCGCCGAGACCAAGCCCGACGCGATCGTCAATTTCGCCGCCGAAACGCACGTAGACCGCTCGATCGACGGGCCGCTTGCGTTCGTCGAAACGAATATTGCGGCAACCGCCCGCCTGCTCGTCGCGGCCCTTGGCTATTGGCGCAGCCTGCCGGCGGGTGCGCAAAAGCATTTCCGCTTCCACCATATCTCGACCGACGAAGTGTTCGGCACGCTCGGCTTCGACGACGCACCCTTCACCGAAGCGTCGCCTTACGCGCCCAACTCGCCCTATGCGGCGTCGAAAGCCGCATCCGACCATCTCGTGCGCGCGTGGCACGAGACGTACGGTTTGCCCACGCTCGTCACGAACTGCTCGAACAATTACGGGCCGTGGCAGTTCCCCGAGAAACTGATCCCGCTGATGATCGCCAAGGCGGCCGCAGTCGAGAAGCTGCCGGTCTATGGCGACGGCCGCAACCGGCGCGATTGGCTGCATGTCGACGACCACGCCGCCGGCCTGTGGCAAGCGCTTGCGCACGCCGCACCGGGTGCGAGCTACGCGTTCGGCGGCGGGGCCGAGCTTGCCAATCTCGATGTCGTGCACGCGATCTGCGACCATGTGGACCGGCGTTTGGGCATGCAAACTGTCGGCACGCCGCGCCGCGCGCTGATCGAATTCGTGCCCGACCGGCCGGGCCACGATCTGCGCTACGCGATCGACGCGGCCAAGGCCAAGGCCGAGATCGGTTGGCAGCCGCGCTACAATTTTGCCGACGGGCTTGCCGCGACGGTCGATTGGTATCTCGACCATGCCGACTGGCTGCAATCGATCCGCGCAAAACGCTACGCGCTGGATCGTTTGGGCCAGGGCTAGGGACCGATGAAGCGTCTGCTCGTCCTCGGGGCTAGCGGCCAAGTCGCGCGTGCCTTGTTGGCGCAAGGCACGGCCGCCGGCTGGGACATGAAGGCGCTGGGCCGCAACCAAATCGATCTTGCCAAGCAAGACGCGATTGCAGCTGCGATTGCCGCAGAAAAACCCGATGCGCTTGCCAATGCCGCCGCCTATACGGCCGTCGACAAGGCCGAGAGCGAGCCGGGTGCGGCGGCGTTTTTGAATGCCGAAATGCCGGGACGTGCGGCGGCCGCAGCGGCGGCGGTTGGCATCCCGTTCGTCCATCTGTCGAGCGACTATGTGTTTGGCGGGCAAGAGCGCATCCCCTATCGCGAGGCGGATCCGACCGAACCGCTCAGCGTCTACGGCCGCACCAAGCGGGCCGGGGAAATCGCGGCCTACAGGGCGGGCGGGCGCTGCGTGATCCTGCGAACCTCGTGGGTCTTCGCGCCGTGGGGCGCCAATTTCGTGCGCACGATGCTGCGCCTTGCAAAGACGCAAGCCACCTTGCGCGTCGTCGACGACCAGCAGGGCGGCCCCACCTCGGCGCTCGACATTGCCGATGCCGTGCTGGCGATCCTGCAGCGCCAATGCGATGGCGAACACAAATCCGGCCTTGGCCTGTTCCATTTCCAGGGCCGGCCGCCGACGACTTGGGCGCGTTTTGCCGAAGCAATCCTCGACGAGGGTGCTGTACACGGCCATCCGCGGCCGCCGGTCGAGCGCATCGCCACGCACGAATACAAACTGCCCGCCGCACGGCCCGCCTGGGGCGTGCTCGACTGCGCGCGCATTGCGCGCGAATACGACATCACGCCGCCCGATTGGCGCAAGCGATTGGCCGCCACAGTCGCCGCGATCCTGGCCGACGGCGTTTAGGCGGGTTTGTAGCTCGGCAGGATGCGCTGCAGCGTGGCGACGACGCCCGCGTCGTCGCAGCTGAGCGCCACCGCTTCGAGGGCCGCAAGATCGGCCTCGATCGCGGCGGCATCGACCGGCGGCGAGGCCGCGAGCTGGATGCCCGGCACGGACGTGGCCGTGTTCTGCTCGTCTTTGTAGAAAAGTTCTTCGAAGAGCTTTTCGCCGGGGCGCAGGCCCGTGAACGAAATCGCGATGTCGCGCTCGGGCCGCTTGCCCGCCAGTCGAATCATGCGTTTCGCCAGATCGAGGATGCGCACCGGCCCGCCCATTTCGAGCACCAAGAGGCTGCCGCGCGAAGTCCCGTCGCCGGCGAGCGCCAGCACGCTTGCCTGCAGCACGAGTTCGCAAGCTTCGCGGATGGTCATGAAGTAGCGTTCGATGTCGGGATGCGTCACGGTGATCGGGCCGCCGGCCGCCAGTTGGCGTTGGAAGAGCGGTACGACCGAACCCGAGGAGCCCAGCACGTTGCCGAAGCGCACGGCAACAAAGCGCGTGGACGCACTCTGCGCGTCGCGCGCCTGGCAGAAGATCTCGGCAAGGCGCTTGGTCGCCCCCAGCACGTTGGTGGGGTTTACGGCCTTGTCGGTCGAGATCAGCACCACCGCACGCGCACCGGCCGCCACGGCCGCGTCGGCGACGTTGCGCGTACCAATGGCGTTGGTGAGCGCACCTTGCGCGGGGTTGGCCTCGAGGAGCGGCACATGTTTGAGGGCGGCGGCGTGAAATACGATCTCGGGGGCGGCTCGCGCGAGCACATGGCGCATCGTGCCCGCTTCGCGCACGTCGCCGATCGTGGCGCGGCGCGGAACGTGCGGCCATGTCTCTTCGACCTCGCGGTCGATCGCGTAGAGCGCGAACTCCGAATTGTCGATGAGATCGAGCTGGGCAGGCCCGCGCTGGGCGATCTGGCGCACAAGCTCGGCCCCGATGCTGCCGCCCGCTCCCGTCACGAGCACGCGGCGGCCGCGCACGAGCTCGTCCATCGCGGCACGGTCGAGCACGGTCTGCGGCCGGCCGAGCAGGTCTTCGATCGCGATCGGGCTCACATCGAGGGCGCTGTCGCCTTGGGCGGCCCGGTTGAGCTCGTTGATGCGCGGCAGGCGCACAGCCGTAAGCCCGCAGCGGTCGGCCAGATCGACGACATTGCCGAGGGCCGTTCCGTCCATCGCCGTCGCCACGACGAGGCGCTGCGGCCGAAAGCCGCGCCTGCGCAGATCGGCGAGGATCGTTTCGAGCGCACCGACCGGCCCCAGCACGTCGACGCCGCCGATCTGGCGGCCCTTGCGCCGTTCGGCGTCGTCGAGGATGCCGACCACGAAATAGGGTGCCCGCCCGCGTCGGCGATTCGCCTGCAGGAAAAGCTCGGCCCCGTCGTTGGCGCCGACAAGCAGCACCTGCACCTGGTCGCCGCGCGGGGCGCCGAACGAAAGATTGAGCTTGCCCTCGCGCACCGTGCGATAGAGCAGGCGCGGCCCCGTGAGCAGCGCGAACAGAACGAACCAGCCGATGAAGATCGTCGAGCGCGGCATGATTTCGAGCCGCGTCCACAAGAACATCGCCGGTACGAACAGCAGCAGAGCAAGCGTGGTGCCGCGCGCGATCACGGCAAGATCGTCGATCGACACGTAGCGCCACACGCCGCGCGACACGCCCGTGAAGCGAAAGGCGACGGCAGCGGCGACCACGAACAGGGCGGTGCCGCCCGCCAGAAAGTCGGACGGGTAGTCGAACATCTCGTCGCCGACGCGCAGATAGAGCGAGACGACGAAAGCCGCCGCCGCCATGCCCAGATCGTGGGTCATGGCCAGCGCCACGCGGTTGAAGCGCGACAGGAAGGGGACGTGCGTGCTCACAGGGTGCTGTAGCGCCGTCCGGGCGGCATCGTTTTGCCGCGCCAGAGGCCCTTGATGTCGAACAGCAAAGCGTCGTCGGTCGTGATGGCGGCAAGATCGAGATCGGCGAAGCTGCGATGACCGACGGCCGCAACGACCGCGTCGTAGCGCACGCTGCCGTCGAGACGGGCGACGAGAT
>JAIXXA010000094.1 GCA_027490975.1 Rhodospirillaceae bacterium
AGCGGATTCTGGATCAAATTTGCGTTCACGACGCTGCTGTTCGCGTATCTGGGGCAGGCTTGGAATATTCTCGGCGGCTATGGCGGCCAATTCTCGTTCGGCCATGCGCTGTTTTTCGGCACGGGCGCTTATGCGGCCGCGATCGCGCAGACGACCTTCGGACTCAATCCGTGGCTTGGCTTGCCGCTCGGCGCATTGGCGGCCGGTGCCGTCGGCTGGGCGGCGGGCTATCTCTCGTTTCGCTACGGCTTGCGCGGCTCGTATTTCGCGCTCGTGACACTCGCTTTCGCCGAAGTGTTCCGCATTCTCGCAAACGCCGTGGCGTTCACGGGTGCCGGCGTCGGGCTATTCGTGCCGCTTCAGCCGGGCTGGGCGCAGCTGCAGCCGGGGCCGATCGGCTTCTACTACATCGTGCTCGTTCTGGTGCTGGCGTCGCTGTGGTTCGCCTGGCGGATCGAAAACTCGCGCTTCGGCGCCCAACTCATGGCCGTGCGCGAGAACGAGGCAGCTGCCGCCGCCCTCGGCGTCGATGCCTATGCGCTCAAGGTCCGCGCGATCGCGCTATCGGGTGCGATGACCGGTGTGGGCGGCGTGCTCTACGTGCAGTTCTACCTCTATATCGATCCGTCGCTTGCCTACGGGCCCGGCATCTCGGTCGAGATCCTGCTGGTGCCGATCATCGGCGGGCTCGGCACGATCTTCGGGCCGCTGATCGGCTCGGTCGTGCTGCATGCGGCGTCGGAGTTCGCGCGCCGCATCATGGGCGATGCGCCCGGCATCCATCTGGTTTTCTACGGCGTGCTGCTTGTCGTTATGGTTCGCTTCCTGCCCGACGGGCTCGCGGGCCTGCTGCGGCGCAAACGCAAGGTCGAGGCACCGACCCGTGCTTGAAGCGCACAACGTCACCAAACGCTTCGGCGGGCTCGTCGCCGTGTCGCAAGCCTCGCTCAAAGTGGCGCAAGGCAGCATCGTTGCCCTGATCGGCCCCAACGGTGCGGGCAAGACCACGCTGTTTGCGGCGATGACCGGCTTCCACAAACCCGACAGCGGCAGCGTCACGTTCGACGGGGCCGACATTACGGGCCTCATGCCGCACGCGATCGCGCGGCGCGGCCTCGTGCGCACCTTCCAGATCGTGCAGCCCTTCGGCGCCCTCAGCGTGCGCGAGAACATCGCGGTCGGTGCCCATCTGCGTGAGCCCGACCGGCAGAAGGCCCTCGCGCATGCGGGCGAGATCGCAACCCGCCTCGGCATGGGCAGCATGCTCGACCAGCCGGCCGCCACCTTGACCGTGGCGGGGCGCAAGCGCCTCGAAGTCGCACGCGCCCTGGCGACGTCGCCGAAACTCATTCTGCTCGACGAGGTCATGGCCGGCCTCAACCCGACCGAAATCGACGAGATCGTGCCGATCATCCGCGCCGTACGCGACGCCGGCACCACCGTGCTGCTGATCGAGCACGTGATGCGCGCCGTGATGCGCCTTTCCGAGCGCGTCTATGTGCTGAATCAGGGCCGCATGATCGCCGAGGGCACGCCGCAGGAAGTGGCCGCCCGGCCGGAAGTGGTCGAAGCCTATCTCGGGCACGGTGCGGCCCAGCGCATCGCCAGCGTGTCCGAATGACCGCCCTCCTCGCCGTCCAAGACCTCGTTGCGGGCTACGGCCCCGCGCCCGTGCTGCACGGCGCCACGCTCGACGTGGCCCCAGGCGAAATCGTCGCCCTGCTCGGCTCCAACGGGGCCGGCAAATCGACCTTCAACAACAATGTCTGCGGCCTCTACCGAGCCTGGGGCGGTCGCATTCGCTTCGGCGGCGACGACATCACCGCAAGCGAACCCGCCCAGATCGTGGCACGCGGCCTCATACAAGTGCCCGAAGGAAGACGCGTCTTCCCCAATCTTTCGGTGCGCGAGAACCTTCTGCTCGGCGCCTATCGCCGCGGCCACGCAAATCGCGCGCGCAACTTCGAGCGCGTGCTCGAAACCTTCCCGCGTCTGCGCGAACGCCTGGCACAAGCAGCCGGCACGCTTTCGGGCGGCGAGCAGCAGATGCTGGCGATCGGCCGCGGCCTGATGGCCGAGCCGCACCTGCTGATCCTCGACGAACCTTCGCTCGGCCTGTCGCCGCTGCTCGTCGAGGAAATGTTCGCGCTGATCGAGCGGCTCAACAAAGAAGGCCTCGCGGTTTTGCTCGTCGAGCAGAATGTCGTGCAGTCGCTCGCGATAGCGCACCGCGCTTACGTGATGGAAAACGGCCGCATCGTCCTGTCGGGCGAAGCGCGCACGCTTGCCGACGATCCCGAATTGCGCAAAGCCTATTTGGGGATGTAGCCGATGCTTGGATCGACTCTCGCCGAGAAAATCGTCGCCAACGCCGCCGGACGAACGCGCGTCGCTCCCGGCGACATCGTCACCTGTCGCGTCGATCTTGCGATGATGCACGATTCGGGCGGGCCGCGCCGCGTGAAGCCGATGCTTGAGCGGCTTGGCGTGGGCGTCTGGGATCCGGCCAAGATCGTACTCGTTTCGGACCATTACGTGCCGGCGGTCGACGGCGAAAGCGCCGCAATCCTCGATCTCACGCGCAAATGGGCAGCCGACAACGCGATCGCGAATTTCCACGACATGCAAGGGATCTGCCACGTGGTGCTGCCGGAGCGCGGCCATCTGCGCCCCGGCATGTTTTGCGTGGGCGGCGATTCGCATTCGCCGACCGGCGGGGCGTTCGGCGCCTACATGTTCGGAATCGGTGCAACCGAAATGGCGGGCGTGCTTGCGACCGGCGAGATCTGGGTCCGCACGCCGCGCACGCACCGCATCGAGCTTGGCGGCCGCTTGGGTGCGGGACTCTGCGCCAAAGACGTGATGCTGCATCTGTGCCGCAAAATCGGCATGTCGACGATCCGCTACGACGCCGTCGAATATGCCGGGGCGGCGCTCGCCACTCTCGGCATGGAAGAGCGCATGGTATTGTCGAACATGTCGGCCGAACTGGGTGCGCAGACCGGCTTGATTGCGCCCGACGCCACGACGGCTTCCTTTATGCGCAACGCAAACGCAGCCGCGCCAGATCCCGACCTTGTGCGCTGGCAGTCCGATGCGGACGCGTCGTATGTCGCGACATGGCATGTGGATTGCGACATTTTGGCGCCGCAGATCGCAGCCCCGCATTCGCCCGAGAACTCCGATGCGGCCGAACTTCACCGCGGCACCAAGATCGACCAGTGCTATATCGGCGCCTGCACGGGTGCGAAACTCTCCGACCTGCACATGGCCGCCAACATCCTCAAAGGCCGCAAGGTCGCGACCGGCACGCGCCTGTTGGTCGCCCCCGCCTCGCAGCGCATGACGGCAGCTGCAGCCGCCGACGGCACACTCGCCATTCTGCTCGCGGCCGGTGCCATTCTGCTGCCGACCGGCTGCGGTGCGTGTGCGGGCTACGGAGCGGGCGTGCTCGCGCAAGGCGAAGTCTGCCTCTCCTCCACGGCGCGCAATTTCAAAGGCCGCATGGGCCATCGCGAGTCCAAAGTCTATCTCGGATCGCCCTATGCGGTCGCAGCGGCAGCCGTCGCAGGCCACATCGTCGATCCGCGGGAGATGCTGCAATGAGCGGCAAGGCTTTCGTCTTCGGCGACAACATCGACACCGACATGCTGGCCCCTGGTCTCTACATGAAATTCGGGATCGAGGACATTGCTCGCCACTGCCTGGAGGCGATCGACCCTGCTTTCGCCGCGACCGTCCGCGCGGGCGATTTCGTTGTCGGCGGCGACAATTTCGGCATGGGATCGTCGCGCGAACAGGCGCCGCAAGCCCTGCGTCATCTGGGCGTCGCGGCCGTCATCGCGCGTTCGTTTGCCGGCCTGTTTTTCCGCAATGCCGTCAATCTCGGCTTGGCGCCGCTCGTGTGCGCGGACATCGAAAAGATCGCGACAGGCGACGAGCTCGCGGTCGATGCCGCGCGCGGCACGATCGAGAACCGGACGACAGGCGCTTCGCTGCGCTGCGAGGCTTTGCCCGCGCATCTGCTGGCGATGCTGAACGATGGCGGCCTCATCC
>JAIXXA010000111.1 GCA_027490975.1 Rhodospirillaceae bacterium
AGTGGGGGCAGGAAAATGCGGCGTCTCACAGGGTTTCTCTGGATCGTCTGCGCGGCCATGCTGCTGGCAAGCCCGGCGCTTGCCAGCAAGAAGGTCGCTTTGGTCATCGGCAACGGGGCCTATGCCGAAGCGCCGTTGCGGAATCCGACCAACGACGCGCGCGCCATCGCCGCCACGTTGCGCGGGCAGGGCTTCGAGGTTCTGCTCAAGGAAAACGCGACCAAGGCGCAGATGAACGAGATCGTCGCCGATTTCGGCGAGAAGCTCGCCGAGGGCGACACCGCACTGTTTTTCTTCGCCGGGCACGGCATGCAGGTGCAAGGGCGCAACTATCTGATCTCGGTCGATGCGCGCATCACGTCCGAGCAGCGCGTGCGTCTGGAAACGCTGGACGTGGACGCCGTGCTCGACCAGATGGCGGCGGCACGTGCGCGCGTGAGCCTCGTGATCCTCGATGCGTGCCGCAACAATCCGTTCGAGCGGCGCTTCCGGTCGGTCAGCGGCGGTTTGGCGCAGATCAACGCGCCCGAGGGCACGATGGTTGCCTACGCGACTGCACCCGGCCGCGTGGCGGCCGACGGCGAAGGGGCCAACGGGCTCTATACGCAGGAACTGCTGCGCGCGATGCGCCAGCCGGGCCTCAAGGTCGAAGACATCTTCAAGCAAGTGCGCATCAACGTGTCGCGCGCCTCCAACGGCGCGCAGACACCGTGGGAAGCCTCGTCGCTGACCGGCGATTTCTATTTCCAGGCGGCGGTGCCGTCGGCGCCGACACCGGCACCGGTCCCGACAACCGCAACGACGCTCGCGCCGGATCGCGAGGCGATGTTCTGGGACTCGGTAAAAGCGTCGAGCGACCCGGCGGAGCTCAAAGCCTATCTCGACGCATTCCCGAACGGCACCTTTGCCCCCTTGGCGGCCGCGCGCATTCGCTCGATCGAGAACAGCCGCCAGCAAGCCTCGGCAGCGCCCCGGATTTCGGCACCCGCACCGACACCCGTCCCGCAGCAGGCCCCGCAACAGACAGCAGCTAGATCAGCGAACGGGAGCGACTTCAGCAAATTCAGTGGGCAATTGACGGCGCGGGTCCAAGCTGGCGTCATAGTAACGGGCACGCCCTATCTTTTTCTGACCATCGCGCAATCGAAGTTGCGCTTCACCGCACATATGCGAAGCTGGGGTGCCGACGGTTTTACCTGCAACGGCAACGGCGACCTCAATGCGGACGGAACGTTCTCCGACGTCGCAGTTACGTGCCTTTTGCAAACCGATGAAAAGTTCGAATCCTTGGCCAGCGGCACGCTTTCGAGCGACGGGATCGCCCATGTGACGTTCAAATCCTCGAATGGCAGGACCGCCGACGTTGTTTTCAGATGACCCAAGGAATTCCGCCATGCGCCCTGTTTTAGGTTTGATTTTTTCGCTTGTTGCCCTGCCCGCCCTCGCGGCCGAGCCCGTTGCCATCGTCGAGGACGCCAAGGGCCGCAATCTCGACGTCGATTTCATGGACTATCTCGAAGCCGGGCGCGTGGTGAAGCTCAATGCCGGCGACGAGCTTGTCGTGGGTTATCTCGCCTCGTGCTGGCGCGAAACGATCAGGGGCGGCACCGTCACGATCGGCGCCGAACAATCGAGTGTGGCGGGCGGCACAGTACGGCGCGAAAAGGTGGCGTGTTCGGGCACCAAGATGCAGCTCACGAGCGACCAGGCCGCCAAATCGGGCGTCATGGTGTTTCGCGCCCCCCCGCGCCCTGCGGCGGCGGCAAGTGCGGCACAGCCGACCCAGACGATCTACGGCCTGTCGCCCGTGCTCGACGTCAAAGGCGGCGGCCAGATCACGATCGCACGGCTCGACCACACGGAAGCGCCGGTCACGCTCGATATCCCGGCGCAGCAACTGATGCGCGGCAGCTTTTTCGACATGGCCAAAGCCGACCGCGCACTTGTCGCGGGCGGCGTCTATCGCATCTCGGTGGGGGGTGCGGCCGAGTCGCGGCAGATCGTGTTCAAAGTCGATGCCGACGCCAAGCCCGGTGCCGCCCCGATGCTGAGCCGCTTGCTGCGGCTCTAGATGAAAGCAACAAAACGCGACTGGCTTGCGGGCGGCGTCGCCGTCGCATTGGGGGCGGCCCTCGTCGCATCGCCGATGGCCGACACGGCGCGCGGCCTGTCGGTCGATCTTGCCTTTGCGCTGCGCCATGCCGCGTTCGGCGCCCGCTACACGGCCGCCCAGTCGCCCAGCGCGGTGCTGGCGATCGACGAAGAGACCTACCGCACGCCGCCCTTTGCCGGCACGCCGCAAGTGCTGTGGACGCGCGAGATGGCCCCGGTGCTGGCGGCCGTGCTCGAAGGCGGGGCCCGCGTTGTGGCGTTCGACGTGATTTTTCCGACCTCGGTCGAGCGCTATCTGCCCGGCTTCGACCGCGATTTCCTGCGCACCCTTCGTGCGGGATCGCGCGACGGGCGCGTGATCCTGGGCAAGGTGCAGCATGGTGCGGCCCCCATCGTGCCGTTCCAGGGCCAGAGTTTTGCGGTCGGCCACGATGCGAATATCCGGTCGACCAATCTGTTTCGCGACGCCGACGAAACGATCCGCCGCGCGCCGTTGTTTTTCGACGTGGCCGAGGGCAACGCAGCACGGCTTGAAACGTCGCTGGGCCTCGAGGCGGCGGCGCGTGCGCTGGGGCAAACGCCCGAGAAGCGCAGCGACGGCGTGTGGCTTGCGGGCAAACGCATCCCGGGCTCGGCCGCCAACGCGATGCCGATCGATTTCGAAGGCGGCGGGGCCGACATTCCGGCCTTTTCGCTGGCCGATCTGCGCGCCTGCGCCGAAAAGGGCGACGAAACGTTTTTCAAAACGCATTTCGACGGCAAGATCGTGTTCGTCGGCACCGTGCTCGACGTCGAGGACCGCAAACTCACCTCGCGCCGCTTCATGGCCGGGCCCGAGGGTGCGGCGGCGGCACCGCGCTGCGCGCTTGCGCCGCGCACCGACATTGTGCGCGACGATGTGGTGCGCGACGCCATCCCGGGCGTATTCGTGCATGCGAGCTTCGCCAACAATCTGATGCGCGGCGGCGGCCTTTTCGAACTCGGGCGCATGGGCGAGGCGGCGGCAAGCGCGCTGCTGCTTGGCGCCACCGCCGTCTTGGCGCTAAGCCTGCCCGCCGCGATCGCGGCGGCTGCATTTGCGGGGCTGGGCTTGGCTTGGACGGCGATCAGCGTCGGCGCCCTGCAAGCCGGGCTCGTGTGGCCGTTTTTGACGGCGCTCTTGGCCGCCGCCGCGGCCGGGGCCGGCCTCATGGGCTATCGCTTTGCCGTTGCCGACAAGGACAAGCGCCTGTTGCGCAAAAGCTTCGGGCTTTATCTCGCGCCTGCCATGGTCGACCGGCTCGTGAATTCGCAAACGCCGCCGCAATTGGGCGGCGAGGAGCGCGTCGTCACCGTGATGTTCTCCGACGTTGCGGGCTTCACGGCACTTTCGGAAGGCCTCGCGCCGCCGCAGCTTGTGCAGGTGATGAACGCCTATCTCTCGGCGATGACCGACATCGTCGAAGCCCATGGCGGCTTCGTCGACAAATACATCGGCGACGCGATCGTGGCCGTGTTCGGCGCCCCGCTCGAAGACGCGGCCCACGCGCGCAACGCGGTTGCGGCGGCTCTTGGCTGTGCGGCCAAACTCGACGCGATGAACGAAGACGCCGCCCGGCCGTTTCTGGGCCATCGGCTCAATGCGCGCATCGGCCTCAATGCAGGAACCGCCCTTGTCGGCAATATCGGCTCGACGCGGCGCTTCAACTACACGGTCATGGGCGACACGGTGAACCTCGCCTCGCGCCTCGAGGGGGCGAACAAATTCTACGGCTCGACGGTGATGTGCGCGGACGCCGTGCGCGCCGCGATCGCCGACGATCCGTTTGCGTGGCGCGAGCTCGACCGCATCCAGGTCAAAGGCCGCGCCCAGCCCGTGACGATACTCGAGCCGTTGGGGATCGCCGCCACGCTTGCGGCGGAAAAAAAGGCGCGTGCCGAAAGATTCGCGCAGGCGCTTGCAGCTTATCGCGCGCGCGATTTCCAAACCGCCCTGCAGATCGCAAATGCGCCGCCGCTCGCCGAAGACCCCGTGGCGCGCAGCTTTGCAGCACGCGTGGCTACGCTCGATCCCGCAAAACTGCCCGCCGATTGGGCGGCGGTTACGGCGTTGGACGCGAAATAAGCGCGGCGAGTTCGGGCGCCAGGCCGATGCTCGGCACCGAAGGTGCGGGTTCGAAAACGGGCGATGTTTCGCGCACCATGCGCTCGAGCCTTGCAATGCTCGCCTCGAGCGAGCCCAGCAGGCGCACCTTCGTCAAAGCCTGCACGCGCGGCACGAGACCGGCGAGGCCGGCACCGCCCAGAATCACGATGTCTGCCCCGTCTTCTTCGGCGCAGGCCGTCGCGGCGGCCGCCAATTCGCCCAACGCGCGCTCGGGATTGGCCGCAATCTCGGCGCCGGTCGCAGCAACCGCGCGCACGCGGGCAAGCTTGGACGACAGGCCGAGCGTGCCCACGAACTCGGTCAGCATCGGGACCCAGCGCGCCCCGCCGGTCAAGATGCCGACGCGGCTGCCCGTCGCAACCGCCTCGCGCATTGCCGCTTCAGCCATGCCGATGGCCGGCACGGGCGAGATTTCGCGCAAGGCTTCGATGCCCGGATCGCCGAAACAGGCCAGCAGCACGCCCTGGTGATGCGGGCGCCAGAAGGCCCCAAACGCGTCGAGGGCCGCATGGCCCGCGATCGCAGCGGCCGCCCGCGTGCCGATATAGCGCGCGCCGAATCGGGCCGTGACCGGATCGAACTTCGTATCCGCGGAAGCGCATTTTTGGGCATTCGCCGCCACAAGGTCCGTGATATCGGGCGAGGTATTCGGATTGATCAGCAAGAGTCGCATTAAATTGCCTATTTTTTGTGCAGCGTTTGCGCGGGTTTCCATTTATCGGCCGAATCGGGCCGATTCGCCAGCCAAACGCTTTGGCACCTTGGTTGCAAACCCCTTGCCGGTTCACGTTTTTTTGGAGCACCCCCTCATGAAAATCCGGACTTTGATCGGTGCCGCTCTTGGCCTTGGTTTGCTGGCCAGTGCTGCCCAAGCGCAGACGACCTTGCGCATCGCCATGACGGCCGCCGACATCCCGCGCACGCTGGGCCAGCCCGACCAAGGGTTCGAAGGCAACCGCTTCACGGGCCTTACCATGTACGACGCGCTGACGGCGTGGGACCTCAGCAGCGCCGACAGGCCCTCGGTGCTGATCCCGGGCCTCGCGACCGAATGGGCGGTCGATGCCGTCGACAAGACCAAGTGGGTCTTCAAGCTGCGCGCCGGCGTGAAGTTCCACGACGGCAGCGCCTTCAACGCCGACGCCGTGGTGTGGAACGTGCGCAAGGTGCTGGACCGCGAAGCGCCGCATTTCGACGCGAGCCAAGTCGGCGTGACGGCAAGCCGCATGCCGACCTTGCGCACCGCGCGCAAGATCGACGACCTCACGGTCGAACTCACCACGAGCGAGCCCGACTCGTTCCTGCCGATCAACTTGACCAACCTCTTCATGGCAAGCCCGGCGCATTGGGCGGCCAAGCTGGCGGCCGTCCCCGCCACCGTGACCGAAGCCCCGGCGCGTTCGGCTGCCGCCTGGACCGCCTTTGCGGCCGACGCCTCGGGCACCGGCCCGTGGAAGATGACGCGCTTCGTGCCGCGCGAGCGGCTTGAGCTCGCCAAAAACGACGCCTATTGGAACGCGGCACGCGTGCCGAAGATCGACCGCATGGTTCTGCTGCCGATCCCGGACGCCAACGCGCGCACGGCGGCTCTGCTGTCGAACCAGGTCGACTGGGCCGAAGCGCCGGCCCCGGACGCCGTGCCGCAGATCCGCAGCCGCGGGTTCCAGCTCTTCGCCAACCAGCAGCCGCATGTGTGGCCGTGGCAGTTCTCGTTCGTCGAAGGCTCGCCGTGGCTCGACAAGCGCGTGCGCCAGGCCGCCAATCTGTGCGTGAACCGCACCGACATGAAGCAGCTCCTGAACGGCCTGATGGCCGAAGCGGTGGGCTCGGTGCCGCCGGGCCATCCGTGGTGGGGCAATCCCGATTTCAAGATCGGCTACCGCCCCGACGAAGCGCGCCGCATGATGACGGCGGCCGGCCACTCGGCCCAGCGCCCGCTCAAGGTCAAGATCCAGGTCTCGGCCTCGGGCTCGGGCCAGATGCTGCCGCTGCCGATGAACGAATATCTGCAGCAGGCCTTGCGCGAGTGCTTCTTCGACGTCGAACTCGACGTGATCGAGTGGAACACGCTGTTCACGAACTGGCGCATCGGCGCCAAGGACCCGACGGCGCGGGGCGCCCACGCCGTCAACATCACCTTCGCGGCGATGGATCCGTTCTTCGCGTTCGTGCGCTTCGTCGACAGCAAGATGGCGCCGCCGGTGTCGAACAACTGGGGCTTCGTGAACGATCCGGAATTCGACCGGCTCGTGGCCGTCGCCCGCACGACGTTCGATGCGGCCGCGCGCGACACCGCCCTTGCGGCGCTGCACAAGCGCATCGTCGACGAGACGGTGTTCTTGTGGGTGGCGCACGATGTGGGTCCGCGCGCGATGAGCCCGCGCGTGCGCGGCTTCGTGCCGCCGCAGAGCTGGTTCGTCGATTTCTCGCCGCTCACGATGAACTGAAGGGTGCCGACCGGGCGGGCCCTCGCGCCCGCCCGGTCGATCCCGCACAAAAATGCTCGAATATCTCCTCAAACGAATTCTCTACGCCGTCCCCATCGCGCTGGGCGTGAGCCTCGTGTGTTTCTTGCTCGTGCACATCGCCCCGGGCGATCCGCTCGTCTCGGTGCTGCCGGCCGACGCCTCGCAGGAAATGCAGGAGCAGCTGCGCGCCGCCTACGGCTTCGACAAGCCGCTGCCCGTGCAGTTCGGCCTTTGGATCTGGCGGGCCCTTGGCGGCGATCTGGGTTTTTCGATCGCGACCGGCCGGCCCGTCGCCGCCGAAGTGTGGCGCGCCATCGGCAACACCTTCATGCTGGCCGTGTTCGCGGCCGCTTTCGGCTTTCTCGTCGGCGCGTTCCTCGGGTTCGTTGCGGGCTACTATCGCGGCACCTGGGTCGACCGTGCTTCGAGCGCACTTGCCGTCGCCGGCATCTCGCTGCCGCACTACTGGCTCGGCATGGTGCTCGTGATCATCTTCTCGGTGCAGCTCAATTGGCTGCCCGCAACCGGGGCCGGCCCCGGCGGTTCGGCCGATTGGGAATGGGATTGGCAGCATATGCGCCATCTCATTCTGCCGGCCTTGACCATGTCGGTCATTCCGCTCGGCATCGTGGCGCGCTCGGTGCGCGCGCTCGTGTCGGACATCCTCTCGCAGGAATTCGTCGATGCGCTGCGCGCCAAGGGCCTCTCGGAGCGCGGCATCTTCCTGCACATCCTCAAGAATGCCGCACCCACGGGGCTCGCCGTGATGGGGCTGCAGCTTGGCTATCTGCTCGGCGGCTCGATCCTGATCGAGACGGTGTTCGCGTGGCCGGGCTCGGGCTTCCTGCTCGGCAACGCGATCCTGCAGCGCGATCTGCCGCTGCTGCAGGGCAACATCCTGGTGCTGGCGATGTTTTTCGTGACCCTCAACCTGCTGGTCGATCTGGTGCAAACCTGGCTCGATCCGCGCATCAAGCGAGGCTGAGATGAGCGCTGCTTCCGCCGCCGTATCCAGCGAAGCGGGCCAAGTGCCGGTCGCCTCGCGCGGCTACTGGTCCAACGTGCTGCGGCGCCTCGCGCGCGACAAGGTCGCGATGGCGTGCCTGGCCGTGCTCGTGCTGATCCTGCTCGCCGCGATCTTCGCGCCCCTCATCGCACCGGGCGATCCCTATCGCGGCTCGATCATCCGACGCCTCCGGCCCATCGGCACCGAGGGCTATCCGCTCGGCACCGACGAGCTCGGCCGCGACATGCTCACGCGCCTCATCTATGGCGGGCGCTTGTCGCTGTTCATGGGCATCGTGCCCGTGCTGAACGCGTTTTTGATCGGCACGTTCCTCGGCGTGGTCGCGGGCTATGTCGGCGGCAAGACCAACATGGCGATCATGCGCACGATCGACGTGTTCTACGCCTTCCCCTCGGTGCTGCTCGCGATCGCGATTTCGGGCGCGCTGGGGGCCGGCATTTTCAATTCGATCGTGTCGCTGACGGTCGTGTTCATCCCGCCCATCGCGCGCGTGGCCGAGAGTGTGACCACGCAAGTGCGCAATCTCGATTTCGTCGATGCCGCGCGCGCGAGCGGCGCGGGGGCCCTCACCATCATCCGCGTGCATATTCTCGGCAACGTTTTGGGCCCGGTCTTCGTCTATGCGACGGGCCTCGTGTCGGTCTCGATGATCCTCGCCTCGGGCCTGTCGTTCCTCGGGCTCGGCACCAAGCCGCCCGAGGCCGAATGGGGCCTGATGCTGAACACGCTGCGCACCGCGATCTACGTGCAGCCGGCCGTGGCGGCGTTGCCGGGGGCGATGATCTTCGTGACCTCGATCTGCTTCAATCTGTTTTCGGACGGGCTGCGCTCGGCCATGGACGTGAAACTGTGAGCGCTTCCATTCCCCAGGGCATCGCCGACGAAGACATCGGCGGCCCTGCCCAGCCGCTGCTGTCGATCCGCGGCCTCGTCAAACATTTCCCGATCAAGGGCGGCGTGCTGAACCGCACCGTCGCGGTCGTGCAGGCCGTGGACGGCATCGATTTCGACGTCGCCAAGGGCGAGACGCTCGGCATCGTCGGCGAATCGGGCTGCGGCAAATCGACGACCGCGCGCCTGCTCGTGCGCCTCATCGATCCCGACGCGGGCGAAGTGCTCTATGACGGGCTCAAGATCGGCGCGCAAGACGGGCTCGATCTGCGCGAGATGCGCCGCCACGTGCAGATGGTGTTCCAGGACAGTTTTGCGTCGCTCAATCCGCGCCTCACGATCGAAGATTCGATTTCGTTCGGCCCCAAAGTGCACGGGCTTGGCGCCAAAGAAGCCAAAGCGCGCGCGCGCGAATTGCTGCAGCAAGTCGGCCTCAATCCCAATCTGTTCGTGCGCCGCTATCCGCACGAATTGTCGGGCGGCCAGCGCCAACGCGTGAACATCGCGCGCGCCCTCGCGCTCCGCCCGCGCCTCGTGATCCTCGACGAAGCGGTGTCGGCGCTCGACAAATCGGTCGAAGCGCAGGTGCTCAATCTGCTGCAGGATCTGAAGGCCGAGCTTGGCCTCACCTACGTTTTCATCAGCCACGATCTCAACGTGGTGCGCTACATGTCGGACCGCGTGATGGTGATGTATCTGGGCCGCGTGGCCGAGATCGGCCCGGTCGACGCGATCTACGGCAATCCGCGCCATCCCTATACGAAGGCGCTTCTGTCGGCGATGCCGTCGATGGACCCCGATGCGCGCACGCAGGAAGCGCCCATCGCGGGCGATCCGCCGAACCCGATCAACCCGCCGGCCGGCTGCCGCTTCCACACGCGCTGCCCGTTTTCCGAGCCCGTCTGTGCCGCCAAGGTGCCGGATCTGGCGGCGGTCGCGGGCGACGCCAAACACGCGGTCGCCTGCCACATGAACGTGGCGGGCTCCGGCCACAGCCGCACGGCAGGTGCGGCATGACCGGGCCTTTGGTGAGCGTCGAAGGGTTGCGCGTGCTGTTCAAATCGGCCGACCGCACGGTACATGCGGTCAACGGCGTGGACTTTGCGCTCCAGCCCGGCGAGGTGCTGGGGCTGCTCGGCGAATCAGGCTCGGGCAAATCGGTCACGCTCAAAGCGCTGCTGCGTTTGCTGCCGGCCTCGCGCACGACCTTGTCGGGCAAGGTGACGGTCGCGGGCCACGACGTGCTGTCGATGGACGAGCGCGCGCTTCGGCAATATCGCGGCGGCGTCGTGTCGATGATCTTCCAGGAGCCAATGCTGGCTTTCGACCCCGTGTTCACCGTCGGCGACCAGATCGCCGAGGCGGTGATGCGCCACGAAGACGTCGGCCGCGCGGCCGCGCGCGGCCGCGCGCTCGAAATGCTCGAACGCGTGCGCATCCCCTCGGCCAAGCGCCGACTCGACGCCTATCCGCACGAAATGTCGGGCGGCATGCGCCAGCGCGCGATGATCGCGTTGGCGCTTGCCTGCAAGCCGCAATTGCTGCTCGCCGACGAGCCGACGACGGCGCTGGACGCCACCGTGCAGATCCAGATCCTGCTGCTGCTGCGCGAACTCCAGAAAGAGTTCGGCATGGCGGTGATTTTCGTCACGCACGATGTGGGCGTGGCGGTCGAAGTGTCGGACCGCATGGCCGTGATGTACGGGGGCCGCATCGTCGAACGCGGCTCGGCCGCCGACGTGATACGGCGCACGGCCCATCCCTATCCGCAAGGTCTGCTCGCTTCGACCGTGCACGGGGCGATGCGCGGCACGCGGCTCGAAGCGATTCCGGGGGCACCCCCCGATCTGTCGCGCATGCCCACGGGCTGCGCCTTTGCGCCGCGCTGCCGCTTGGCCGACGACACGTGCCGCAGCGTGGCCCCGCCCATCGCCGCCTTGGCGCCTGGGCACGAAGCCGAGTGCCACCAGCCGCGCGTGCTTTCGGCTTAAAGCGGCGGGACCGCCAGAACGGTGCCGCCTGTCGGGACACCGCCGTTCACCGCCGGTGCGGAAGCGCCGCCGACATTGCCCACGGCCAAGACGGCCGGCGTCGGCGCAGTCGTCGGCACGAGCGTCGTTCCAGGAGGCGGCGGCCCGCCCGACGTGACGATCGCGGGCGTCTGCTGAGCGGCGGCAGGCGACGGCGCGCCCGGACCGGTCGATGCCGGCGCGGTCGACGGCGCAAGCACAACGCCGGCCGGCGAAACGGCAGGACCGCCCTCGCCGCCTTCGGCAGGACCGGCCGGACCACTCGGCGCGCCAGCACCGCCGGCAACGAGCGGGCCGGGCCCGCCGGTCAGCAACGCAACCGTATCGGAAACGACCGCAGTCGCACCCGGCGGCGGCGACGGCGGAAGCGCAGCGGCACCCTGGATCTGCGAGATCGGCGCAGCATCGGTGAGCGCACTCGAGATCGTGCTGCCGCCCGCACCGGCACCGGGTGCCGGTGCGGTCGAGTTAGACGGCGGCGCGCCCACGATCGTCGTGCCGTTGACGACGAAGGTGCCGGTCGTCACCGCCACGGTGCCGCCGATCGTGCCGTCGAGCGTGCCCGTGCTGCCCGAAAGCGCGAGATTGCCGCCGACATTGTTGCCTGCTTCCGTCAGCGTCAGCGCATAGGCGCCCGCCAACGTAACGGTCGCGTTGCCGGTCGTGGTGATCGCCGTGGCGTTCGTCTGCGTAAGCGTGCCGCCGGTGACCGATACGTTCAGCACGCCGTTCGACACGATATTGCCGAAAACGGTGTCGCCGGTGTTGGCGATCGAGATGCCGCCAGCGGTGTTTGTCGCCGTGATGGCGCCGAAGAACGCATTTGCGCCGTTGGTCAGCGCGATGTTGCCGGTATCGACCGAGAGAGTCGTCGGATCGCCTGTCGAGATAGGCCCGGCCTGGCTGATGCCGCCGCCGGTGACGCTGAGATTGAGCTGGCCGCTCGAAGAGATGCCGCCCACGAGCATCGGCCCGCTTTGCGTCCAGGCGATGTTGTTTTTGCCGCCCGATGTGGCGAGCGATACCGAGCCCGCAACGACGTTCTGGTAGCTCGACAGCGCCAATGGCCCGCCATTGGCCGAGGCGTTCAGATTGCCGTTCGCGGTCAAGAGGCCGGTTTGGTTGATGCCGCCGCTCGTCGCGTTCAGGATGACGTTGCCGGCCGAGTTCACGATGCCGAGCGTCAAGCTTCCGCCCCTGAGAAGGACCGAGCCGCCGCCCGCACTTGTGGCGGCGACCGGGCCGCCGAACGAATTGGTGGCGACGGACATGTCGAGCGTGCCGTTCTGCGCGGTGAGGTTCGCGACGCCGCCCACCGAGATAAGTCCAGCGCCCGTTTGCGAGAGGCCGTTCAACGCCACCCATGTCAGCCCGCCCGGCGTGGAGATGCCGTTGACGGTGCCGACGCCGTCGGTGAGCGCGTTGGAACTCGAGCCGCCGCCAGCCCCCGTATAGATCACGATGGCGCCGGAGCCGGAACCGGCGGTCACGTCGGCGGCCACGTTCGTGATGTCGTTGTAGCCCGTACCGCCGCGATTGACCGCAAAGTCGCCGGCCCCGCGCAGCACCAGATTGGCCGCCGAGATCGTGCTGCCGGCCGCCTGGGTAACGCCGCCGGTGTTGGCGTAGAGGGTGAGCGTGTCGACCGGCCCCAGCGTCACGTCGCCGGTGAGGGCGATCGAAGCGCCGCGCAAGCCGAGATCCGTCCCGACGGCAACCGTAACGCCGCCCGCCCCGACCTCGATCGCACCGGCGGCGACGTCGCCGACGACAAGCAGGCCCGCATCGACGAAACTCATGTCGCTCGGCAATTGCAGCGTGCCCGCACCGCCGCCGACGCCGATCGTGGTGCCCGAATTGACGGGCCGGAAAAGGACTTGGCCGCTGGTTTCGATGCCCAGAGTCGCGACGCTCACCGACACCGTGTCGGCGATGAGGGAGATGTTCTCGGTCGAGGCGGGATCGCC
>JAIXXA010000121.1 GCA_027490975.1 Rhodospirillaceae bacterium
CGCACCGGCGGCCCGGTTTAATCGTTCAACGGCGAACAATATTGTTCGCCGTTGAACGATTAAACCGGGCCGCCGGTGCGACCGGGATTTCGCCCCTTGACATAATTCAACATCGAACCATCTTGTTCATCGTTGAACCTGAACAAGTCGCCAGCCCCTAGCTTCCGACCGAGGAGAGAAAAATGTTTTCGCGTATCGGCCTTGCTGCCGCTTTGATCTTGAGCGCCGCTTCCGGAATTGCCGTCGCTCAAGCCCCGGCCCAACCGCAAACCCAACCCGGTGGCGATTGGCAGGTTGCGGCGGGCGCGATCGTCGGCGTGCGCCCGGCCTATGAAGGGGCCGAAAAATACGCAGTCATGCCGTTCCCGCTGATCGACGCGATTTGGCGCGACCGCGTGTTTTTGAGCACGCAGAACGGCATCGGCGCTTGGGCCTATCGCCGCAACGGGTTCAGCGTCGGCGGCGCGCTCAACTACGAATTCGGGCGCGCGGAAAGTCTGGATCGCAGCGAACTCGACGGGCTTGGCGACGTCGACGGCGCGGCCCAAGCGCGCTTGCTGCTGGAATATCGCACCGGCCCGCTGCGCCTGGATGCAACGCTGGCGCGCGCGCTCGGCGGCAGCGACGGCACCACGGCGCGGCTGGGGGCGGGATTCGACTTTCCGCTCACCGAGAAGCTGCGTTTGACGCCGGGCATCGCCGCCGTGTGGGCGGACGACAACTACATGGAAAGCTATTTCGGCGTGACGGCTGCCCAAGCCGCGCAGTCGCGTGCCCGGTTGGGCGCTGCCGCCGGCAAGACCGCCTTCGACGCCAAGTCGGGTCTCAAGAATGTCGATCTGTCGCTGATGGCCCAGTATTCGCTGACGCCCAAATGGTCGCTGCGCGGCGGCGGCGGCGTGCAGTTCCTGCTCGGCGATGCGGCCGACAGCCCGATTTCCAAGCGCGACGCGGCGCCGTTCGCATCGTTCGGGCTTGCCTATCGCTGGTAGCGCGTTTCGCCCCCACCTTTCGCCCCCGCCTTTCGCCCCCGTTCCTTCGCTTCCACTCAAGGAGAAACAGCCATGCTCACGCGTCGCAAACTCTTCGCCGGTGCTGCCGGCCTTATCGCACTCGAAACGCTGGGCGGTCTGCGCGTGCTGCGCGCGGCGTCCGCACAGACGGCCGATCCGACCGCCCCTTGGCGGGCGGCCCCGGCGGCCACGCACGCCGATTGGCGCGTGCGCGCCTTCGGCTGGGCGGTCCTGGCGCCGAACCCGCACAACCGCCAGCCTTGGGAAGTCGTCCTCGCGGCCGACGGCAGCGCCATTCTGCGCTGCGCGCCCGATCGCCTGCTGCCGGTGACCGATCCCAAAAGCCGGCAGATCACGATCGGGCTCGGCTGCTTTGCCGAGCTGTTCGTGCTGGCGGCGGCCGACATGGGCGTGGGCGTGGATGTGGTGCCGTTCCCGGCGGGCCAAACCGGGGCGCCGACGGCCGGGCCGGTCGCGCGCTTCGTGCGGCGCACGGGCGCTGCCGCGCGCGATCCGCTGTTTGCGCATGTGCTTGCCCGGCGCAGCGAGAAGCGGCCTTTCGATGCGGAGCGCCCCGTGCCCGAGGCCTCTTTTGCGGCGATCGCCAAAGCGGCGGGGGCCGGCTTTTTCGGCACGTCGGAGCCCGCGCGCGTGGCCACGCTGCGCGACATCTCGTGGCGCGCCTGGGTCGTCGAGCTCGAGACGCAAGCCGCCCACATGGAGAGCGTCAATCTGATGCGGCTGGGGATGGCGGAAGTCGCGGCCAATCCCGACGGCATCAGCATCTACGGCCCGAATCTCGAGCCGCTTGTGCAGAACGGCGTGCTTTCGCGGCCGGCCTTCGCCACGCCCGGCTCGCAGGCGCACCAGGTGATGATCGAGCGCTACCGAACGGCGCTCACCACGGCGACTGCCGGCTTCGTTTGGACGACCAGCGACGGCGACATGCCGGGCGACGCTTTTGCCGCCGGGCGCCAATGGATGCGCTTGGCGCTGGCCGCCGTCGGCGAAGGGACCGTTCTGCACCCGGTCAGCCAAGTGCTGCAGGAATATCCCGAGATGAATGCGACCTATGCCGAAATCCATCGGGTGCTGGGCGTGGCGGCCCCGCGGCGCATCCAGATGCTGGCGCGCATCGGCTATTTGCCGGCGGGTGCGAATGCCTCGCCGCCGACGCCCCGTTGGCCGGTCGAATCGCGTATAATGGCGGGGTGAAAAAACAGACCAAACGCTCCGGAAAACCCGCCGGCCCCGCCGCGCCCCCCCGCCCCGAGGCGGCGCGCGAGGATCCGCTCTTGTTCGTGCTGCTGAACGAGATCGGCATCATCGAACAGCTGATGCGCAACCGCTTCGAAGCGCTGCGCCCGGCCGGTTTGCGTTTGGCGCATTTCATCCTGCTCAACCATCTTGCGCGCACCGGCGACGGCAAAAACCCCGTGTCGATCGCGCGCGCGCTGCAGCTTGCCAAGGGGGCGATCACCAACACGCTGCAGCGCCTCGAAGAGCGCGGCCTCGTTTCCGTCCTGCCCGATCCGGCCGATGCGCGCGGCAAGCGCGTGTGGCTCACGCAAGAAGGGCGTGCGGCGCGCGACGCCGTGGTGGTCGAGATCGCCGCGAACTTCGCCGACGTGGCGCAAGCCATGCCGCCCGCGCGCTGCCAAGCGGTGCTGCCCGATCTGCAGCATCTGCGCCGCCATCTCGACCGGTTCCGCAAGCCGGGCGGCGCTTCGGACGCTTGAGAAAAAGATAGGAATATGTTTATATAAGGGCCGTGCCGCTGGCGGCATGCGCTGTTTGAAAAGTGAAGATCGAAACCGCCCGATGGGTCCCTGTCGCCGGTTTCGGCGACTCTGGAAATTGCGGTTACATTCTTTGTTTTTCAAAGGCCTAAATAGGCGACGGTCGCCTATTGTTGCCCGATGTCGCGTGCCTCAGCCCGCGAGGTCGACGAGGGCCGGCGCCTGGTGGTGCACGGTCAGGAATTCGATCAGGTCGGCGGGCGCAATGCTGGTCGTC
>JAIXXA010000181.1 GCA_027490975.1 Rhodospirillaceae bacterium
GAACGGCACGGCCGTGCTGGGCCTCGGCGACCTCGGGGCGCTGGGCGGCAAGCCCGTGATGGAGGGCAAGGCGGTTTTGTTCAAGCGCTTCGCCGACGTCGACTCGATCGACATCGAAGTCGATACCAAGGACGTCGACAAGTTCGTCGAATGCGTGCGCTATATCGGCGTCACCTTCGGCGGCATCAATCTCGAAGACATCAAAGCGCCCGAGTGCTTCGTGATCGAGCAGCGCTTGCGCGAACTGCTCGACATTCCGGTGTTCCACGACGACCAGCACGGCACGGCCATCGTGGCGGCGGCGGGCCTCATCAACGCGCTCGACCTCACGGGCCGCGACATGCGCACGACCAAGATGGTCATCAACGGCGCGGGCTCGGCCGGCATTGCGTGCGCCGAGCTCGTGAAGTCGCTCGGCATGCCGCACGAAAACGTGATCCTGTGCGACACCAAGGGCGTGATCTACCAGGGCCGCACCGAGTCCATGAACCAGTGGAAATCGGCGCATGCCGTTCCCACCAAAGCGCGCACGCTGACCGAAGCGCTTGCCGGCGCGGACGTGTTCTTCGGCCTGTCGGTGAAGGGGGCGCTCACGCAAGAGATGCTGAAGACGATGGCGCCCAAGCCCATCATCTTCGCGATGGCCAATCCCGATCCCGAAATCACGCCCGAGGAAGCCAAGGCGGCCCGTCCCGACTGCATCATCGCCACGGGCCGGTCGGACTACGCGAACCAGGTCAACAACGTGCTGGGCTTCCCCTTCATTTTCCGCGGCGCCCTCGACGTGCGCGCGCGCACGATCAACGAAGCGATGAAGGCGGCCGCCGCACACGCGATCGCCGAGCTTGCGCGCGAAGACGTGCCCGACGATCTCGACGCCGCCTACGGCGGCCAGCGCCTGCGCTACGGGCCCGACTACATCATCCCCGTGCCCTTCGATCCGCGCTTGATTTCGGTCGTGCCCGCCGCCGTGGCGCAAGCCGCGATGGATTCGGGCGTTGCCCGCAAACCCATCGCCGACATGGCGGCATATCGCCATTCGCTCAATCTGCGCCGCGATCCGACGGGCGCCATGCTCGACCGCATCTTCGAAACCGTGCGCGCGCACCCCAAGCGCACGGTGTTCGCCGAAGGCGAAGACGAAAAGACGATCCGTGCGGCGATCAGCTACCGCAACTCGGGCTACGGCACGCCGGTGCTGATCGGCCGCGTCGAACGCATCGAAGCGACGATGGCCGCGATGGGCCTCACAGACAGCCCGGCCGAGCTCGGCCTCGAGATCCACAATGCGCGCCTGTCGCGCGACAACGCGCGCTACACCGATTTTCTCTACGCCAAACTGCGCCGCCAGGGCTATCTGCAGCGCGATTGCCAGCGCCTCGTGAACCAGGACCGCAACATCTTCGCGGCGACCATGGTGGCCGTGGGCGACGCCGACGCGATGGTGACGGGCACCACGCGCAGCTACTACCAGGCGCTCGACGACGTGCGCCGCGTGATCGACGTCGAGAAGGGTAAACGCTGCATCGGCGTGTCGGTGATGATGACCAAGGAGCGCACGGTGTTCATCGCCGACGCGACCGTGACGGAACTGCCGACCGCGCGCGACATGGCCGAAATCGCGATCGGAGCCGCCGCCGCCGCGCGGCGCCTCGGCCACGAGCCGCGCGTCGCCCTCACCTCGTTCTCGAATTTCGGCAATCCGCAGCGCGAAAAGGCGACCCAGGTGCGCGAGGCTGTGCAGGAACTCGAAAACATGGCCGAAGGCGGGCGCACGATCGACTTCGAGTACGACGGCGAGATGAGCCCGGACGTGGCGCTGGACTACGACCTGATGCGCAGCCTGTTTCCGTTCTGCCGCTTGACGGGGCCTGCCAACGTGCTTGTGATGCCGGGCCTGCATTCGGCCAACATCTCGTCGAAGCTCGTGCAGAAACTCGCCGGCGGCACGATGCTGGGGCCGATCCTGATCGGCCTGTCGAAACCCGCGCAAATCGTGCCGATCGGCGCTTCGGTTGGCGAGATCGTCAACATGGCTGCCTTGGCGGCCTTCCAGTCGATCGCGCGGTAGAGCGAGGCCCGGCAGGGCCTCGCCGGCGCTTAGCTCGACGCGCCGGGTTCCATCTGGCTCTGCAGGTAGTTCTGAACGCCGACCTTCTCGATCAGCGCGAGCTGGGTTTCTAGATAGTCGATATGTTCCTCGGTATCGTCGAGAATGTGCAGCAGCATATCGCGCGACACGTAGTCGTGCGCGCCTTCGCAGACCTTGATCGCCGCCTGAAGCATCGGCCGCGCGTTTCGCTCGAGATCGAGATCGCACGCGAGACCTTCGGGAACGGTCTCGCCGATCTTGAGCTTGCCGAGATCCTGGAGATTGGGATGGCCGTCGAGCATCAGAATGCGCTCGATCACCTTGTCGGCGTGTTTCATCTCCTCGATCGACTCGTCGTATTCGTGTTTGGCGAGCTTGGCAAAGCCCCATTGCCGCCACATCCGCGCATGCAGGAAATACTGGTTCACGGCGGTGAGTTCGTTGGTCAGCAGCTTGTTGAGTTCGGCCAAAACGGCCTTGTCGCCCTTCATCGATTTCCTCGCTTGTTCGAGTCGCGTGCAGAGTTGCGCAATGCAACTCTCAAGCGCAAGAGAATTGTGATCGCCGCCCCGGCGACCGCGCAGCTGACGGCCACGGCAAGCGCGGCGCTCATTCGGCGGCAGCGGCCGACATTGTTTGGCGCTCGAGAGCCGCGCGGATTTCGGGAATGCACTTGCCGCAGCAGGGCGGCGCGTCGGCCATGCGCTCGAACAACGCGCGCACGGTCCGGCAACCCGCGTCGCGCGCAGCCTCGACTTGCGAGGCTCGAATTCCATGGCAGTTGCAAAGAAACATTCAGCCGCCTCCCGAGAGTGAGGGAAGCACAATAGCCTAATTGAGAATGCTTCTCAATAGCAGAAGATGCCGCGACCTATCCCCTAAGCCCCCGCACGACCGCGAGATAGTCGGGGTCGTCGGGGCTGTAGAGGCCGTGGCGCACGAAGAAATCGATCAGCACGAGATTGCAGTTGTATTTGAATTCGTTCGTGTCGGCGACGATGCGCGCGACCTCGCGCCACGGCCACAGGAAAAACGCTTCGATCTCGCCGTCGGTGTTGCGCGGCACGAACTCGGCCGGCATTTCGAGATCGTAGCAGAACTGCACGTCGGGCTTGAGCCCGTCGGCCGCATCCATTTTGTAGGCGATGGCGCCGACGCTGATCGCCTGGGCCGCAAGGGCTTTGGGAATGCCCGCTTCCTCGGCGCATTCCTTGGCGAGATTTTCGCGCAAGCCCAAACCCACGGGCTGGCCGCCCGCAACCGTGTTGTCGAGCATGCCGGGATAGGTGGGCTTCACGCGCGAGCGGCGGGCGACCCAAATATGGATGCCGTCCGCCTTGCGCACATAGCCTGTCATGTGCACGCCGTAGCTGCGCATGCCGAAATGCGGGGCGGCCGCACGCTCGATCTGGAAAAGCGGCGTTTGGCCCCATTCGAGCAGAGCCGGATAGGCCTCGTTGCGCCGCCCGGCGACAATGCTTTCGGCCTCCAGTGTGCGCACGACCGTGTCGAGGGCGGCCGTGCGGGCTGCCGGCGTTGCCAGCGTTTGGGCGAGTGCCACGCGGTCGGCCGCAACGTCGAACACCGTCGGGAACCCGCGCAGACGCTCGGCGAGTTTGTGGCGCACCGCACCCACTTGGTGCCCCGCAACGACGAACGGCCGAAAGGCAGCGGGATCGTGCGTGTTGCATTCGGCGATGCGGTCGAGAAACGACATGAAACGGCTCCGCGGAGAAAACTGGTTCGCTCGGGCGCCGTTCTATAGCATAGGTGCTTCGATGTTTTCCCCCGCCCTTGTCGCGTGCCGACGTCTCGAAGAAGCTGCGCGGACCGCACTCGCTGCGCGCGTTCTGCGCGACGGGCGCGTGGACGCGGCAGCGCTCGTGCACCACCAGATGGCCGCGCACGGCTATGCGTGGCTCGCTGCCAATGTGGCGGGCTTGGATGCGTTGGCCGAGTGGGCGGCTCGCACATCCGCCGATCCGGCCGCCGCAAGCCTCGCCCGGCTCGGTTTTGCCGACGGGCTTGGTCGCCTTGCCTTCGGCGTTGCGATCAGCCAGAGCGAAACGGTGCGGGCGGCTGAAATGGGCATTGCGGCCCAGGCTGCCGCTTTCGCCGCCGACCCGGCCGTGGCGGCGTTGATGGGCGACGAAGCTTTGCCCGAGCTGCGCCGCCGTCTTGTCGAAAGCATGGATGGCGAACGACTTTGCGCCGACCCCGATCTCGACGACGAGTCTCTGGCGCAGATGCACGCCACGCTGCGGCGTTTTGCGAAGAGCGAAATCGCGCCGCATGCCAACGCCTGGCACCGTTTCGACCGCGAAATTCCGCTCGAAACGGTCGAAAAACTTGCGAGCCTCGGCGTCTTCGGCCTGTGCGTGCCCGAAAAATATGGCGGGCTCGGCCTCGGCAAGATCGCGATGTGCGTGGCGTCCGAAGAATTGTCGGCCGCCCATCTTGCGACGGGTTCGCTTGCCACGCGCGCCGAAATCGCGGCCGAGCTTGTGCGCGGCGGCGGCACGGCGGCACAGCGCGCGCGCTGGCTGCCCGCCCTTGCCTCGGGCCAGTGCCTGGCGGCGGCGTGTTTCACCGAACCCGATACGGGCTCGGATTTGGGTTCTGTCGCGACGCGAGCCGTGTTCGACGGAAAAGCGTGGCGCCTCACCGGCGCCAAAAGCTGGGCCACGCATGCGGCGCGCGCGGATCTGCTCGTGGTGCTGGCGCGCACCGATCCCGGCAGCCGCGACCATCGCGGCCTGTCGATCTTCTTGGCGCCCAAACCGCGGGGCCGCGTCGGCGATCCGTTTCCGGTTGCAGGGCTCAGGGGAAGCGAAATCGCCACACTCGGCTATCGCGGCATGGGCGAATACGAACTTGCCTTCGACGGGTTCGAAGTGCCGGCCGACGGGCTGCTGGGCGAAGCGACAGGCGAAGGCTTCCGCCAATTGATGGCGACATTCGAGACCGCGCGCATCCAGACGGCCGCGCGCGCCGTCGGTGTGGCGCAAGCGGCCACGCTTGCCGCCCTCGCCTATGCGCGCGAGCGGCGCCAGTTCGGCAAAGCGATCGTCGAATTTCCGCGCGTGCACGGCAAGCTCGCCGCCATGGCGGTCGAAACCACCGTGGCCCGCCTGCTCACGAGGCGGGCCGCGCGCGCCAAAGATTCGGGCCGGCGCTGCGACATCGAAGCCGGGATGGCCAAGCTCTATGCCGCACGCGCGGCATGGGCAGCCGCCGACGACGGCGTGCAGATCCACGGCGGCAACGGCTATGCGCTCGAGTACGGCGCCGCCCGCCTGTTGGCGGATGCGCGCATTCTGAATATCTTCGAAGGCGCCGCCGAGATCCAAGCCAACATCGTGGCGCGCGGCCTTTTGGAACGGAGAAATTGACGACGATGCGGGCATTGTTTTCGGCACTTCTTGCATTGCTGCTGCTGGCGGCAGGCCCAACCTTCGCCAACGAGGCCGAATGGCGGCGCATCGGCGCGGAGCTGCGGTTGCGCGACATCGACGGGTTCGTCGCGACGGTCAAAAGCGTGCGCGAAACGGGCCGTCTCCCGCGCGAGCGTTATCTCGACAAAAACGCCGCCGAAAAGGCCGGCTGGCGCCCAGGCACCGATCTGTGCCGTGTGGCCCCCGGCAAAGCGATCGGCGGCGACCGCTTCTGGAACCGCGAAGGCCGCCTGCCCGCCGCCGCCAACCGGCGCTGGACCGAGGCCGATCTCGACTATGCGTGCGGGCGACGCAACGCAAAGCGGCTGGTTTTTTCGAACGACCGTCTGATTTTCGTAACGATCGACCATTACGAATCGTTCCGCGAGGTGCCGCGATGAAGCGTGCCATTCTGGGTCCCGAACACGACACGATGGACAAGGTCTATCGCCAGATCGCGGCCGATCTGCAGCTCTCGGCGCATTTTGCACCCAATCTCGACGCGCTTTGGGACGCATTGCTGCGCGACGTCGAAGGCCCGTTCGAAATCGTGTGGCCGCAGGCCGCAACCGCGGGCAAAGCCATCGGCCCCAAATTCAAGGCTTTGCTGGCGCTGCTGGGCGAGCTTGAAGAAGCGCGCGGCGATTTCCGCTTCAAGCGGCGCTAGACTTCCGCCGATCCGCGGCCTACATCCTCGGCATGGATATGCTGCTTGTCGTTCTGCCCTACGCGATCGGGGCCGCCATTCTGGGCGTCATCGTGTCGCTGTTCACCGGCCTTGGCGGCATGGCCCAAGGCGGGGCCTTCAACAAACGCCACGGCAACCGCATGATGCGCTGGCGCGTGGGCCTGCAGGGCCTCGCGTTGGTGCTGCTGATTTTCTACGTCTGGGTCAAAAGAAACCATGGTTAGGCTGACGCGCATCTACACCAAAGGCGGCGACACGGGCCAGACGTCGCTGGGCGACGGCGAACGCGTCGACAAGTTCGACGACCGCGTGGCGGCCTACGGCACGGTCGACGAGGCCAATGCCTGCATCGGCCTCGCACGCCTGCATGCCACCGGCCCGGTCGATGCGATGCTTGCTTCCATCCAGAACGATCTGTTCGATCTCGGGGCCGATCTCTGCACGCCCGAAACCCCGGATCCCAAATACCCGCCCTTGCGCATCGTCGAAGCGCAAGTCGAGCGGCTCGAACGCGAAATCGACGCGATGAACGCGGCCCTTGCGCCGCTCAACTCGTTCATTCTGCCGGGCGGCAGCGCGCTTGCCGCCAACCTGCATCTGGCGCGCACCGTCGCACGCCGGGCCGAGCGCGAAATCGTGCGGCTTGCGGCACACACGGCAATCAACCCGGCCGCGATACGCTACATCAACCGGCTGTCGGACCATCTGTTCGTGCTGTCGCGCCACGCCAACGAAGACGGGGCGAGCGACGTGCTTTGGGTGCCGGGCAAAAACCGCTAGTCCGCAAGACGCCCGCGCCAAAGGGGCTCGATTGACGGAGGCGGGCCGCCCGCCTATTGTCCGCCTCCTGTTTTTCGAGATAACGAGCCGGGTTCTGCCAAATGAAAGTGCTGGTCGCGGTCAAGCGGGTTGTCGACTACAACGTCAAAATCCGCGTGAAGGCCGACAAAACGGGCGTCGAGCTTGCCAACGTCAAAATGTCGATGAATCCGTTCGACGAAATCGGCGTCGAAGAGGCCGTGCGCCTCAAGGAAAAAGGGGCCGCCACCGAAATCGTCGCGGTTTCGCTGGGGGCGGCGCAATGCCAGGAAACGCTGCGCACGGCGCTTGCGATGGGCGCCGATCGCGGCATCCTCGTGCAGACGGATGTGGAGCTGCAGCCGCTTGCCGTCGCCAAATGCCTCAAGGCCATCGTCGACAAGGAACAGCCGGCGCTCGTCATCCTCGGCAAGCAAGCGATCGACGACGACTGCAATCAAACCGGCCAGATGCTGGCAGGGCTGCTCGGCTGGCCGCAGGGCACGTTCGCGTCGAAAGTGACGCCTTCCGACGGCGGGCTTGAAGTGGTGCGCGAGATCGACGGCGGGCTCGAGACGGTGGCGCTCAAACTGCCGGCCATCGTGACGACCGATCTGCGCCTGAACGAGCCGCGCTACGCAAGCCTGCCCAACATCATGAAGGCCAAGAAGAAGCCCATCGAAACGCTGACGCCCGAAGCGCTCGGCGTCGATGCGAGCCCGCGCTTGGCGACGCTCAAAGTCGAAGAGCCGCCCAAGCGCAGCGGCGGCATCAAGGTGCCGGACATCGCGGCCCTCGTCGACAAGCTCAAGAACGAAGCCAAGGTGATCTGACATGCCCGTGCTGGTTCTCGCCGACCACGACAATGCAGGCTTGAAGCCCGCCACGCGCAACGCCGTGGCGGCAGCGCTCAAGATGGGCGGACCCGTCGAAATCCTCGTCGCAGGTTCGGGCATCGCGGCCGTCGCCGCCGAAGCCGCGGCGATCGAAGGCGTTGCCAAAGTTCTGGCCGCCGACGATGCGAGCCTTGGCAACGCCCTGCCTGAAAATCTCGCGGCATTGATCGTGAAGCTCGCCCCCGGCTACACGCATATCGTGGCGGCGGCGACCGCGACGGGC
>JAIXXA010000096.1 GCA_027490975.1 Rhodospirillaceae bacterium
GGTTTGCGCTTCCGAAAGCGCCTGCTGCGGCAGGCGCTGCAGCAGACGGATTTCGGAAAGATTGTCTTCCATCTTCTTGAGTTCGGCCGCGGCGCGCACGAGGTCGCCGCGATTGAGGCTCCATGTGACGAGACCGCTGATCGCACCCAGGCGCTGGACCGGGTTGGTCGCTTCTTCGACGCGCATCTCGGTCATTTTGATCGCCGCCGCGAGATTGCCCGACGCCGCTTCGGCCTGCGCCAATTGCGCGAGATAGCGCTGCTGGATCTGGCGCGGGGCATTGGCGCTGCGCGCGAGTTCGTTGGCCTGGCGCAGATCGGCCAGGCGCTGCTGGAGGCGGCCCAACTCGGCCGCGGCCACCCCGCGATCGTGGAGGAAAGCTGCCAATGCGACGCCTTGCAGGCCGGGTGCGGGCTCAGCGTCGGCCTTGGCGACAGCGGCTGCGACTTTATCCGGGTCCGGCTTCTGCTGGTCGAGAATTGCGGCAATGTCGGAAATCGTGCGCGGCGGCGGCTGGAAGCTCTGGCCCTGGAACTCGGCCGTGATCTGCCGCGCTTGCTGCAGCGATACGGCCGGTTTGCCGTCCGGATCGCAGGCCGCCAACAGAACAAGACCACACGCCAAAACGGCGCGCACAATCGATTTCATCGGATTCTCCCACCCACGGACGGCGCATTGTACGCCTTAGCAGACAATCTACGCCCAATCCGCGTGGATGTAGAGAGGCCTTAGGCGGGGTGCGGCACAAAGACGCGCAAGCCAAAGCGCCGGCATCGCGCGCCAGGCAAGCGCAGCCGAAATCAAGCGCTTGCGGCGCTTGCCGGGCTTGCGCGCGCCAAAGAAAAACCCCCGCCCGCCTTGTTTGGCGGACGGGGGCTGTTTTGGGATCCGGAAAGTCAGCGCGCCATGGTGATCGGCGAGAAATCCTGGAACCAGTTCTGCGCCTGCACGAAGCCTTGCACGCGCGCCGTCATCGCGCGCGGGTTCACGTCGTGCGTGACCATCAGGAACAGCGCCTCGTCCACGTATTTCTCGTGGATTTCCTGCAGCACTTTGGTCTGCTCGGCGGGATCGAAGGTGTTGCGCACCTTCTCGAACAAAGCGTCCATCGCCGGGTCGGCGTAGAGACCCCAATTGGTGCCGGCCGGCGGATGCAGCGTGCTCTGCAGATGGCGGATGAGACCGGTGAACGGGTCCTGGATGAAGTAGGTGTAGTTCATGCCCGTCGCCCCGCGCGACGTCTCGTGTTTGGCGCCCGCCCGCCAGATATTGATGAGCGTGTTCCAGTCCACGACCTCGAACGTGATGTCGATGCCGATGTCGGCAAGGTTCTGCTGCACGTATTCGTTCATCGGCAGCGGCTGCATCTGGCCCGAGCCCGAGGGCGCGATCAGGATCTTGGTCGCGAGCCTGCGGCCCGGCCCGTAGCCCGCTTCGGCCATCAGCTTGCGCGCTTCCGCAAGGTCGCGGCGCAGCTTGAATTTCGGCGAACCGAACCATTGATGGCCCGGCGGGAAGAAGCCCTGCGCCGGGATCGCCATGCCGCCCAGCAGTTCCTTGATGCCGTCGCGGTCGATCGCAAGGTTGGCCGCCTGGCGCACGCGGATGTCGTTCCACGGGCTGCCTTCGACGCGGCTCAGATGCCAGGTCCAGTTATGCGGATAGGCGTTGGTCACGATCCGCATGCCGGCCTGGCGCAGCGAGGCGAGCGCGTCGGGCGAGGGCGCTTCGATCCAGTCGACCTGGCCCGAGCGCAGCGCGGCGGTGCGCGCACTGGCCTCGGGCAGCGGGATCAGCACGAGCCGGTCGAGCTTCGGCACGCGCGCTTTGTCCCAGTATTCGGCGTTGGGGACCAGTTCGGCGCGCTCGCGCGGCACGAAATTGGCGAGCTTCCACGGGCCCGTGCCCGACGGCGTGCGCGCGAAATTCTCCCAGCTGCGGCCGACCTTCTCCCACTGCGCCGGGCTCGAGAACATGATCCAGGCGATCTGGTAGGGCAGCGTGGCGTCGGGGCTGCGCGTCGTGATTTCGAGCGTGAGCTTGTCGACCGCTTTGGTCGCCGCGACGGCCGGGATGCGGCTGCGCCCTTGCGCCGACTGGCGCGGATCGAACTGCGGGGCCTGCTGGTTCAGCAGTTTCTCGAAATTCCACACGGCGGCTTCGGCGTCGAAATCCGAACCGTCGTGGAACTTCACGCCGGGACGGATTCGGAAGGTCCATTTGTTCTTGTCGGTCGCGTCGACCGACCAGCTCGTGGCCAGGCCCGGCACGAGGCCCGAGGGCTGGTCCGCCTTCGAGAGGTCCCAATTGATCAGCGCGTCGTAGACCGTGTAGCCGAGAAAGCGCATGCCTTCCCCGCCCTGGTCGGTCTGGCCGGTGGTGAGCGGCACGTCCGACGCGGTCATGCCGATGCGCAACGTGCCTTGCGCGTGGGCAACCGGTGCTGCCAGCGCCAAGCCGGCTGCGGCAATTGCCAAAGAAAGAAACTTCATGGAACCCCTCCCAATTTGCGAGGGGCAAAGCACAGCAAGAACGGTGCCGCTGCTAGCGGTGCCGGGGATCGAGCGCGTCGCGCAGGCCGTCGCCGAGCAGATTGAAGGCCAGAACCACGAGGAAAATGGCGGCCCCTGGAAACAGCGCCATCCAGGGTGCCTGGGTGATGAAACGCTGGGCATTGTTCAGCATCGAGCCCCAGCTGGGGGCGGGCGGCTGCTGGCCGAGGCCCAGAAACGACAGGCTCGCCTCGGCGATGATCGCGGCGGCAAGCGCGAGCGTCGCCTGCACCATCAAGGCCGGCAGGATGTTGGGCAGCAGATGCACGGCCGCAATGCGCCAATGCGGATTGCCGACCGCGCGGGCCGCCTCGATATAGTCGTCGACCTTGGCATTGAGGGTCGCGCCGCGCGTGAGGCGGATGAAGGCGGGGGTCGCCGAAATGCCGATCGCGATCATCGCGTTGGTGAGGCTCGGGCCCAGAAACGCCGCGAGGGCGATGGCCAGGATCAGGAACGGGCAGGCCAGCATCGCGTCGGTGATGCGGCTGATGACCGCGTCGATCCAGCCGCCGACATAGCCCGCCAGCAGGCCCAGCGGCAGGCCGATCGCGATCGAAATCGCGACCGAGATCACGCCTGCTTGCAGCGAGGCGCGCGCCCCGTAGATCACGCGCGACAGCAGATCGCGCCCGTTTTCGTCGGTGCCGAACCAGTAAAGCGCGCTGGGCGCTTTGCGGATCGCGCCCCAGTTCGTCGCGATCGGATCGGCCGGGGCGACGATGGGGGCAAGGAGTGCGGCTGCGACAAAGAGGATGACGACCGCAAGCCCGAACACCGCCGCGGGGCGGCGCAGCAAGCGACGCAAAGCGCGCCGGCCAGGGCTTTCGATCGTTTGGGCGATACTTGTCATTGCTGGCGCAGCCGCGGATTGATGAGGAAATAGGCGATGTCGGCCAGAAGATTGAAGCCGACATAGGCCGTGGCCGTGACGAGCACCACGCCCTGCACGACCAGATAGTCGCGGTTGAACACCGCATCGACCACGAGCTTGCCGAAACCCGGGATGGTGAAAACTTGTTCGGTCAGCACGGCCCCCGAAAACAGCGCGCCCAGCTCGAGCGCGCCCAGCGTCACCACGGGCACAAGCGCGTTGCGCAGCGCGTGTTTGTTGATCACCACTTTTTCGCTGAGGCCCTTGGCGCGCGCGGTGCGCACATAGTCCTGGTTCAGGGCCTGCAGCATGGCCGCGCGCGTGTGGCGCATGAAAACGGCCGCGATCGAATTGCCGAGCACGAAGGCCGGCATGATCGTGGTGGCGAGGCTCTGCTTCCAGTCCTCGAACGGGCTCACATAGCCCGAGGGCGGCAGCCAGCCCAGCTCGACCGACACGAGCAGAATGAGCATGATGCCGAGCCAGAAATTCGGCGTCGAAAGCCCCCAAAGCGCGATCGCGTTGGCGGCGTAGTCCCAGAACGAATCCTTGCGCACGGCCGAGAGCACGCCCATCGGGATGCCGATCAGGCACGCGATCAAAAACGCCATGCCGCCCAATTGCAGCGTCACGGGCAGTTTCGCCAGCACGAGTTCCAGCACCGGCTGGCCGATGCGCAGCGACGTGCCGAAATCGCCCTGCAGCACGCCGCCGATCCAGCGCAGATACTGCACGTAGATCGGCTGGTCGAGCCCGTAATAGGCGCGGATTTCGGCCAGGGATTGTTCGTCGCGATCCTCGCCCGCCAGCATCGACGCGGGGTCGCCGGGCAGCAGCAACTGCAGCCCGAACACCAGCATCGAGACGACGATCAAGGTCGGCACGATGCTGGCGAGGCGGCGGGCGAGAAAAGCGAACATGCGCGCGCGCTTCCTAGTTCGCGGCGAGCCGCACGCCCTGCAGGCGGATCAGCGCGTCGGGGACCGGCACAAAGCCGGTCAAACGCTGGCCGTGCGTCAGGAAGATCGTGGGATGCCACATATAGAGGATCGGCCGGTCGGCCGCCGTGATCGCCGAGACCTTCTCGAGCAGGGCCATGCGCTGCGCGGGATCGGCGATGGTGCGCTGCTCGTCCATCAAGCGGTCCACTTCCGGGTTCAGATACTTGCCGTAGTTCTGCGGCCCGTCCTTGGTGATGAAGACGTAGAGATTGCCGTCGGGATCGGGGCGGCCGCTCCACGCCAGGATATAGGCCTCGAACTCGCCGCGTTCGGCGGCGTTCAGCGAGCTTGCGAACTCCATCACGTTGATGCGCACGTCGAAGCCCGCTTCCTTGGTCATCGCCTGCACGATTTCGGCGAACTGGCGCAGATCGGGGTTCGGCGGCACGGTGAGGTTGACCACAAGCGGCAGGCGCACGCCCGCCTGCGCCATCAGCGCCTTGGCGCGGTCGAGATTGCGCGCGGGCGCTTTCAGGTTTTTGTTGTGGAACGGGCTCGCGGGCGGCACCGCTTGGGCGGTCGGCGTCTGCTCGCCGTTGTAGACGACCTGGTTGATGACGGCGCGGTCGATGGCAAGGTCGAAGGCTTCGCGCACGCGCGGGTCGGAGCCGAGCGGCGTTTTGGCGCGCTCGCCGTTGCCGGTGTTGATCGTGATGCCCTGGTAGCCGAGCGAGGGCACGGGCACCACGCGCAGGCGCGTGTTGCGGCGTGCGGCCGGCAGGTCGGTCGGCGACATGCGTTCGATCATGTCGAGCGCACCCGCCTGCAGGTTGGCAAAGCGCACCGACGTGTCCGGGATCGGCTGGTAGATCACGCGGTCCACATGCACGTTGGCGACGTTCCAGTATTGCGGAAATTTTTCGAGCACGATGCGGTCTTGCGCAATGCGCTCGACGAAGCGGAACGGCCCCGCGCAGACGGGCCTGGCAGCGAACTGGTCGCCTGCCGCCGCCACCGCTTTGGGGCTCAAGATCATGCCGGCCCGGTCGGTGAATTGTGCGACGAGCGGGGCGAACGCGGTCGACAGCGTCAAGCGCACGGTCGTGGGATCGACGACCGTGATCGTCTGCACGACCGAGATTTCCGCGCGCCGGCCCGAGCGCGGCGCATTCAGATGCCGGTCCAGGCTGAAGCGCACGGCTTCGGCGTCCATCTTTTCGCCGTCGTGGAACAGCACGTCGTTGCGCAGCTTGATCGTCAGCGTTTTGCCGGCATCGCTCCATTCGAAGCCGGTCGCAAGCTGCGGCACGATCTTGAGGTCTTTGTCGATGTCGAACAATTTGTCGCACAGCCCGGCGAACACGATGCGGCCCACGAAGGTGCGCGCGAAGGTGGGGTCGAGCGCGTCGGGATCTTCCTGCAGGCCGATGCGCAGCGTCGTTTGCGCCGAGGCGGCGCCGGCCATCAGGCCCAAGGCCGTCATGCCAGAGACGGTCATGGCGGCCATCAAGGTTCGGAATTTGGACATTTTTTGTCTCCTTCGTCGGGGATCACACAAAACGGTTCTGAAGTTTTTCGAGCCGCTGCGCGGCTGCGTTGTCGGGCGGTGCGGTGGCGGGTGCGAAGGCCGGGATGTCGCGCCAGAAATGGCAGGCGACGGCTTGCCCCTGGGCCGCCTCTTCGAGCGCGGGGGCGTCCGTGCGGCAGCGCGGCTGCACGAAGCGGCAGCGCGTGTGGAAATGGCAGCCTGGCGGCGGATCGATCGGGCTCGGCACGTCGCCTTCGAGCAGAATCTTGGCGCGCGCGAGCTGCGGATCGGGGGCCGGAATCGCGGCCAGCAAGGCTTGCGTGTAGGGATGGCGGGGCGCCGAATAGAGTGTGGCCGTATCGGCCAGCTCGACGATGCGGCCCAGATACATGACGGCCACGCGGTCGGCCGCGTGTTTGACGACGGCCAGATCGTGCGCGATCAGCACGAGGGCCAAGCCGAAGCGCGCCTGCAGATCCTTGAGCAGGTTCAGCACCTGCGCCTGCACCGACACGTCGAGGGCCGAAACGGGTTCGTCGCCGACGATGAGTTTGGGCCCGGCGGCAAGGGCGCGCGCAATGCCGATGCGCTGGCGCTGCCCGCCCGAGAATTCGTGCGGATAGCGCCGGTCGTGTTCGGGCCGCAAGCCCACCACGGCCAGCAGTTCGCGCACTTTTTCGGCGCGTGCCGCCCCGTGCGCGATCCCGTGCAGCATCAGCGGCTCGCCCACGATCTCGCCCACCGTCATGCGCGGATTGAGCGAGGCGTAGGGGTCCTGGAACACGATCTGCAGATGGCGCCGCGCCTTGCGCATTTCGGGCTCGGTAAGGCGCGTAAGTTCGGCCCCGTCGAACTCGATTTCGCCCGACGTCGGTTCGATCAGGCGCAGCAGCATGCGCCCGACGGTCGATTTGCCGCAGCCGCTTTCGCCCACGAGACCCAGCGTTTCGCCGGGGGCGACGTCGAGCGACACGCCGTCCACCGCCTTCACGTAGCCCGTCGTGCGGCCGAACAGGCCTTTGCGCACGGGAAAATGCTTCACCAAATTGTGCGCACTCAGGAGCGGCGTGGTCATGCGCCACCCGCCTTGAGAGGGGCCTCGTCGAGCGGGGCAAACCAGCACGCGGCCGCCTGGCCGTGCCCGAGATCGCGCATCGGCGGTTCTTCGCGGCGGCACTGCTCCTGCGCGAACGGGCAGCGTGCGGCAAAGCGGCAGCCCGGTGCGAGCTTGGCGAGGTTCGGCACCGTGCCGTCGATCGTGGCCAAGCGTTCGCGCGCGCGATGCAGCTGAGGAATCGCCCCCAACAGGCCGATCGTGTAGGGGTGCTGGGGCCACGCGAACAGCCGCTCGACCGGGGCCTTCTCCACGATCTTGCCCGCATACATCACGACCACGTCGTGGGCGAGCTCCGCGATCACGCCCAGATCGTGCGTGATCAGCACGATGGCGGTACCCGTCTCGTCGCGCAAACGGCGCAGGAGATCGAGGATCTGGGCTTGGATCGTCACGTCGAGCGCGGTGGTGGGTTCGTCCGCGATCAGCAGTTTGGGATCGCAGGCGAGCGCCATCGCGATCATCACGCGCTGGCGCATGCCGCCCGAGAGTTTGTGCGGATATTCGTCGAAGCGCGCCTCGGGGGCCGGGATGCGCACGCGGCGCAGCATCTCGATCGCGTGCGCCTTGGCGGCCTCGGCCGAAATGTCGCGATGGCGCAGAATGCCTTCGACGAGCTGGTTGCCGATCGTGAAAGCCGGGTTGAGGCTCGTCATCGGCTCCTGGAAGATCATCGCGATTTCCGAGCCGCGCAGTTTCTGCATTTCGGGCTCGGGCAGCGTGGCGAGGTCTTGGCCGCGAAAGCGGATCGCCCCGCTGGCGATGCGGCCCGCGGGCTTGGCGAGCAGGCGCATGATCGACAGCGACGTGACCGACTTGCCGCAGCCGCTTTCGCCGACGATGCCGAGCGTGCGCCCAGGGGCGACGCCGAACGACACGCCGTCGACCGCGCGGAATTCGCCCGCATCGGTGTCGAAAGACGTGTGCAAATCGTCGACCTCGAGCAGAGAATTCATTTGATGCCGGCCGCCGCGAGGGCCGCGTCGATTTTGCTGCGGTCGTAGGTGCCCGCGATGTTGTCGCGCGAGGCGAGGAATTTGCGGAACGTCGAAAAACGCTCTTTGCTTTTTTCGTAGAGGCGGCGCAGTTCGACGAGCGGAAATTCGTGGTCGTCGACGCGGATATCGAGCACGGGATATTCGTCGTTTTTGTGGATGCGCAAAGCCGCCGACTGCCGCCCGCGCTTGTCGCCGCCCACGGCCTCGCCCGCATCGAGGGCGGCGATGAAACGCTCGGCAAGCGGCAGGCCGGCATTCAGCGCAAACGCCTCGGCTGTCGCCTCGATCACCTGTTTTCCTGCGAGCATGTTTCCGGCGACCGAAAAATCCTCGAAAATCAGATGCCCCGCCCAGTCGATGCAGCCCGTTCCCGTGTGGGCGGCAAAATCGCCGATCGCGTCCATCAGATGCACCTGGCGCACGTCGCGGCCCGCGTCGCGCGCAAGCAAGGCCGCCAGCGCCTCCTTGGCCGGGATGCCGCGCTCGAGCAGGTCGATGCCGTCGATCCCGTGATAGGGATTGATCAAGGCTTGCGTTGCGACCGCACCCGCGCCCGGCTTCACATACATGCACAAGGCGCCCACGGCAAAAAACCGCGTCGCCACGGCAATGCCGAATTCGCCGCTTGCACGGTCGTGCGCCACAACGGACCAAGTCATGCCAAGGCCAACCCTCGTGCTAGATTTCGGAACGCCAAGTTAAACGCCTGGCCTCGAATGTATGCAACAGAAAGACCAATCGATGGCCGACGATCCGCAAACGACCGCATTTTATGCGGCCGAAGCCGCGCGTTATGCCGCGCGCGGCACGCCGCCGAATACGCGGCATATCGCGCATTTTTCGTCGTTGCTCCCCCCTGGTGCCGCCGTGCTCGAACTCGGCTGTGGCAGCGGGCGCGACAGTGCGGCCCTGTTTGCCAAAGGCCTCGATCTCACGCCCAGCGACGGTTCGCCCGAAATGGCGGCCGAAGCGCAGCATCGTCTGGGCCGCAAGGTGCTGGTGCTGCGCTTTGCCGATCTTGCGGCCGAAAACGCGTATGACGGCGTCTATGCGAACGCGTGCCTGCTGCACGTGCCGCGCGCCGAACTGCCTGCCATCCTGCGCGGCATCCACCGTGCGCTGCGTGCGGGCGGCGTCTTCTATTCGAGCTTCAAGGAAGGCACGGCGGAGGGCCGCGACCGCCTCGGGCGCCTCTACAATTACCCTTCGCCGGATTGGCTCGCCGCCACCTTCGCTGCCGCCGGCTTCCCGTCGCCCGAGATCGAGCAAACGATGGGCACCGGCTACGATGCCGAACCCACCCCGTGGCTGCATGTCTATGCGCGCAAAGGGGCGCGCGCCGTTTAGGCCAGCGTGAAGGCCTCGTGTACCGCACTCTTCACGCCGCCGCCCATCACCGGGCCGCCGCCGGCGACGTAGATCGCGTCGCCGATCGCAACCGCCCCCATGCCGTGGCGCGGGGTGGCCATGGGTGCATAGGCGAGCCATTTGTCGGTCGTGGGGTCGTAGGCCTCGTTCTGGCCGAACACGCGGTTCGAGCCTTCGCCGCCCATGCAGAAAATCTGGCCGCGATACAGCGTCGCCCCATGGCCCGAGCGCGCCGTGGGCAGCGGATTGCGCATGCGCCACGCATCTTCTTTGGCGTCGTAGGTGTGGTGCAGGTGCGAATTTGTATAGAAACTGTTCACCCGCCCGCCGATCACATGGATGAGCCCGGCATTGGCGACGATGCCGATATGGTCGCGCGCGGTGGGCAGCGGGGCGGCGTTGCTCCATTTATCGGTCTTGGGGTCGTAGACGATGTGCTGGCTGCGCGACAGGCGCGCTTCGGCCGTGTCGCCGTCGGCCCCGCCCACCGCATGGATGCGGCCCTCGTAGGCGATGCAGCCCATGGCGCCCATCGGCGTGGGCAAAGGCGCGATCTTCGACCAACGCTCGCCCTCGGCGCCGAACACGAAGCATTCGGCATGCGGGCGGCGATTCTGGTCGATGAAACCGCCGAGCGCGTAGAGCCGCCCGTCGAGCACGGCCACACCCACATGGTTCGCCCCCAGCGGCAGATCCTGCGCCTGCAGCCAGCTGTTGGCAGCCGCGTCGTAGATATGGTGGTAGGGTTTGTCGACGCGCTGCTCGGCATAGCCGCCCACGAGATGCAGCTTGCCGTTGCGCTCGGCCGCCCACGCCATTTCGGTGCGCGGCAAGGGCAGCGGGGCGCGCTCGATCCAGCGGCCCTGCTGCGGCGCCCGGGGAGCGATCGAGTCGAACACGCGCTGCTCGGCTGCGATCGCGGGCACGTCGATGCGGCCGGGCTGGTTCAGGCGTTCGTAGACCGGGCCGTGCCCGGCATGCTGGGCAAGAACGGGGGCCGAAAACAGCGCCAAGCCGCCGCCGACGGCAAAGCGGCGCGAGATCGATCGGGGGGTCATCGGGAGGGCTCCAGGTTGGGGGGGCGTTCTGTCTTCAGGTCGATTCGCGCGTGAGTTTGTTGACCATCGCGAAGGCGAATGTTTCGAAGCCCATCACGGACAGCAAAAAGGCGCCGGTCCCGCCGATCACGTTTTCGCGGTACCAGCCGTCGAGCCCGCCGGGCGGATGGGTGTGGTTGGGGTTCCAGGGGCTGGGCGTGTCCGACAGGATCGCGAGCCCGTTGATCGTGATGCCCGCCGCCACGGCGCGGTCGCGGCCGATCTCGGCGGGCAGGCCGTTGGTGTTGGTGCCGTCGCCCGAAATGTCGATCGTGCGCCGCTCGGCGGGGAAGGGGCAGCGTTCGAATTCGCGCGCCGCATAGCCGATCGCCTCGCCGATCGCGGTCGACGCGGCAAAGGGGCGAGGCGGCAGCAGCAATTGGCCGGCGAAACCTTCCGCACTTTCCTGGCCGTCGATCAGCGTCCAGTCGACGAGCGTCATCTGCTGGCTTGGGCTCGACCATTCGCAATAGGTGAGGGCAAGCTGCTTGAGCCGCCCGCCCGTCATCGCGCGCACGACGCGCGGATCGGCGATGGCGGCGGCATAACCCTCGCGCTGCAGGCGGAAGCGATGGTCGTCGATGCTGCGCGACACGTCGGCGGCAAGAACCAGCTGCAGATCGACAGCGGTGCCGGCGGCGGCAGCACGGCGTTGCGGCAAGGCCGCAACAGCAGCACTTGCTCCGATCCCAGCCAACACAGCGCGGCGTCCGGCGTCTCGGGCCATGCGCTCAAGAATGCACGAACGATGCCGGGTCGTCCAGCTTGGGCGCTGGCGCGACGATTGGGCAGGCGGCCAAAACGGAACCGCCCGCCTTGTCCCCCATGCAATTCAAACGCATGCGACAAGGCGGGCGGCGAGCGCGCTCACGCACCATAAGTCGAGATTTGCTTCGTCAGCCTTCGACTTCGATCAGGTGCGCGCGCTCGAAGCCGTTGAAGCCGGTGCGCAGCACCGCTCCATAGGCTCCCAACTGGCCGAGTTCGATCCAGTCGCCCTCGCGAACATCGCCGGGCAGGACGAACGGGCCCTTCATATGGTCCGCCGAATCGCAGGTCGGACCGTAGAAGTCGAAGGCCACTTCGTCGGCGGCACTCGCGCGCAGCAGACGCGTGGGATAGCGAAGGCCCGGCACGCCCGCATCCGCGAGGGCGCCGTAGACGCCGTCGTTGATGTAGAGCGTGTTGCCGCGGCGCGCTTGCACCTGCACCACGACCGAACCGCCGGCCGCCACGAGGGCGCGGCCCGGCTCGGCCCACAGCGCCGTGTTGCCCAGCGTATGGCACGCGGCGTGCGCTTCTTTGATCGCCGCGAAAAACGCGTCGATCGGCGGCACGTTTTGGCCCGGATAGGCAACGGGGAAGCCGCCGCCCACGTCGAGCACTTCGACCGCAACGCCGGCTTCCTGCGCCACCGCATCGGCGTGCGCGATCGCGCGCGCAAAAGCCTGCGGATCGGCATTCTGCGAGCCGACATGGAACGAGATGCCGAGCGCGCGCGCATAGGGGCGCACAAGCCGCAGCAGTGCGACCGCGTCGGCGGCCGAAGCACCGAACTTGCCCGAAAGATCGTGCAGCGCCTTCGCCGCTTGCGGGGCGGCAGGCGGCGCGATGCGCACGACGAGGTCGAGCGTGCCGGGCTTGGCGGCCGTCTCTTCGCGGATCTTGTCGAACTCGGCGACCGAATCGAGCACGAAGCGGCGCACCGCGTGGCGCCCGTAGGCTTCGCGGATGGCCGCACGCGCGCGCACCGGATGCATGTAGGCGATCGTCGCGGCACGCCCGAACATCGAACGCACGAGGGCGATTTCGGCGGGCGAAGCGCAGTCGAAACCGCGCACGCCGCCGTCCCACAATGCACGCAAGGTGCGCGGGTCGGCATTGCACTTCACGGCATAGAGCGTCTCGCCGGGGAAGCCGGCCACGAAATGGGCGGCCGTGCGCGCAAGCGTCGCCGGGCGCAGCGCATGCACGGGCTCGTGCGGCTGCAATTCGGCCACCGCCGCATCGAGCGGGCGCAGGGCGGGCGTCGGGATCTCGCGCGTCCGGGCCAGGGCGGCAACGGATTTGCGCAGCAGCGTTTGTGCCATCGGTCATCCTCGGCGACAAAAGCGACCGCAAAAAGACGACGGAATAGCGAATGCGTTGCTGGTTCGGGGAAAACTGCCCCGAGGCAAGCGTCTTTCGAAATCCCGGTTCCCTTCGCGACCGCACCGACCCTTACGGTCGGCTCATCGGAAAGGACGCGTGACGTCGTTGCTTGACCTCGAGCGCTGGGATCGGAAGCTTCTTCGGTTGGAAACGAAGTGCTGCCTTAGCGCGTTGCCTCGCGGGCCTGGGGCACGTGCGATTTGCGTCTGCGCGGATAAATAATCCAAATCGCCGGCAATGCAAGTGACAATTTGGTCTGGCCGTTATTTTTTCGCGCCAACCAAAGCGAGATACTCCCACGCGAGCGTGGCGGCGGCGAGGGCGGTGATCTCGCCATGATCGTAGGCGGGGGCCACTTCCATCACATCCATGCCGGCGAACGAAACGCCTTCGAGCTGGCGCAAGATCGCCTGCGCTTGCCAGCTTGCAAGCCCGCCGATTTCGGGCGTGCCCGTGCCGGGGGCAAACGCCGGATCGAGCGCGTCGATGTCGAACGACAGATAGGCGGGTGCGGTGCCGACGACGCGTTTGATCGTGTCGGCCACAAAAGCGGCGCCGTTTGCATGCACGCTTTGCGCGTCGAGAATCGTCGCCCCTTGTGCGAGCGTCCACTCCCACACGTCGCGCGCGACCGGGCTGCGGATGCCGATCTGCACCATGCGCTTCGGATCGACGAGCTTCTCTTCGATGGCGCGATAGAACACCGAGCCGTGCCCGAGCGCATTGCCGAACGTGGTGGGCCAAGTGTCGACATGCGCGTCGAAATGCACGAGGCCGACGGGCGCGCCGAGGCGTTTCACGAGCGCGCGCAGCAGCGGCAGGGTCGCCCCATGGTCGCCGCCCAGCGCCACAAGATGCGCGATCTTGGCCGCCTGCGCCTCGATTTTGCCGAAGCTTGCCGCGATGTCGCCAAGCGCGATGTCGAAATCGCCGAGATCGGCAAGGTCGAGCGTGGCGGGCTCGATCCAGCGCGTCGGGTGGTCGCCGTCGCACAGCATGCGGCTGGCGGCCCGAATTGCGGCCGGACCTTCGCGCGCACCCGCGCGGTTCGAGGTGCCAAGATCGAGCGGCAACCCTGCCACACAGAAGCGGGCCGCGGGATCGGCGTTGGCAACGCCCAGAAAGGTCGGCCGCAGGCTGAAAGTCGGCTTCATCGCCATGGTCGAAACGATCCTTTCCGGTCGCTGCTCAATACATAGGCACGCTGGATTTTGGCAATGACTTTCGCAGATTCTGCGTGGTAATTTCTAATCCATCGAGCGGCTGTAAAACCGGCGGCCGGACTCGGTCCATTTATGTCCAAAACCGGACGACAGGGAGAAAAACGCATGAAACGTCGTAAATTTATCGTTGGCGCTGGCGTCGGCATGGCGGCCGCACCGTTGGCTGCCCCGGCCATCGCGCAGGGCGTGATCCGCTGGCGTCTGGCCTCGAGCTTTCCGAAGTCGCTCGACACGATCTACGGGGCGGCCGAAGTGCTGGCCAAGCGCGTGACCGAATCCTCGGGCGGCAAGTTCGAAATCCGCGTTTTCGCCGCGGGCGAAATCGTGCCGGGCCTGCAGGTTCTGGATGCCGTCCAAGCCGCGACGGTCGAGTGCGGCCACACGGCCAACTACTATTATGTCGGCAAGGATCCGACCTTCGCGTTCGACACGGCGATTCCGTTCGGCCTCAACTCGCGCCAGCAGACGGCGTGGATGTATGCCGGCGGCGGCCAGCAGATGATGGCCGAATTGTTCAACGCCTACAGCGTCGTCTCGATGCCGGCCGGCAACACGGGCGCCCAGATGGGCGGCTGGTTCACCAAGGAAATCAAATCGGCCGAAGATTTCAAAGGCGTCAAGATGCGCATCGGCGGCTTTGCCGGCCAGGTGCTGACCCGACTGGGCCTGGTGCCGCAGCAGCTGGCGGCGGGCGACATCTACCCGGCGCTCGAAAAGGGCACCATCGACGCCGCCGAATGGGTCGGCCCCTACGACGACGAAAAGCTCGGCTTCAACAAGGTCGCCAAGTTCTACTACTACCCGGGCTTCTGGGAAGGCGGCCCGCAGCTGTCGGCCATCGTCAACAAGACGGCGTGGGACAGCCTGTCGTCCGAGAACAAGTCGATCTTCCAGGCGGCTTCCTGGGAAGCGCACGTGGCCATGCAGGCCAAGTACGACGCCCAGAACCCGGTGGCCCTGCGCCGTCTGGTGGCCGGCGGCACGCAGCTCAAGGTTTTCAGCAACGAAACGCTGCTGGCCTGCCTGAAGGCGGCCAACGAGCTCTACGACGAAACGTCGGAAAAGAACCCGCTGTTCAAGAAGGTCTACGAATCCTGGCGCCGGTTCCGCACCGACCAGTTCCAGTGGTTCCGCACCAACGAAGCTGCCTACGACCGCTTCGTCAATGCGAACCTCGCCACGTTGCCGCGCCGCTCGTAGGCGACGCTGCACTAGCGCCCCGCATAAGCGCTGGGCAACAAAAAACCCGCCGCGCGCGCCAAGCTCGCGGCGGGTTTCTCTTTTTCGCGGCAGCGCGTTCTATTTTGCAGGTTCGTCTTCGTCGGCGTCCATCGGCTCGCCGTCGCCGTCCGGATTGACGGCTTCCGGCGTCACCGAATCGGCCGGTGTGGCCGGAATTTCGATGGTCGAAAGATCGACGTCGAGCGGCTTGTCGAGCGCCCAGGTCACGAGGCCGGGCCACGAGATCACGAGGGCCACCATCACGACCTGCAGCAGCACGAACGGAATCGCCCCCATGTAGATGTCGGAGGTCTTGATCTCCTTGGGTGCGACCGAGCGCAGATAGAACAGCGCAAAGCCGAACGGCGGATGCATGAAGCTCGTCTGCATGTTCACGCACAAGATCACGCCGAACCAGATGAGGGCGGCGTCCGCCCCCACGAGCGGCGTCAGCAGCTTTTGCGCGACCGGCGCCAGCATCGGCACGATGATGAAGGCGATCTCGAAGAAATCGAGGAAAAACGCCAGGAAGAAGACGAACACGTTGATGAAGGCCAAGAAGCCCCACGCGCCGCCGGGCA
>JAIXXA010000027.1 GCA_027490975.1 Rhodospirillaceae bacterium
CGGCCACACGCCGGCCTGCACGAGCCTGCTTGTGACGGGCGGATCTGGCCGCATCCACGCGTTTGTCGGCGACGTGCTGTTCATGCCGGATTCAGGCACGGCCCGCACCGACTTTCCGGGCGGCTCTGCGCACGTCCTCTTCCGTTCGATCCGCACGCTGCTCGATCTGCCCGGCGACACGCTGATCTACACCGCGCACGACTACCAGCCCGGCGGGCGTGCGCTTGCCTATTGCGCTTCCGTCGCCGAACAGCGTGCCGGCAACATCCATGTGAAGGACGGCGTGGACGCGGCCGCGTACGTGGCCTTGCGCGAAGCGCGCGACCGCACGCTCGACACGCCCAATCTGCTGCTGCCCGCAATCCAGATCAATATCCGCGGCGGGCATATGCCGCCTGCCACGGTCAAGGGCAATCGGTTCTTGAAATTGCCGTTGGCGAAGCTGTGAACCGCGACATCAAAGGCCCGCATGCGCTGGCGGCCGAGGCGCGGCGCAAAGCGGCCGAGGCCGATGCGCTGCGCGCGAATCTCAAGCGCCGCAAGCTGCAGCTGCGCGGCCGTGCGGCCCTGGCCGACGAGGCGACCGTGGCCTCCGTGCTCGATTTCTGGTTCGGCTCGCCGGAGGATCCCTTGCGCGACACGTTCCGCGACGGGTGGTTCAAACCGGACGCCGCGTTCGACCAAGAATGCCGCGAAAAGCTCGGCGCACTCGCAACCGAGGCCGCACAAGGTCTGTTGGCGCGGCTTGGCGACACGCCCGAGGGCGCGCTGGCGCTGATCCTGCTGCTCGACCAGATGCCGCGCAACATCCATCGCGGCACGCCGCTTGCGTTCGCCAGCGATGGGCAAGCGCTGGCGCTGGCACGCCGCATCGTCGCACGCGGTTTCGACCAAACTTTGCCGCCCGTCATGCGGCTGTTCGTCTATCTGCCGTTCACGCATGCCGAGGATCCCGGCGCCCAAGACGAATGCGTGCGGCTCGTCGAAAGCCTGCCCGAGGCACCGTGGCGCAAACGTGCGCTCGAATCCGCACACGCGCATCGCGAGGTGATCCTGCGCTTCGGCCGTTTTGCCCATCGCAATGCGATATTGGGTCGCGCAAGTACGCCCGACGAGCAAGACTATCTCGCCAAGCCTGGGGCCGGGTTCTAGCGCGCCTTGTAGAAGCGGTAGGTGCCGAGCATCACGCCCGCGACGAGCAGGGCCGCACCGCTCGTTTCGAACACGCTGGGCCAGCGCCCGGCGTGGACAAAGCCGAACAGCAGTGCGAACAGCGTTTCCGAAACGATCAATTGTGCGGACAACGCCAAGGGCAGGCGCTGGGCGGCAAGCGACCACAGATACGTCGCAATCCAGGAACTCAAGAGCCCCGTCGCCAGCGACCACACGATCAACGGAACCGCTTCGGCGCGCAGCAGCCCAAGCTCGGGAACCTTCGACATTCCGAGCGCAATTCCCGGCAGCCCGAGCAGCACCATGCCGGCGCCGGCACCAAGGCCGGTCAAGCCGGCCCAGGCGACGGCGTCCATCGTTCGACGGCGCTGCAGCGCCGCGGCGTTGACGATCGCGTACCACATCCATACGAGCGTGGCGCCGATCGCGAGGACGAGACCTGCCGCGAGCGCCAGCCGGCTCTCGACCGAGGGCGCTTGCAGCGCCGCCTCGGCATTGACGAGCGCCAAGCCTGCGGCGATCGCGGCGAGCGGCGCCAGCAAGGCGCGCCACGCGATCGCCCGATCGCGGAAATTGGCATAGATCGCGAGCAGGATGGGCAGGCACCCGACGACCAACGCGGGCAGGGCCGCCCCGGCCAATTGGACCGCAAAGGCTACGAGCAGATAATAGACGACGTAGCCGAGCAGCCCGAGCCAAAGAGCCGTGCGCCACTCGGTGTGCGAGAGCGTGCGCAGCACGTCGCGGCGCGTCGCCAGCAGAATGACCGCCGACGCGATGCCGAAGACGAGGTAGCGCCCCGCCGTCACATCGAAGGCCGTATAGGGGGCGACCGCCAAGGGGGCGATAAAGCTCAAGCCCCACATCGCCCCGGCACCCAGCCCCGCCGCAATCCCGATCCACATGGCGGCGGCGATAGCATGTCGCTTGGGCCGCCGCCTAGATCATTGTCTCTTCTGGATTTTGCCGCCCGACCGGGGTAAGGGAGGGTGATGGACAAGATACGCATTCGCGGCGGTCGGCCGCTCAAAGGCACGATCCCGATCGGCGGCGCCAAAAACGCGGCCTTGCCGCTGATGGCGGCTAGCCTGCTGACCGACGAAACGCTGACGTTGGTCAATATTCCGCATCTGGCCGACATCTCGACGCTCGCCAATCTGCTGGCGACGTTGGGGGTCGAAATCGCGCTCGACGGGCACGCGCCCAACGGCGGCCATGCCGGGCGCGCTCTGGCGCTCAGCGCCAAAAACATCACCAGCACGACGGCGGCCTACGATCTCGTGCGCAAGATGCGCGCCTCGATCCTGGTGCTCGGGCCCCTTGTGGCGCGCGAAGGCCAGGCGCGCGTGTCGCTGCCCGGCGGCTGCGCCATCGGCGCGCGGCCCGTCGATCTGCATCTCAAAGGGCTCGAGCAGCTCGGCGCCAAGATCGAGCTCAAGGAAGGCTACGTCGAAGCGGCCGCCCCGGGCGGGCTTGTGGGTGCCCGCATCGTGTTCCCGTTCATCTCGGTGGGGGCCACCGAAAATCTGATGATGGCGGCGACCCTCGCCAAGGGCCGCACGGTGCTCGTCAATGCCGCGCGCGAGCCCGAGGTCGGCGACCTTGCGCGCTGCCTCGTGGCGATGGGGGCCACGATCACGGGCATCGACACCGACACGCTGACGATCGAGGGCGGTGCCAAGCTGCATGCCGCCCGCCACACGATTCTGCCCGACCGCATCGAACTCGGCACCTATGTGATGGCGACGGCCGCCACCGGCGGCGACGTCGAGCTCGTCGGCGGGCGCCTCGATCTCATCCAGGCGGCGGCCGACATTCTGGGCCAGGCCGGCGTGTCGTTCGCGCCGACCGAACGCGGCTTCCGGGTCAGCCGCACAAACGCCGCCTTGACGGGCGTGGACGTGATGACCGAACCTTATCCCGGATTTCCGACCGACCTGCAGGCGCAGATGATGGCGCTGCTGGCGTCGGCCGAAGGGGCGTCGATGGTGACCGAAACGATTTTCGAGAACCGCTTCATGCATGTGCCCGAACTGCGGCGCATGGGGGCCAACATCAATCTGCACGGCGGCTCGGCCATGGTGCGGGGCGTGCCGAATCTGACGGGCGCCCAAGTGATGGCGACCGATCTGCGCGCGTCGGTCTCGCTCGTTATCGCAGGCCTTGCCGCAAGGGGCGAAACGACCGTGGCGCGCGTCTACCATCTCGACCGCGGCTACGAACGGCTCGAGGAGAAACTCTCCGCCTGCGGCGCCGACATCGAGCGGCTCAAGGAGGGCGCATGACGGCCGCCGCCCAAGGCCTGCGCTTGAAGGCGACGGACGCGGAAGATTTCCGCATCATCGCCGCGTGCCTGCAGGACGCGCTGATCCCGATCGGCGACATGAAGTTCGACGCGGGCCAGCGCGAGTTCGTGCTCGTCGCCAACCGTTTTCGCTGGGAAAACTGCCAGGATACCTGGGAGGTCGAACCCGCGCCCGAGCCCGTCGATCCGGCTTTTGCGCCGTGCAATTCCTACGAGCGCGTCAATTGCGGCGTGCATTTCGCGGGCGTGGACAATGTGCGCCGACGCGGCCTCGACCAGCGCGAGCGCGGCCGCGTGCTCGAGCTGCTGACGATCGAAGCGCATCCGGGCGCCATTGTCATGGTCTTCGCGGGCGACGCGGCGATCCGCCTCGAAGGCCCGCACATCGCCTGCCTCATGCAGGATATCGGCGATCCGTGGCCGACCCAGTGGCGCCCGCGACATCCGGTCGGGTAAAACGACGCGCCTTCGTGCGCGCATTGCCGTTTACGCCTCGATCGGAGTATTTCTGCCCGTGCCAGCCAACGACAAACTCATCCTTGCCCTGTCGAACGGACGCATCCTCAAAGAGGTGATGCCGCTGCTCACCGCCGCCGGCATCCGGCCCGAGCCCGAATTCGACAATCCCGACACGCGCCTGCTGCGCTTCCGGACCAACGACCCGCGGCTCGACATCGTGCGCGCGCGCGCCTTCGACGTGGCGACCCTTGTCGCCTTCGGGGCGGCGCATCTCGGCGTTGCGGGCAACGACGTGATCGTCGAATTCGACTATTCGGAGATCTACGCGCCGCTCGATCTCGGCATTGGCAAATGCCGTCTGTCGGTGGCCGAGCCCGCCGACCTTGCCGGGCGCGACGATCCGCGCAAATGGAGCCATGTGCGCGTCGCCACGAAGTACCCGAACGTCGCGCGCAAACATTTCGCGCGCCGCGGCGTGCAGGCCGAATGCATCAAGATGAACGGTGCCATCGAACTCGCGCCGGCCTTGGGGCTTGCGCGGCGCATCGTCGATCTCGTGTCGTCGGGCGCCACGCTCAAGGCCAACGGCCTCGTCGAGGTCGAGCACATCGCCGACGTGACGTCGAAGCTCATCGTCAACCGGGCCGCCCTCAAAACGCGCCACGGCGACGTGCAGCCGCTGATCGACCGCATCGCGGAGGCGACCCGTGCCGCTTGATCTCGACGCAACCAAGCCCGGCTTCGAGGCCAAGTTCAAGCGCCTGCTCGGCTCGCGCGACGCGCATTCGCAGTCGGCCGACGCGGTCGCGGCCAAGATCGTCGCCGACGTCAAAAAGCGCGGCGATGCGGCGCTCGTCGAATACACGAACCGTTTCGACCGCATGTCGATCAAAGCGGCCGATCTGCGCATTCGCCCGGCCGAGATTTCGGCAGCCCTCAAGGTTTGCGCGCCCGCAACCGTGAAAGCGCTCGAGCTTGCGGCAAGCCGCATTGCCGCCTACCACGCCAAGCAGCATCCGACCGATGCGGTGTGGAAAGACAAGGCGGGCCTGCTGCTTGGCTGGCGCTGGACGCCGATCGACGCGGTCGGGCTCTACGTGCCGGGCGGGCAGGCCGCCTATCCGTCGTCGGTGCTGATGAATGCGGTGCCGGCGAAGGTCGCGGGCGTGAAGCGGCTCGTGGTGGTGGTGCCCACGCCCGACGGCAAACTCAATCCGCTGGTCCTCGCCGCCTGCAAAATCGCCGGCGTGGACGAGATCTACCGCGTGGGCGGCGCCCAGGCTGTGGCGGCCCTTGCCTACGGCACCAAGACGATCGCGGCCGTCGACAAGATCACCGGTCCCGGCAACGCCTATGTCGCCGCCGCCAAGCGCCTCGTGTTCGGCACGGTCGGCATCGATCTGATCGCGGGCCCCTCGGAGGTTGTCGTCGTCGCCGACGGCAAAAACGATCCGCGCTGGATCGCGGTCGATCTTCTGGCCCAGGCCGAACACGACGAAGCGGCCCAGTCGATCCTGCTCTCCGACGATGCCGCTTTCATTGCGGCCGTGAACGCGGCCGTTTTGGCCGAACTCGAAACGCATCCGCGCCGCAAAATCGCCGCGGCCTCGTGGCGCAAACATGGGGCGACGATCCGCGTTGCCAAACTCGACGATTGCGTGGCGCTGATCGACCGGCTGGCGCCTGAGCATCTGCAGCTTGCCGTCGCGGCGCCTGAGCGCCTTGCCGCGCGCGTGCGCCATGTCGGTGCCGTTTTCCTCGGCCGTTTTGCGCCCGAGGCGCTGGGCGACTATCTGGCCGGCCCCAACCATGTGCTGCCGACCTCGCGTGCGGCCCGCTTCTCGTCGGGCTTGGGCGTGGACGCGTTCGTCAAGCGCACGACCTTGATGGGCGCCGACGCGGCGGGCCTGCGGCGTTTGGCCCCCGCCGGAACGGCCCTGGCCGAGGCCGAGGGGCTGGCGAGCCACGCGGCTTCGATCGCACTTCGCGCTGCTGCAAAGAGGGGGTAGGGATGGATGGCTCTTCCGACCGCCGCAACCGCATTTCCAAGATCGATCTCGACGAGCAATTGCGCGTGCGCCGCAATGCCGACATCGAGCACGAGCGCACGGTCGCGATCTTCGACCTGCTCGAGGACAACCGTTTCGAGATGGTCGGCGTCGAAGCCGGGCCCTACCATCTGAAACTCTCGATCGAAGAGCAGCGCCTCGCCTTCGACGTGCGCGCGGAAGCGGGCGACGCGGTCGAAAAGATCGTGCTCGCGCTCACGCCGTTCCGCAGCGTGATCAAAGACTATTTCACGGTCTGCGAAAGCTACTACGACGCGATCAAGCGCCTTTCGCCCACGCAGATCGAAGCCCTCGATATGGGCCGGCGCGCCGTGCACAACGAAGGCTCCGAATTGCTGCGCGAGCGGCTGGAAGGCAAGATCGTGCTCGATCTCAACACCGCGCGGCGGCTGTTCACGCTGATCTGCGTGCTGCACATTCGCGCGTGACGGGCCGATGTCGGCTCCCCCGACGCCCCCGGCGCCGAAGATCGGAAGCCTGCTGTTTTGCTGCACGCTGAACGCCGTGCGCTCGCCCATGGCCGAGGGGCTGGCCAAGCGGCTGATGGGGACCCGCGTCTATGTCGACTCGGCCGGCGTCAAGCGCGAGCCGGTCGATCCGTTCGTGATCGCCGCCCTCGACGAGATCGGCATCGACATCCACCGCCACAAGGCCAAGACCTTCGACGAGCTCGTCGACAGCTCGTTCGACATGATCGTGACCTTGAGCCCCGAAGCGCATCACAAGGCCCTCGAACTCACGCGCATCATGGCCTGCGACGTCGAATACTGGCCCACTTTCGACCCCGCGCTCCTCGAAGAGGGCAGCCGCGAGGCGCGGCTGGAGGGCTATCGGCAGCTGCGCGACCAGCTCAAAACCCGCATCCTGCGCCGCTTTCCCGACCTTGCGCGCGAGGACGCCGACGCGCCCGGCGGATAAGGGCTTGACCCCGGCCCCTTAAAGCGCCAATTTCCCGCAACTTTTGGCGTGTCGGCGCGCGTTTTTCGCGTGGCTCGCGCGCCCAGCGGATCGTTCCGACGGAGGCCTATGGCGAAAGAAGGACTTATCGAATTTTCGGGCGTTGTGCAGGAACTGCTGCCCAATGCGATGTTTCGCGTGAAACTCGACAACAACCACGAGGTTCTGGCGCACACGTCGGGCAAGATGCGCAAGAACCGCATCCGCGTGCTCGCAGGCGATCGCGTCAATGTCGAGATGACACCCTACGATCTGACCAAGGGTCGGATCACGTTCCGCTTCAAGTAGGAGCCGCTTGGCGCCGCCGCTCGTCCTTGCGTCGGCAAGTCCGCGCCGTCTGGCTTTGCTGGCGCAGATCGGCGCGTCGCCTTCTGCCGTCGCCCCTGCGGATATCGACGAGACGCCGCTTAAGGGCGAAAGCCCGCGCGCACTGGCAACGCGCCTTGCAGCCGCCAAGGCCGCGGCCGTTGCGGCCTTGCATCCAGACGCTGCGGTCCTGGCGGCCGACACGGTCGTCGCCGTCGGGCGGCGCATCCTTCCCAAGGCCGAAACGGTGGCGCAGGCCGCTTCGTGTTTGGCCCTTCTGTCGGGCCGCCGCCATTTTGTGTTCGGCGGCATTTGCCTGGTTCTTCCCGGTGCCAAACCGGCCGTGCGCCTGTCGGCCACCACGCTCGCCTTCAAACGCCTGACCCAACCCGAAATCGACGCCTATCTTGCAAGCGGCGAGTGGGACGGCAAAGCCGGCGGCTACGCGATCCAGGGTTCGGCCGCCGCGTTCGTGCGGTTTCTGTCGGGTTCCTACACCAACGTCGTCGGGCTCGATCTTTTCGAGACGGCGCAAATGCTCAAAGGACGCGCCGTGCTATGAGAGCGCCGACAGACGAAATCTTCGTCGAAACAAGGCGCGACGCGTATCGCGCGGTCGCCCTCGCGCAAGGCGCCTTGCGCGATGTGGCAAGCGAACCGTTCGACCGGCGCTTGGCGGTCGGCACCGTCCACGTGGCGCGTGTGGCGCGGCTCGTGCCGCAGCTGGGCGCCATTCTCGATCTCGAGGGCGGCGCGCGCGCATTGATGGACGTGCCGGGCCGGGCACCCGAACAGGGCGCTTTGCTGCGCGTGCAGATCGTCGAGCCGCCCTTTGGCGACAAACTTGCCAAGGCCTCGCGCAATCTCGCCCTCGCTGGCCGCTTTTGCGTGCTGACACCGGGCGGCAAGGGCGGGGCGATTTCCAAGC